>NZ_QTMG01000004.1:0-255425 GCF_003635435.1 Parabacteroides sp. AF21-43 | reverse complement strand
ATCTGTGAAGTAAATTTAGGCATAGTCACCAGTTAACTAACATTTCAAATGTAAGTTAGCTTCAACGGCAAAGTAAGTTAACTTCATTGGCAAAGTAAGCTAACTTAAATGACCAAGTAAGTTAACTTCATAAATCCGGGTTGAAATCCGCAAACGACATACAACACGCGTCTACACTCCCAACACTATATAACCGCTATGGATATTTGGAGTATTGATAATAGGCGGTTTACTTCTGTTATCCGTAACTCCAACCTTATCAGTCAACAAGCCTTTCATTAAAAGATAAGCACATCATGATGGCACGACTGTGCCATCCCAATGGCACACCATTGCCATAAGGAAGGCACAGCTATGCCACGCTGATGGCACAGCCGTGCCACGATATGGAAAATGATTGGCACTGTGGAAGTCTGTTAACTAAACAGTTAAGGATGGATAAATAATTATTCCCCTAACTTATCAAGCAACTCATACGACGGAACGAAGAAAAGAGTTCCCGTTATCGGCGTGCTGAAGTCCAGCAGACGATCCGTATTGCCTACAGGATCACCGACGAACATATTCTCCAGCATTCGTCGGGTGGTGCTGAACGTGCTGGCATAGGCGATAAAATAGGTACCGTATTCACCTTTGGAGGTATGGGCGAATGGCATGTTAGCACGGACTATTTTCAGATCGTCTCCGATGTTCGTCACGGCGTTATGGGCGTTCTTCGGTTTTTCCTCATCTGATAGCTCAACATCGTTGAATTTACGGCGACCGATGACTTTCTCTTGCTCTTCCACTGGAAGCGCATTCCATGCCACCATATCATGAATGTATTTTTGCACAAATACATAACTTCCGCCCATAAACTCGGGGTCCTCATCGCCTATTACCGCGAAACGATAGGGGTCTTCATCCACGGCAGGATTCTCCGTACCGTCCACGAAACCGATAATCGCCTTACCGTCTCTATACCGAAAACCGTGGGTCTCATCGATCGATTCCACGACACCTCGCAGTTTCTGGTCTATAATGGAGGCGAACTCAAAGCACAGTCCCATCTGCTTACAGCGGATGTGGAATAGTAAATCCCCGGGGGTAGAAACAGCCGTAAGCTTAACTCCTTTGATCTCTTCAAACGGTTGCAATTCTTTGGGGTTTCCTTGCTCCGGAAAGAAACGTTTCCAAGCATCCGCCCCGAATCCTATCGTACAACTGAATTGCATATCAGGATAGCGATTGCGCATACTACGTATCAAAGCGGAGAAATTAGCGCACACGTCCTTTACCTTATCAATCGTGTCGGGGAGATCTTTTAGAGCATAGACAATGAAAACCGCATTCTCGCCCGGTTTTTGGGTAACATCTTGCGGATAGTTAGCGTTCAATGGATTTTGTAGAGAGTTCATAGCACATCTTTAATTATATTGTTATTATATGGATATAACTCTATAGATGCGCTCTTGTTCAAGGAAATGTAACGAAAAATGTCCTAGCGGTTATTTTTCAATATCTATTTGTAGAGACGGGGCGTGCCCCGTCTCATCCCTTCAAAATAGTAACTAAAGAATACTATCAGTCTGTGGGAGACGGGGCACTCCCCGTCTCTACAACTGGGTAGTTATTTCACCTCCACGCTGATTCTCTGCGTGATATCTGAGGCGGAGGCTCCTAGTTGGAGGATGAACTCGCCGGGTTCTACGACGAATTGGCTTTGTGCCTCACTATAGAAAGCTAAAGAGGATACGGGGATGTCCAACGTGATTCGCCGACTCTCACCGGGTTTAAGGAATACCTTCTTGAAGCCTTTTAACTCCTTGACCGGACGCATCACGGAGCAAACCGGATCGCTTACATACAATTGGGCCACCTCAGCTCCTTCACGGTCTCCGGTATTAGTTAGGGTGAAAGTCGCTTGGATCGTGTCCGCTTGATCATACGTCTTTTTATCCGTATTCAGATTGGAATAGTTGAATGTCGTATAGGATAAGCCGTAACCGAACGGATAAACGACCGGAAGCCCCTTCGTATCGAACCAGCGGTAACCTACCAAGATATCTTCCTCATAATTCACTTTCAGATCCCTGCCGGGGAAGTTGCCCAACGCATGCGCCGGAGATTGATCCAAGCTCACGGGAGTGGTGAACGGCATCTTACCGCTCGGATTCACCTTGCCGGATAATACGTCTACCAAGGCATTTCCTCCTTCCATACCGTTGAACCAAGCCCAAACGATAGCCGGGGAACAAATATCTACGGCGGCCATATTCAACGGCGATCCGGCGATCATGACCACGATCGTACGAGGATTCGCCTTTACCACCTCTTGAATCAACTCAACCTGCCCGTATGGGATATCCATATTCAGACGGTCGAACGACTCGGTATCATAATCATGGTTCAAACCACAAACCAAAAGGGCCACGTCACTCGTGCGGGCAACCTCTACCGCCTCTTTCAATAACGCGTCGCTTTCCTGTGTCTTGGAAGAGAAAGTACCAGAGCTTTGCCCATTATTGCTACCCTCCACGAAAGTAGATAACTTCTCATAACCTTGGGCAAAACGGATATCCACCTTATCGCCCCATTTCGCACGAAGCGCCTCTAATGGAGTTACCTCATAAACCGCCTTGATCTCGGAACTCAAGCCACCATTGGAATGTTTGCGGGTAGCGTTATCGCCAATTACCGCCAGACTCTTGATCGAGGAGAAATCCAACGGGAGAAGATTATTCTGGTTCTTCAATAAGACAATGGCTTCGGCAGCCGCGTCGTAAGTGGCTTGCTGATGCTCTTTCGTATTCATGGAGCCGGGGCCGAAACGCTTTTTCGGGTCCAAGACATTCGTCTTGATCATCACACGTAAGACATCGCCCACCTTCTCGTCCACCAAGCTCATAGGAATCTTACCAGATTTAACAGCCTCGATCAAGGGGTTGGCATAATACCAATCCTCATATTTATCGATCAGCGTGCCCATCTCCAGATCCAAGCCGGCCTCCATAGAAGGAACCGTGCTATGGGCGGCTCCCCAGTCGGTTACATATACGCCATCGAATCCCCATTCATTCCGAAGGATCTTGCGAACCAAGTAGTTATTCTCCGCGCAGAACTCCCCACGGAATTTATTATAAGCGGCCATTACCGTCAAGGCGCCTCCCTCCTGTACGGCCGCCTTGAAAGCGGGTAAATAAATCTCACGCAAGGCACGCTCGCTACATTCCACATCGACAGTCGTACGGTTTGTCTCTTGGTTATTCACGGCGAAATGCTTTACGCTGCAAGCCACGTCACGGCTCTGCAAGCCTTTGATATAAGCGACCGCCAATACGGAGTTCATATAAGGATCCTCGCTCATATACTCGAAGTTACGGCCACAAAGCGGGGAGCGAATGATATTCACGCCCGGGCCCAGCAATACGTCCTTCTTACGCCAGCGAGCCTCCTCGCCCAGCACCTCGCCCCGACGGTAAGCCAACTCCGGATTCCAAGTGGCGGCGAAAGCCGTGCCGGTCGGGAAATAAGAGGCGGAATCATTTGTCCAACCCGCATATGCCCAGTCGTGGCGATTGATCTCCGCACGTACCCCGTGAGGCCCGTCGCTCAAGCTCCACTCGGGAATCCCCAGACGCTCTACTCCGGCAACATAGAATTTTGAGTTACCATGCAATAATCCGACCTTTTCCTCCAAGGTCATCTTCTTAATCAGTTTCTCGATACGTTTCTCCATTTGTACCTTCTCTTTATCCGTGACCTGCGAGCTCGCAGCAGCCGTGTTCAAGAATAGCCCGCAAGCGATCACGCCTATTATCTTTTTCATTTCCTTTTTATTTATAGGTTTATTATTGCGCTTGAATCGTTACCGTCGCCTCGGGTAAGCCCTCGGCTATGGCTTTTAAGTGGATGTCGCCTTGTCCGCCCTTGTTCCGGATCACGACCAAGGCTTTTCCGTAGTAAGCTTGCCGTTTCGGTTTACGGAGGCTGTTCGGATCGTTCGGATCTCCGTTATCCGTTCCGGCGATCTCACCCGGGCCCTCCACGGAGAAACGGATCAACGGGGTAGCGTCGGGAACCCGGTTACCATCGATATCGCATACATCTACGGTTACAAACGATAGGTCCGAGCCATCCGCTTGGATGACACTACGATCCGGGGTCAAGACCAAACGGGCCGGCTCTCCTGCCGTATGGATCTCTTTCACCAAGACCTCCTTACCCCCTAAGCGGGAGACGGCTCTCAAGGTTCCGGGCGTAAAAGGCACACGCCAAGAGACATGATAGGTACTGTCCGTTTTTTGTCGTACGCCTAGGCTCTTTCCGTTTAGGTATAGTTCCACCTCATCGGCATTGTTATAATAGGCCCAGATATCCACCGGTTCGCCTTCTTTCCAGTTCCAATGCGGGAAAATGTGCAATACGGGTTCATCCGTCCACTCGCTTTTATACATATAATATACATCCTTCGGGAAACCCGCCAGATCCACGATACCGAAGAAGCTGCTCCGGCTGGGCCACCAATACGGGGTAGGCTCTCCCAAGTAATCGAAACCCGTCCAGACGAACAGGCCGGATACATGCGGAAGCGTCTTCACCAGATGCCAAGTCTTCTCGTGTGTAGAGCCCCAAGGTACATGGCAATTATCATAAGAGGAGCAAACATGCTCGGGAGCCTCGAAAGGCTTGTCCCACGATTCCGGACGGATATAAATATGATCGGACGGCATCTCATAATAGCCACGGGTCATCAAGGCCGAGGTAGATTCGCTCACGATCAGTTTCTTTCCGGGGAAATTCCGGAGAAACGGCTCGAAATATCGCTCATGGTAGTTGAAGCCCAGCACATCCAAGGCATCCGAGCGGAACAGATGATTCGCAGGGTTTACCTCGTTACAGCCGGCGGTAACGACCCGGGAGGTATCCAGCCGTTTCACGATAGCCGCCAGATGACGGGTGATCAAGGATTGACGACTAAGGGTCGTATCCTTCAGCAAAGCGGGATCGATGGCATGACCGGCATTCAAGATCAGGTTCGCCGCTTGCAGATCCAGCTCGGTAGCGTCGGCATGACTCCATTGCTCAAGTACCTCATTGCCTATACTCCACATGAAAACAGAGGCGTGATTCCGGTCACGCAAGATCTCGTCCGTCAAATCCCGCTCGTGCCACTCCGCGAAATACCGGGCGTAATCGTACGGAGACTTACGGCGTTCCCACATATCGAAAGACTCATCCTGTACCAGAAGGCCCATACGATCGCAAAGATCCAGCAACTCGGGTGCCGGGGCGTTATGGCTGGTACGGATCGCGTTCACACCCATCTCCTTCATGATCTGTAGCTGGCGCTCGATAGCCCGTGTATTCACGGTGGCACCCAGACAGCCTAAATCATGATGCAGGCAAACCCCTTTTATCTTCAAAGGCTTATCATTCAAATAAAAGCCGGTAGCGGAATCCCAACGGAACGTACGCAATCCGAATACCGTCTCATAACGGTCTACCACCTTGCCGGCCACTTTCACTTCCGTGACGGACGTGTAGAGCGAGGGAGAATCGGGACTCCAAAGTTTGGGATTTGGGATCGAGAACTGATGATCGACAGATGCCTCCCGCATACAGGCGTCGTAACAGGGCGTATACGGTACCCGTAACAGAGTTGTTACGGGTGCCGTAACAACTCTGTTACGGTCATCGTAAATAGAGGTAGAGACTTCGGCCTCCCTATCCGCCTCCGAGCTATTCCTTATTCTCACCTCCAAGGAGAAGGTAGCCTCCTCCGGTGAGATCCTCATATCATGCACGAAAGTACCCCAGTTGTCCACATGTACCGGATTCACCTTCACCAGCCATACGTTACGGTAGATACCGGAGCCTGAATACCAGCGGGAATTCGGCTGCTCGCTATTATCCGCCTTCACGACAATCACGTTCGGTTGGCTTCCATACCTCAAATAAGGCGTCAAGTCATAACGAAACGATACATAACCATTCGGGCGGAATCCCAGCGAATGACCATTGATCCAGACCTCGCTATTCCGGTAAACCCCGTCGAAATCAACATAAACAACCTTACCCCGATCCGTCTCCGGAAGGGTAAATGTCTTTCGATACCAACCAATCCCGCCCGGTAGCGCGCCGCCGCCCGGGGTAGACGGGTTATCGAGGGAGAAATCCCCCTCGATACTCCAATCATGCGGTAAAGATAAGATACGCCAAGTGGAATCATCGCTGTCCGGGGATGAATAATCCTGAACGCTATCCGACAAGGCAAACTTCCAATCGTCATTCCATGAGCTACGTTCACGCACCTGCTCCCCGGTGGGGGAACAGGCGGTGAGCAATAGGCCCAGAAGCCACGCAAGTGGCCGATTCATCAGTGGTATCATTAGTGATTATATAGTTTAATTGATACTACCCAGTTGTAGAGACGGGGCGTGCCCCGTCTCTACAACTAGAGGTTTACCTTGGTAAGATATTGTCACGTCCTTGCCAGCGGGGTTCTCCGGCGTGATGAGACGTACCGTGATCTGACGCTCGCGGATCATGCCCGGATAGTCGCCCTCCCGTGCGCCGATCGTGAGCGTTCGCCTCGCATCATCATAAACAAACGGGATGGTAGCGTAATTTCCTTTCTCGTAATCGTAGGTCACGCCATTATCCTCATATAAGGTGAAGGAGCCGTCGGCACCGGCGTAAACAGAGACGATTAAGTCTTTCTGTTCCTCTTTCGTAGACTGGATTACCTTTCCGGTCGGTACGATAGAGCCGGCTCTCACGAACAAAGGCATACGCTCATAAGGAGCATCCACATGTATTGTCGTCCCGCCTTGTATACGCTTGCCGTTGTAGTAATCGTACCAAATGCCTGACGGGAAATACACCTCACGGTCGCGAGCCTTATACTCATACACCGGGCATGCCATGAAGGCCGGGCCAAACATAAACTGGTCGTCTATATCGTAAGTCTTCTCATCGTCCGAATAATCCATCACCAAGGCACGCATGATCGTATAATCCTCAAAATGCGTCTTGGAGGCCAAGCTATAGATATACGGCATCAATTGATAGCGCAACTCGGTATAATACTTCATCGATTGGTACGTAGGCGATCCTTCCGGAGCGATATTATAGATCTCGCGGCAAGGATATTGCCCGTGGCTACGGAACAACGGACAGAAAGCTCCGAACTGATACCAACGGTTGTTCAACTCCCTCCATTCCCTCAAATCCTCGCTACCTTCCTTAGCGGCCATATAACGGTTCTCCACGCTGAAGCCACCGATATCCATCGTCCAGTAAGGAATACCGGACATGGCGAAGTTCAAGCCGGCGCTGATCTGCGCTTTCATATCTTCCCAGCGAGTACCGATATCGCCACTCCATGTAGCGGTAGAATAACGTTGCTGGCCGGCGAAACCGGAACGGGTCAATAGGAATACACGGTCATCCGGGTTTACGCTACGTTGTCCGTCGTAGATCGCCTCGGCGTTAGCCAAAGCGTAAGCGTTGAAGTATTTCGCAGAAGGGCCCAGATAAGTAGGTCCGCAAAGCGCCTTCCGGTATTCGATGTCCGTATTATCCTGTACGTTCGGCTCGGAAGCGTCCATCCACCAAGCGTCGATGCCCAAGGAATACAGATGCTCGTTCATCTGTCTCCAGAAAAGCTTGCGGGCCTCCGGGTTGTACGCGTCATAGAAAGAGCCGATATAACCCGGATAAATCCAGTCGCGGATACTATCCTTAATCGCCTGCTGATACATAGCACCCAGCGCATCCAACTCTTTATAATGCTCTGTCGTATAATAGAACTTCGGCCATACGGAGATCATGATACGGGCATCCTTATCGTGGATTTCCTGAATCATGCCTTTCGGGTCCGGGAAACGTTCCTTATCAAACTCGTGGCTACCCCATGCGTCTACCGGCCAATAGCTCCAATCCTGTACGATCACATCCAAGGGAACCTGCCGCCGGCGGTATTCGTTCAAGGCGGTCAATAGCTCCTCTTGCGTCTTATAACGCTCACGGCTCAACCAGAATCCCATCGCCCATCTCGGCATGATCTGGCTCTTGCCCGTAACCGTGCGGTAACCGCTGATCACCTTATCCATGGAAGACTCTCCGTTGATGAAGTAGTAATCGATATCATCCCCCATTTCCGACCAGAAAGCCAACCGCTCCCGCTCCTCCTCCGGTAGCGGAGATAATACCTTCAAGCCGATATAAGAGACATCGCCATCCGGCAACCATTCGATACGGATCGGATAGCGTTTGCCCTTTTCCAGATCGGCCGTAGCCTTGTAATCATTCGGGTTCCATGCCGCACGCCAACGTTCCGGGATGATCTCTTCATTATTCACAAATACCTTGGTATAACCGGCGTAATGTAGTTTGAAATGATAAGTACCCGTCTCTTTCGCCTCGATCTCGCCCTCCCAAGTAGCGGAAGCGCTCGGCTTCGGGAAGTCTGCCGGCAGGTTCTTGATGGTTTTCAGATTCTCATAATCTACCTTATCTTCATCCCGCTGGATTAAAACGGAATTCTTCGCCTTATCCGTATAGTAGGTAGCGGTCAACGCCCCTGCCCTCCCGTCTTTTCCGTATAGACCAAAGACATCGCCCAAATCGGCGTATGGACGCTTGTCGCCGAAACGGCTCAAGGAATAGTTATGCCAAAGTACACCATACCCTTTTGAGGAAACGATAAACGGCACGCTCACCTTCGTGTTATATTGGAAAAGCTCCTCGTTCTTGCCTTTGTAGTTGAACTCATCGCTCTGATGCTGTCCTAGGCCGTAAAGCCCTTCCTCGTCCTCGCTCTCAAATACCTGACGTAAGGTATAACCTTTGGTTCCTTCCACCTCGATCGGCGTAAATTCCTTGCCTCCGTTTGTCTTCTCACGAAGGATCGTGTGTCCGTTGGCGTCGGTAAAGCGAACCTCTCCGGTCTCCCGTGAAAGACGGGCCTGTGTGGTTTGCGTACTTACGATGATCGTATCCCCCGAGGTCGTTATCTGAAACGATGGGGCGGGTAACGATTTCGTGTCCTTGATCAAGTTCACTTGGTTGGAAAACTTACCATCCGGAGAGGCGATTACCCGGATAATATCATCAGAGATTACTTCCAATTTAACAGCCTTCGCCTGTCCGGAACGGATATCGGCGACCAAGCCATTCTCGACCTTCCGGTAAGCGGAATCAGTCATGCAGGAAGTCAGCAGGGAAAGCCCTAACGTGAATACCGCGATGTGTTGTTTCATATTCTATAGATTCTTTAATTATTTCCGATCAGCAATGAGTCCGAACAGGTTTTTCCATACAAGAAAAATGGTTCTTCATTCGTTGGCAAAATTAAAGGGTTCGCGGCGGACAGGAAGCCATAAATGTTTTGGGTTATGGGGAGAACCGTAAAAAGGTAGGGGAAGAATGTTTATTTTAAGGGGATATTTTGTTATATCCCCTAATTACGTGGCATTTATTTAGAAAAAGTTTATTTATGATAGTCAGAGGGAAGCCTTCCGAACTCATCCTTAAAATACTTCCGGAATAACTTCACATCATTGAAACCGCACTCCAGCGCGACCTCGTTGACCCGCATCTGGCTCTTCTCCAATAACTGCGCCGCACGCTTCAAGCGCACCGTACGGATCAACTCTACCGGAGTCTTACCCGTGATGGAAAGGCATTTCTTGTAGAAGTTCACACGACTCATGCCCATCTCCCGGCTCAACCGTTCTACAGACAACTCCGGATTGGCGATCTGCTCTTCGATATAGGCGATGGCCTTACGCATCAACTCCTCATCCATGGAGCTAGCTTGTACTTCCGTCAAGGCGATGCCCATGGTAGAGGACTGCATAAAGGCCTTTTGCATCTTCTTCTTCATCTCGATCAAATGCCGCACCTTCAAGAGAAGCATCTCCATATTGAATGGCTTGCTGATATAATCATCCGCACCGGCTTCCAGACCGACCAGTTGGCTATCTTTAGCGGACTTTGCCGTCAGTAGGATCACCGGGATGTGGGAAGTCCGGATGTCTCCCTTGATCCGGCGGCATAAAGTGATACCGTCGGTGATAGGCATCATCACGTCGCTGATCACCATATCCGGCAGCTCCTCCGGAATGAGTTTCCACGCATCTTCTCCATCCGCCGCCGTAAGTACCGAATAAACGCCACTCAAGCTTAACTTCATAAATTCCCGGAAATCCGTGTTATCGTCTACGACCAGCAACGTAGGTCTTTCCGCCGGAGACGCATCCTTATCAGCGATCTCCGCATGCTCCTCAACCGGAGGCAAGATATCCCCTTCGGCAATTCCTTCTGGAGCCGAGATAATATCTTGGTTGTCCAAGGGGATCACCGGCAGCGTAACCGTAAACGTACTACCCGCTCCCGGCTCGCTTTTCACGGTTATCGTCCCATGATGCATCCGCACGAATTCCCGGCATAGGTGCAGGCCGATACCCGTACCTACCACGGGATTTCCCTTATCCGGGGAAGACACCTGATAAAAGCGATCGAAGATAGCTCCTTGTTTATCCGCAGGAATACCGATACCGCTATCCGACACCTCGATAACCAGTTTGTTCTCTCCCTCCTTCTCCAACCGCAAGCTAAGCGTCACCGAGATAGTACCTCCCTCCGGCGTAAACTTAAAAGCGTTACTCAGTAGATTAGAGACGATCTTGAAGACCTTATCCGTGTCAAACTTCATTGGGAGAGACGTGAAGACCGAGGAGAAAGAGAAATGAATCCGCTTTTGCTCCGAAAGCTCCTTGAAGGAATAAGCCACGTCACGCACGAACGGGACAATATCGCCGGTAGACAAGACCAAGCTATCCCCTTGCATATCGATCTTGCGGAAATCCAATAACTGGTTCACCAATTTAAGCAACCGGTCGGCGTTCCGGTAGATCAACTTCAATATTTGCTGGGATTCCATGTCTTTCTCCGTTTTCATCAACTTCTCCAAAGGAGTCATGATCAATGTTAGCGGCGTACGGAACTCATGGCTTACGTTCGTAAAGAAACGAAGCTTCATCTCGTCCACCTCATGCTGCTGACGCACAGTAGCCCGTTCTTGCTCCTCCTCCAACTTCTTTTGCTGGATACGGAAAATAAAACGTATCACGCCATACGCCAATAATATACCAGCTATGATATACAACGCTATTGCCCATCCGGTAGCCCAGAACGGAGGCAAGATCGTGATCTGCAAGCTCGTGATCTCCTTGCTCCAAATCCGGTCGTTATTCATCGCCTTTACCTTGAAAGTGTAAGTTCCCGGGTTCAAGTTCGTATAGGTAATACGACGTTCCAAGGCGCTTACGGTAGTCCATTCCGAGTCGAAGCCCTCCATCTTAAAAGCATATTTATTCTTCAAAGGAAGGAAATAGCAACAAGAAGAGATGGTAAAGGAGAAATTACGTTCCGTATAATTCAGTTTCAATTGCTTGGTACAGGTGATATCTTTATCCAAAATCACATGCCCGTCATACGCCTCTCTCGCCGTTATCGGGACATTATTCACCATAAGTCCGGTTATCACCGCCGGTGGAGCATAGCTATTATAACGTATCCGGGCAGGATCAACGAAGGTAAGACCGTTTGTCCCGCCAAACGCCAACTCACCCGTTTCCAGTCCGCAAGCGCTATTCACGTTAAACACACGTCCTTGAACGCCCTCATTCTCATCATAGCTATTCCAATCGAACGTATAATTATTATCCGTATCCCGATTCGGAACGATATTCAATAAGCCGTTCTTCGTTCCCACCCAAACCGTATGATATTTATCCTCCAAGATAGACATGATGCTGTTATCCGGTAATCCGGAAGAATGGTTCAACCGATACATCTTATCATTCAACCTATCATATATATGTAGCCCATGATTACTCCCGATCCATACCCATTGGCGGCTATCACAAAATACGACATTGATGATTTGATCCTCAAACACGGAACGTCCATCCTTCGTGCCGTTAAAAGAAGTAACAGTCCCCGTCTCCGGGTTGATCCAGTTCACTCCTAAAGAAGTTCCAACGACAATATTCCCCTTCTCATCCCCGGAAAGGCTATATACGATATCCGAGTTAATCGCATTCTCCTTATCCCCCATACGATAATACGTCCATTTCCCGGTAGATTGATCCAAGCAATCCAGGCCGCCTTCCAACGTACCGATCCACAAACGATTCTTGGCATCGACATACAAACTATACACGCTATTATTGGATAAGCCGTCCTTACTGCCCGGGATATCCCGATAATGCTTGAAACGTTTCCCGTCAAAACCGGTCAACCCCTCCATATAAGTACCCAGCCATAACTTGCCATCCAAATCTTTCGCCATACTAATCACGACATCGCCGGAGATAGCGTTCTCGCTTTCCCGCCCCGCCCGGTAGCGGACATACTCCCCGGTTTCCCGATCGTAACGTAATAGGCCGTTTCCGCTAGTACCGATCCACAGATCCCCTTCTTTATCTTCTACGATACAATTAAAGTCATTGTTAAAGATATCCCGCATCAACTCCAAAGGGTACCGGATAGTCTGGAATTTAAAAATGCTCTCATGATAATAGTTGATGCCGTTTTTATAAGTGCCGGCCCACATAATCCCCGTATCATCCCGATACAAGCAGATCACGCTATTCTGGCTCAAACTCGTTTGGTTAAACGGGTTATTTCGTATATAACGCATCCGGTCCAGACGTTTATCCAAGATATTGATACCGCCATGATCGGTAGCGATCCAGATATTACCGTTCATATCCTCCGCCACGTCACGCACCATTATAGAGGATAAAGCGACCGGGGTTTCGGTCGTATAATGTTTCCACTCCTTGCTTTTGGGATTTAGGCGAAAGAGACCTCTACTATATCCGGGATTTAAGAAAAACCACAGATCCCCGTCACTATCGGCGAACACATAGAATAACTGGGCATTCGCATATTGAGTCAGATACTCATCCCGATAGACAGGTTCTCCGGATGCCTTATCGATCCCCTCTACCACTCCCGAGGTATGGACTACATATAGACGATCGCCCACGTCACTCATATCACAAACCCGGCCATCCTCTTTATTTAGCGGATACGAATAAATCTTTCCCCTCGCTTGATCATAACGGCAAAATTCATTCGTATAGGTAGCGAAATAGAGTTGTTTATCATTGTCGACAAATATCTTAGCGGGAGGATTCTCTAGACGTAAGCTATCTAATATTTCCTTCTCCGGAATAAAACGGTCATTATCGGGCTCATATACGCAAAGTTGGTTCGTATTATAGGTAATCCAAATACGCCCATCGGCGGTTTCTTGAAGCTCGGAGACATGCTCCTCCCTAAAAGGCAACCCGCTTTCCTTGTATTTATAATGCTTAAACTCATACCCATCAAAACGGTTCACCCCAGAAGTGGTACCCAACCACATAAACCCCTTCCGGTCTTTCAGGATACAAGTGATCTCATTGGAAGACAGACCGTCCTGTACTCCCAGACGGTTGAAAAGAATATCTTCCGCCGCTAGTCCGGATCCCAACATTCCCCAAGACAGGATCATTATGATACAGAGTAGAGTTTTCGTTTTCATACTTAGCAAATATAGATATTTCCCGAGAACGAACCAAACCAACCTGTATCTAATTCTGCTGCAACGCGGGTTGCAGTAAACATACACGTAAAGTATCTATATATAAGAACATGATTATTAAAAATTATCCCGTACATTTGTCTTTCGATTGGAATAGAAATGAATAAGGCGCAATGATTGTTGTAAGAGATTTTGACAGACTGAAAGGAAAGGAACTGGTGGCTACGATCGGATTTTTCGATGGTGTGCATCTAGGACACCGTTTCTTAATCGACGAGATGAAAGAGATTGCCAAAGCACGTAACCTGCCATCGGCCGTAATCACCTTCCCGGAACATCCCCGGGCCGTATTGCACGCGGATTACCAACCGAAGCTATTAAATTCTTTCGAGGAAAAGTTACAGCAATTAGAGACTACCGGAGTAGATTATTGCATCGTATTGGATTTTACGATCGAGCTATCCCGGCTCTCGGCCAAGGAATTCATTACCTCTATTTTAGCGAAGAGCCTGCATGTAAAGACCTTATTGATCGGATATGACCATCGTTTCGGGCACGATCGGACGGATGGCTTCGAGCAATATGTCGTTTATGGCACCGAATGTGGTATCGAGGTGCTGAAGGCATCTCCCTATGACGAAGGGAATACGGCCGTCAGCTCTTCCGAGATCCGGAAATTACTTCAAGCCGGAAATGTAGCGGAAGCCGCTTATTTACTGACCTATCCCTATCAATTGCTGGGCCATATCGTCAGCGGCTATAAAGTGGGACGCACGCTAGGATTTCCCACGGCGAATATACGGGTAGATGAGCCTTTTAAAGTCATTCCGGGTATTGGCGTATATGCCGTATGGGTGGAGGTGGAAGGCAAACGATATAAGGGAATGCTTTATATCGGTGACCGTCCGACACTCAATAATGGGAAGGACATATCCATGGAGGTCAACATTCTGGATTTCTCCGGAGATATCTACAATGATAGCATTCGTGTTTCATTCGTTCAATACGTACGCGGAGACATCAAATTCGATTCCTTAGAAGAATTGAAAGCCCAACTGGAGAAGGACAGATGCACCGTAAATAATTTATTATAATATGGAAAGATATTACGAAGCGATTGATTTATTAAAAGGCATGATCTCCCGTCCGTCTTTCAGCCGGGACGAGACCGCCGTAGCGGATTTCCTGCAAGCAGAATGGAAAAAGGCCGGACAAAAGGTGTTCCGCAAAGGCAACAACCTGTGGATCATCGCCCCGGATTTCGATTTCGGTAAACCGACCCTTTTACTCAACTCCCATATAGACACCGTCAAGCCCGCTTCCGGTTGGACCAAAGACCCGTTCACTCCCGAAGAGACCGAGGATGATCAATTATATGGACTGGGCAGTAACGATGCCGGGGCGAGCGTAGTCTCCCTCTATGAAGCCTTCTGCATCTTAAGCGAGAAAGAGCAACCTTATAATCTAATCTTCCTCGCGTCTTGTGAGGAAGAGGTATCCGGGAAGAATGGCATTGAAAGCGCATTGGCCGAGCTTCCTCCTATCTCCTTCGCTGTCGTAGGTGAACCCACGGGTATGCAACCCGCCGTAGCCGAGAAAGGGTTAATGGTACTGGATTGCACCGCTATCGGAAAGGCCGGACATGCCGCACGTAATGAGGGCATCAATGCCATCACTTTAGCGATGAAGGATATAGAATGGTTCAGCACCTATCAATTCCCGGAGAAAAGCGACTTCCTCGGACCGGTGAAAATGACTGTCACCATCATCCACGCCGGTACACAACACAATGTCGTTCCCGATAAATGCGAATTCACGGTAGATATCCGCACCAACGAATTTTATACGAACGAACAGTTATTCGAGCTAATCAAGGAAAAGGTTCATTGCGAGATCAAGGCCCGCAGCTTCCGCCTTAGCTCCACCCGCACGGATCTGGATCATCCTTTTGTGCGACGGGCGATCTTGATGGGAAAAGAGCCTTTCGGCTCTCCTACGCTTAGCGACCAAGCCTTGATGCGTTTCCCCTCCGTAAAGATAGGGCCGGGAAACTCGGCACGTTCCCATTCCGCGGACGAATACATCAAGGGACCGGAGATCCGGGAAGCGATCGATACCTATGTAAGGTTACTGAATGGATTACAACTATAGCTTATGTTAAAAAAGATACTGGGGACAATAGGCTCGCGTTATCTGATAGCTTTCCTTAACCTAGCGCTGATCTTCATCAACGCAAAGGTGCTGGGAATCGAGGGCGTGGGGATGATCGGGTTGATCGTGGCCTCGGTAAATATAGCGGTAATCGTCAATGGGATTTTATGCGGGAATACGATTGTCTATTTCATGAATCGTTACTCCATGCGGACAATTTTCCTTTCCGCATATCTGTGGACACCTATCGGCTCTTCCCTAGCTTGCGGCTTCATGTATCTTACCGGGCTTTTACCCACCGGCTATCGGCTGGATATCTTCTTGTTGGCGATCTTGAGCTCTACGGTAAACGCCAATGCCCGCTTCTTGTTGGGTAAAGACAATATCAAAGGGTTTAATCTCACGTTTATATTGCAAGGAGGACTGCTATTTTTCGTCTTACTCTATTTCTATTATATATTGAAGCGCCCGGACGTACGGTCGTATGTCTGGGGATTATATGTCACGAACGGCATAGCCTTTATTGCCAGCCTATCGATGCTTGTTCCTTATTTCTTAAAGGAGACATCCCGGTCTTCCGGCAAATCACTCTACGGTCTATTAAAAGAAATGTTTGCCTACGGCCTGTGGGCCGGTGCGGACGGGTTGGCGGAAACCTGTACTACCCGACTCAATTATTTCTTGATACAACGTTTCGCCGGGTTGGGAAGCGTAGGCTTGCTAGACGCTGGGACCAAGATCTCCGAGAGTGTATGGAATATTAGTCGCAGCGTAAGTTTCATCGAATACAGTAGCGTGGCCAAGACCTCAGAGGCAACGGAACAAAAACGTATTACCTTACAGCTTTTCAAATTGACCTTTTGCGCTTTAGCCCTCGTGATGGGATGTATCTTATTGGTACCGGAATGGATATATACGGATTATCTTTTCAGCGCCGAGTTCAAAGGCATACGTAAAGTGATAGGCGGATTATCGATCGGAATCGTAGCGTTAGGCTGCAACAGCATCATCAGCCATTATTTCATCGGCAGCGGAAAGATCCGGTACAGTACGGCAAGCTCGTGCGTAGGGCTTATTGCCTTATTAATCTCCGGCTTTCTACTCATCCCGTCTTACGGGGTCGTAGGTTCCGCTATCACGACCAGTATCGCCTTTACCTCTATGCTGGTTTTCTCATTGACGGTCTTCTCCCGGCAAACACTTACACGCTGGAATGAGTTCCTTCCGAACAAAAAAGACTTCCAAGCTTGCAGAATTCATATACAAAAATCCTTGTAATTCTATCACGAATTTTATCGATAACGCCATCAAGTTCACGGAAAAGGGGACAATTACGCTTGAAATGATTTCGTGCAAGGTACAGGTCTCGGGTTATCAAAACATGGACTGTACCTTATAAACAAACTCCATCCAAACCCAATAACGGATCGCTTTTCCTAAGAACATGGAGATCGCCACGACCCATATATTAGCCCGCAAGAAACCTAGAGCGACAGCGATAAAATCACCGATACCGGGAAGAAAAACAAAGAAGCCCATCCAAGAGCCTTTTCCCTTGATCCAATCCTGCACCTTCTGTAGTTTTACCGGATCGAGTTTGAGGTATTTCTCGATCCACTCTACCTTTCCCAGCATCCCCAACCAATAGCAGCTCATTCCACCTAAGAAATTACCAAGCGTAGCGGCGATCATACAAGGCCAATAAGCCGAACCCGCCAATAATACACCCGTCAATACGACCTCGCTGCTAAACGGCAAGATCGTAGCCGCTAAGAAAGAAGCGATAAACACCCCGATATACCCGTAGGCTATAAGAAATTCCATATACGTATCATTAATAATGCGATAAACATAACTACCGAGAAATGGAACAGCCAAAAGATATATTTCCCCCGGTTCACCGTAAAAAAATGGGCGATCAAGATAGACGCCGGTACACAGGCCATTTCCAGAAATTCCTCGGACGACTGCTCATAGATAAAGAACAATCCAAACGACCAAATGGCCATGACAATCAGAAAAGAAAGAAACTGACGAGTACGCAAATTATCCTCATACTCATGTGTAACGATGTTTAATGAGGCAATGATCGTTAATCCCGCCACTAAAACAATCTGTATCCAATCTATAATTCCCGTCCCTAGTACCGCAAGGAAACGGATCTTGAATAAGGAGGTGAAAGGTATGGTAAATGCCGTGAAATCCCATTCCCAGACACACCATCCGAAAACAAACCAATAAACCGTCAAGATTCCGAACAAGGAAGCGACAAAGGTCCGGATATTCAATGTCCTGAAATTATACATCCCCAGCCAAAACAGCGGCAAGAACCAAAGGATGTGTATCCACAACAGACTTCCGATACTGATAATCAAGGATGCGTTATAAGCCTTATCCGTAGCGTCCGGGTCATGATAAGAGGTAAATAACTGATAAAGGGCCAATATCAAACAAAACACCCCGACAGATGTTGATTTCAAGGGAAAGAAATCCGGGTTTGTACTTGTCAACAAGGCATAGAAGAGAAAGGGAAGCAATGTCTTCTCACGAATCAACATCAACGCATAGTTTACCCGATGCACCAGAAACGCACCACCGGCCATCAGCAAAAAACCGATCAAATAGGTAAACAACTTACCCGGAAGAACCAGACAAAGGGCATTCCATAAAGGAGGAGCCGTCACCTCTCCATACACGGGATAACCTACCGAATCCACATACCCCACGATCCAACAAAAAATACAAGCGCAAAGCATGTACAAATGGGTCATAGGTGTCGCTATAGTATATCTACGTCCGTAATATGAAGTTGTTCCTCTTGCCATATACCTTATTCTTTCATATTCACATCCTAAAGGAATGAAATAAGTGGCAAAGGTATGAAAATATTTCTATTTGTTCGTATGAGGATTCTATACGTTACGATATTGACGTTACGATTCTTTTTATATCTACTTCCTTTCTTTTTGATTCTTATTGACCATTAATCATGACAGGAACTGTTCGTGAATCGACCAAACTAGAAGGCGAGAACGGCGATAAAACGCTCTTTTGGATGAAAATATCCTCGTTTTCATGCACGAAAGGTGGCAAAAGCCTATACATATAGTACCGTCAGGCAACGTCTATACTGCCGTTGGGCATTATAAACAGTCATGAATAGGGTTGTTAGTAGTCGTGAATGGGCATCGTAACCCTGTTAGAACCCAGTCGTAACCCTATCGGATAGCCCAAAGAAGTCAATGGATATGAATTAGGATGAATTCTTTTCGCTAGAATGAAAGGCGGTTTTTCGGTATTATACTATCAATGAAAGGATTGCTGATTTTTTCTTGCGAATTTGGCGACGAGCCGCACTTGGGTAGGGAAAAATCGATTCTCCGGAGGTTTCGTTTACAGTTTGTCAAAATGACAAATCGCTTATCGGATAGAAAGCTATCAATAACATCTTGAGGGTGTCAAAAGTCCGGTTTATTAGATTTGACACCCCCAAGTATAAACTGTTTATTTAACGATCTGATACGAACCCGCACGATACTCGTGAGCTTGGCTTTCGCCCGGAAGTGTCACGAGAGCGACCGCTCCTTCGGGAATGGTGAAATCCCAAATCCACTGGTCTCCCTCATACTTCCAAGAGCTCTTGATAATCCCTGCCGCCGAATTGTACTCCGCGTTTACGAACTCCAGACGCTTATCGGGAATCGGCTTCATGATAATGCGCTTGAATCCTGGCTCCGACGTATCCGCAGAGATACCAGCCATGGTCTCCCACATCCATTCACATACACATCCATAGGCATAGTGATTAAAGCTGTTCATGCCTTGCGGTCCCATGCCTTTATCAAGCATATAGCTATTCCAACGCTCCCAAATCGTTGTCGCCCCATTATCTACCGAATACAGCCAACTCGGATTCTTGCGCTGGAAAAGAAGCTCGTAAGCGATATCACTCATTCCATTCTCCGTAAGCGTAGGCATCAGGATGGAAGTACCCAAGAAACCTGTCTGAAGGCAATTGCCATGCTCGGCGAAGTTGTCACGCAGTCGTTTCATCATGTTCTCCTTGGCTACCCCTTCGACCAGCTTGTTCTTCAAGGCGAATAGGGCAGGCGTCTGCATGGTATTGAATATCGCCGTCTTAAATTCTCCATCGGCATTCAAGAATTTATCCAATATATACTGTTTCGCTTGAGCAGCCATCGCTTCGTATTTCTCGGCATCCCGTCCCGTCGCACGAGCCATATCGCTCATCATTCCGGCATCTATAAGCCAGTAATTCGCACTTAGATAATTCCAATAATCATAGGCTTCCGGAAGCGTTCCGGATCCATCCTTCGCTGTATGTCTGCCGCTGCAACTCTCAAGCGGCTCGTAACTGAGCCAGTCGGCCCACTGGTAATTGCCATTCTCCGCGCTGAGGGCATGATGGTCATACTTGGTCTCGTTGATATGATTGAGATATTTCTCCATCGCCGCCCAGTTCTCATCGATAATCTGAGTGTCGCCAAATTGTTTCCAGACAACCCAAGGCACGATAACTCCCGCATCCGACCAGCCCAAGCGGTTCATATCAGTAGGAGACGCACCGTATTGAGCCAATGGAGCGACACCGGGATACGCACCGGTTGGTGATTGTGTGTCACGCATATCACGCATCCATTTATGAAAGAAATCAGCGGTATTGGCAAAGAAAGTACCAGTCTCAGCAAATACCTGCGTGTCGGCGGTCCATCCCAGCCGTTCGTTGCGCTGCGGACAGTCGGTAGGAACCGAGAGGTAGTTGGAACGTTGTCCCCATAGGGTATTTGAGATCAACTGATTGACTAGTTTGTTGCCGGTCGTTATTGATCCGGTCTCCATCTGTTGGGTAATCGAGGAGACAGGAATCGACTGGATCGACCGGATACGTACCTCCTGATCGGCCGTGATCGATACGAAGCGATAACCATAGAACGTGCGATGAGGGCGATAGGTCGTATAGTCCTTATGATCCGCAAAGGTATAGTCGAGTAACATCCCGGTATCCGGAGTGCGTAGATTCAAGCGATGGCAACTACCTTCAGGCCCATCCATTCCTCGGCTCTTCGCACCATTTCCATCGTTCAATATCTCAGAAGGACGACAATTTAGTTGGGTACCCTCCTTTGCCATGAACTCGAAAGCAGGAACCGCCGCGCAATTCTGGCCAAAGTCCACGACAAGTGTCTCGCCCGGATGAACTACCATTTCCTCGCCAGCCGCATATTCTTTCGTTATAACAACCTTTCCATAAGCATCTTCACTCTCTCCGGTGCCCCCTTTCCATAGATAGGCTTTTTGAGGAGAAAGCGCCAAATCTTCACGAAAATAGACCTCACCTCCATTTGAAGGAAGTATCTCTCCCTCAAATTCCGTATTCTTTTCCGGTGTCGAAAGCTTATCGAGCGTATCGTATCCCGGTAACTCACGGGCATCATATTCCTCACCATCAAAGATAGCGGCATGTTTGACCGGTCCGGCGATCCCGGCTTTCCAATCGCTCGTATTGGAACCTAAGTACGCCTTGCTACCATCCGCATAGGTAAGCTCAAGCACTCCACGGAAAGCGACCTTGGTACCCACCATTCCTTGCTGGCCACTGTATGTGATGATCTTATCGGCCCACCATCCCGGTGTCACCTGCACAGCGAAAACATTCTCCGCTCCCGCCTGTTTCGACAGGGCATTGCTTACCTCATACGTAAACGAACGCTTCGTCTTGTAGGGATGCGTAAAACCCGGTTTGAGAATCTCTTCTCCGATCAACTTCCCATTCACGTATAACTCGTATACACCCAAGCCCGTGGTCATCCAGCGTGCCGAGTTTATCTCTTTTTCATTCTTTACGACACTCACGAACCAAGCGGCACCATCGGCCGCACGCTCATTCGATCCGTTGATCTCACCCGTTATGACAGGAGCATTTGCCACGGATATCCATTCGGAATGGTTCCAAGCGGCATCATCCAATGCGAAGACACGCTTCCCCGATTCGTTCGTCTGATCAGTCGAACATGCATAGAGAGCCGCACAAACAACCCCTAAAAGCAATAGTTTTCGTTTTTTCATACGCATATTCTCTCTAATTGTCATTTACAGATCAAATCCGATATCCCGACGGAAATACTTCTTATCGAAATCGATCTGCTTAGCTCCGGCAAAAGATTGGGCCAAAGCCTCTTCCTTAGTAGCCCCATACGAACTGACCGCGATCACACGGCCGCCATTCGTCAGGATCTGGCCGTCTACCAGCTTCGTTCCGGCATGGAACACTATATTGTTCGAGGATACGCCATCCAATCCCGTGATTACCTTATTTTTCTCGTAAGCCTCCGGATAACCGCCGCTTACCAACATAACCGTAACCGCCGCGCGAGGGTCCTGTACCAATGTACGAGCCGCTAAATCGCCTTCCGCTACCCCTTCCAGCAAATCAACCAAATCGCTTTGGATACGAAGCATGACTACCTCTGTCTCCGGATCGCCCATACGACAATTGTATTCTATCACCATCGGCTCATTCTTCACATTGATCAGACCCAAGAAGATGAAACCTTTATAATCGATATGCTCCGCTTTCAATCCCTCTACGGTAGGACGGATAATACGCTCGTCCACCTTCGCCATAAAGACCTCATCCGCGAAAGGAACCGGGGAAACAGCTCCCATTCCACCGGTATTCAAGCCCGTATTGCCCTCGCCGATACGCTTATAATCTTTCGCTACCGGAAGCACCTTGTAATCGTTGCCATCCGTCAAGACGAATACGGAGCATTCGATACCATCCAAGAACTCCTCGATCACGACCGTCTTGCTCGCGTCACCAAACATTCCGCCCAGCATATCTCCCAACTCTTTCTTGGCCTCCTCCAAGTTATCGATAATCAGTACCCCTTTACCGGCAGCCAATCCATCCGCTTTCAATACATAAGGAGCGGAAAGAGATTCCAAGAACGCATAGCCTTCCTCTAAGTTTTCAGTGGAAATACTCTTATAACGAGCGGTCGGGATATGATGACGCATCATAAACGCCTTGGCGAAATCCTTGCTACCTTCCAATTGGGCACCTTCCCCACTCGGGCCGATCACGGGGATGGAGCTTAATGCCTCATCCTTCTTGAAATAATCATAAACACCCTTCACCAAAGGATCCTCGGGACCTACCACGACCATATTCACTTGGTTCGCCAACGCAAAATCCTTGATAGCGGCAAAATCATCCGCTTTAATATCCACGTTGGTTCCTACCAACGCTGTTCCCGCGTTACCGGGAGCGATAAATAACTTATCAACTTTCGGGCTTTGAGCGATCTTCCAAGCGATCGCATGCTCACGCCCACCAGAGCCTAATAACAATATATTCATATCTCTTCTAATTTTCAATTCTCAATTCTCCATTTTCAATACCCAAGGTAGTCATCGAAATACCTCGTAATCTTCTCATGCAAATGCGGACGGTCCTTACCGGTCACATTATGCTCATGGCGAGGATACACAAAGTAATCCGGATACGTATCAGCCTCTACGCAAGCCTTTAAGAAACCAAGGCTGTGTTGCCACACTACCACCGGATCGATATCCCCATGTATCATCAACAGATGGCCTTTCAGATTACCGGCCTTCAGTTTCAGGTTCGCGTTCTTATAACCTTCCGGATTATCCTGCGGGCGATCCATATAACGCTCGCCATACATAATCTCGTAATTGCTCCAGTCGATAACCGGCCCTCCGGCCACGCCCACCTTAAAGATCTCCGGATAAGTCAGCATCAAGTTCGTTGTCATAAAACCGCCATAACTCCAGCCATGTACCCCGATACGGTCGGCATCCACATAAGACAAAGATTTCAGGAACTCGACACCCTTCACTTGGTCCGCCATCTCATTGATACCCAAATTACGATGAATCACGCTCTCAAAAGCATGTCCACGATTTGCCGAGCCGCGGCTATCCACGGTAAACATCACATAACCTCTCTGTGCCATATAGAGGTCCCAACCACGAGCCCCGTTTTGCCAGTCGCCCGTAACAAGCTGGACTTTAGGGCCTCCATATACATAGACAATCGTAGGATACTTCTTCGTCTCATCCAAATCCGGCGGTAAAGTCAACCGGTAATTCAAGCGAGTCTTACCATCGGCAGCAAGGATATGTCCAACCTTGATCCGCGGCATCCGATACAATTTAAAGGGATCCGGAGCGGAAAGTAAGGTAGAAATCACCTTAGCGTCCTTTACACGGATTAAATCGATATCCCTCGGGGTAGAAGGAGAACTTACATAATCAATCGCATATTCGCCGGAGGGACTCAGCAACCAACGGTGCACGCCCACTTTCCAACTCAAGCAATTCATGATATCACCCGTTCTCAAATCCGTCTCCCAAATATAACGTTGCATCCCCGTTCCTTGCATATTCGGAGATACGGGATGAGGTGCCGTTCCCTCGAAAATCACCTTATTTCCGTCTTTGCTAAAGCCTAGCACCTTGGTAACCACCCATTCCCCACCGGTTAGCTTCCTTAATTCCTTTCCAGTCGTATCATACAGATATAGATGGTTATAGCCATCCGCCTCACTCTGCCAGATAAACTTATCCGGATCGTTCGGCAAGAAAAGCACGGGATGCTGCGGCTCCACATAACAACGATCCGTCTCGGTAAACAGATCAGCCTCTTTCTTTCCCGTCAAGGCAGAGTACCGCACCAAATGCATCTCGTTCTGCTCACGATTCAACTCAGCGATATAAATACTCTTCTCATCCGGACTCCAAGCGATATTTGTTAAATATTTCTCTTTCGGCAAGCCTGTCTCCAACCAAACCGTCTGCCCGGTAGCTACCTGATAGACACCCACCGTAACCTCATGGCTCTTCATTCCAGCCATCGGATATTTATGAGGAACCGGCGTAGCGCAACGAGTATCGATATTCACCAGCGGGTAAGCGGTCACCATACGCTCATCCATACGATAAAACGCTAGAGCCGAGCCTTTAGGAGACCAAAACATACCTTTCGTAATCCCGAACTCCCGTTGATGGACAGCCTGTCCGCATACGATTCCATCCTGTGTTTCACGTGTAACAATCGTATTTCGTCCATCCGGGGATAAAATATGCACATTGTTTCCCTCCGTAAAAGCTAAGTTATTCGTAGCCGGGCAAAAGTCATAATTCGCCCAGTTATTCTTCAAAGCATAATCAGCGACTACCTTATTTTTCTTATAGTCATAATGAATCCGGTGCTGTTTGCTAGTAAAAGCCAAGACCGAACCTCTTTCATAGGGTACCGAAAAGCTAGGCAAAGAACCAACCGTCTGCAGATTTGCCGCCGTCAAGGCCCCATTCAGTCTTTCCAACGAAAAAAGGACCTCTTCTTTTTTCCCCGGCTTAGCTCCTAACACGCTATCTCCCTTAACATATAAGTACTCGTCCCCGCACCATCGTAACTGTTTCAAGTCACGAGGTACGAAGCGGCTATACGTTTTTCCTCCCGGAATCAAGTCGTGCAAGGAGAGTTGCTTATCTTGGGCGGTAATCGACATCGTTAATAAAATCAGACAAAGGCTTGTGAATAGAGATGATTTAATCCTCATAATCATCATATCCTCTCCGTTTTATAGGCTTTATAGGTTTGCTAAATGGGCGCTTTCCATCCCGCTTATGATCGCCAAACCCTTTCTTACGGTCATCCTCATCCCGATAACGCATTTTCACAGGACGTTCTCCTTTTGGCTTGATCGGCTTACGAACCGGGGCATCCACGAATTTCTTGCGGACCGGACGGTCCTCTCCCCGATCCTCTCCAAAGATACGTTTCCCCGGAATGGAAGCGAAACGCTCCTCATCATCCTCGCTATGGGCAGCGGCGAAACGACGCTCCGGACGATCCACACGACCCGTACGGAAGTTTGGACGATCATTGCCTCTACGCTCGAAAGAGCCTTCCGATCTGTGCGGACGCTCCTCTCCATCCTCATTCAATGCCTTTTTGAAGTCCTTATTAGTTCCCTCAAATAACTCATAGCAACGGTATTCGCACTCCAAGGAACCGTTCATCAATTTGATCTTCTCGCTCGGGCGCAAGCCGATCTTATCGAAACATTCATCTTTATAGCTCAAAATCCAAGCCTTATATCCCATGAACACGTGTTTCAAACGCTCGCCGATCATATTATACAATCCCAATAGATCACGAGATGATATACGCTCTCCATAAGGTGGGTTCGTCACCAATATACCCGGCTTCGGAGCCTCTGTATATTGTTGGAACGGTTTCACCTTCAGATCGATATATTTCATCAAGCCAGCGCTACGGATATTCTCCAAGGCGATATCGATAGCGGCTTGGGAAATATCGGAGCCATAGCAATGGAAAGCGAACTCACGCTCCCCGCTCTCATCATTATAAATACGATCGAACAATTCCTCATCATAGTCCACCCATTTCTGGAAAGCGAACTCTTTCCGATGGATACCCGGAGCGATATTCAAGGCGATCATGGCAGCCTCGATCAACAATGTACCGGAACCACACATCGGATCTACGAAATTAGATTCTCCTTTCCAACCGGTTTTTAGGATCATGCCGGCAGCCAACACCTCATTTAACGGAGCTTCCGTTTGATCCACCCGATAACCACGCTTGTGCAAAGACTCGCCGGAGCTATCGATAGATAAGGTACAATCGTTATGCGAAATATGGATATTGATATATAAGTCCGGGTTATTGACACGAACGGACGGACGCTTCTTGAACTTCTCGATGAAATAATCCACGATAGCGTCTTTCGTACGGTAAGCGACAAACTTCGAGTGATTGAAATCCTCGGAATAGATCACCGAGTCGATCGCGAACGTCTTGTCCAGCGACAAATACTTCTCCCACTCTACCTTTTTCACCTCTTTATAAACGGTATCAGCATCTTTGGCCTTGAAATGATAAATCGGTTTCAGAATGCGCAGGGCAGTACGGCAGTGGAAATTCGCTTTATAAAGCAATTCCTTATCACCCGTAAAGGAAACCATACGACGACCGATCTGCAAGTCGTTGGCACCTAAAGCTAATAACTCCTCGGCCAAGATCTCTTCCAACCCGTATAGGGTTTTGGCCACCATTTCAAATGTCTCGCTCATTTTAATTGAAAATTGAGAATTGAGAATTGAAAATTATTCCCAATTGCGTATTACGTTGTTTATTATTAATTATTCTCATTTCGCTCTCTGACATGCTTCGATCTCCTTCCAGCTACCCTCTTGATAATTTTCAATTCTCAATTTTCAATTGTGTAACCGTACTCCCTGCCGGTACATCCTCCGCTATCCAGACGTTACCACATATCGTAGCCCCTCTGCCAATCCGGATTTTACCGATTAAGGTGGAATTAGAATATACTGTCACATGATCTTCCAAGATAGGATGACGGGCTACGCCACGGATAGCGTTACCGTTCTCATCGGGGGGAAGTTTCTCTCCCGCCAAGCTGACGCCCTGAAAGATTCGGACGTAATTGCCGATCACGCTCGTCTCGCCGATCACCGTACCCGTCCCGTGGTCTATCGAGAAATGATGACCGATCTTCGCGCCCGGATGGATATCGATACCGGTCTCGGAATGTGCCATCTCCGTAATCATACGAGGAATATAAGGAACCCCGAGCTTATACAATTGATGGGCGATCCGGTAATTACCGATCGCCCGGAAACCGGGATAACAAAATATGACCTCACCTAGATTTTGAGCGGCGGGATCGCCATTGAAAGTCGCCTCCACATCCGTAGCCAGCAGACCGCGAATCTCCGGAAGCGTAGAGATGAAAGCCTCCGAAATAGCCTCTGCCTCAGCGGAGATCTTTTCTTCCGGGCAAGTCACGCAAGATGTATCCGCGAAACAAAGTCCCGCATAAACCTGCTTGGATAATAAAGAATGAAGAGTCTCAACATTTACGCCCGTATGAAAACGGATCGTCTGTTTACTGATACGGGCATTCCCATAATAACCGGGGAACAGGATCGCACGGCATAGATCGATGATCTCTTTCAGCACCTCGCCCGAGGGCAGCGCCTCCTCATCCCTGTACGCATGGAACAATTGTTTATACGATGCCTCATCCGATAGCTTCTCCACCGTATCGCCCAATACGCTACTATGCCTCTGTATATCCATTATTTGCGGAATATTCTTTATAATGCGCAAAAATAGTATTTTATTTGAGAACACCTTCACGAAGAGGCATCAAAAATACAGCCAACGACTAATATTACGTTCTATAGCGCTAAATTCCACGCCAACCTTTATCAACTTACGCCCATCCGCCTGATAGGGAACCAAATAACCTTTCTCATCGATTTGCCATATGGCTTCCTCGGCGGTTCCGTTCAACTTGAACTCAAAGACGTAAATGTATTTTGGTGTTTTAACCACCGCATCCGCACGTCCTCTGGCACTTCGCACCTCCGCCTCAGTAAATTGCCCCATCAACTTAAAGACCAAATAGAAAACCACTTGATAATGACGTTCGGTCTTATCATTCAACTCATACGGGAAATCAGCGAAGAAAGCTTGGAGACGGGAAAGGAAAGCATCTATATCCTTTGTCCGTAATTCTTGTACAAATTTACCAATATAAAAACTCTGCTCTTCCTTGGAAATGGAGGTATAGTAAGGGACTAAGAAATTAATAAAACCATATTTTACTTCTTCGTTCGGAAATTCCAATAAATAATTACGAAATTCCCGATCATAATCCTTTATCGTCAAATATCCACTCTGATAAATCAACGGAATCGGATTATTGGTGTTTACTCGATATTCAGTGAATGAAGCAGCAGGCGCCTCGATACCATCTATCAAAAGCCGTAAATCATAATTACTTTTACGGAGGAGGCTCACCAAAAAGGTCGGCGTACCCGTCTGAAACCAATAACTCTCCAACTCCAGCTTATTGAACGCATTCAGTACACTGAACGGATTAAACACTCCCACTCCATCTTGATGAAAATGATACCCATCATAATTACGTTCCATCCGCTCTACCACCTCAACAAACGACCAATTATTCTTTTTCCCGAAGGCTTCTATCTCCGGTACAAAATTCGTCGCTAACTCTTCCCGTGTTATGCCACAAAGCGTTGCGAATTGCCAGTCCATGCTAATATCGTTCAACTGGTTCAAGTCACTAAACACGCTAACTTGAGAGAACTTTGTCACCCCGGTTAGGAATACAAAGCGCAAATAGCGATCCGCACTTTTCAACACCCCATAGAACGCTTTCAACATTAGGCGATACTCCTCTTGCAATTTCTCATTATCAAATGATTGCAAAAGAGGCTTATCATACTCATCCACTAAAACGACCACCCGTTTTCCTGTCTGTTCACAAATCAAGCGTAACAAGGTAAACAAACGGTCATCAATCGTCTCATCCGCATCACTAGAACCATATATAGCCTCGTAAACAAGCAACTGCCTATCCACAAGACGAATCAGATCCTCCCCTGTATCAAATTTCTTGGCATTCAAATCCAAATGGATCACCGGATACTCAATCCAATCCTGTTCCAACCGTTCGATAGCCAATCCCTTAAACAGATCTTTTCTTCCTTTAAAATAAGCCTCAAAAGTAGAAAGCAAAAGGCTCTTTCCAAACCTACGGGGACGACTTAGGAAAAACGGTGTCTCCAACGAGGCCATCCGCCACACCCATTCCGTCTTATCCACATATACATAATTCCCTTCCCTTATCTTCTCGAAGGTCTGTATACCTATCGGCAGTTTGCGTACGATACTGTTTGTCATTATCTTTTCACTTTTGTTCCAAAGATAATTACTATTCTTGTCTTCCACAAGTTATTTACATGTCCAAACTGAAACTAGCTTTCGAGAAAGCGGAGTTTCAGCCTGTCAAGAATATCATTTACAACAGGTATTTTACCACATCCAATACTCCACTTTCATCTTGGGCCAAGGCGACCAAAAAGCGGTCGGAGGAATCTACGGCGATCCTCTTTATTGAACGATCAAAATTCAATTGCTTCTTTAACTTGCCATCCCAAGAAAGAACCAGCAATGTGGATAAATTAGAAAAATCCACAGAACCATCGTACAAGCAATATACATACTGATCCGTACCGCATATATCGATAAAGCATTTCGTCGTTCCAAGAACATCCACTTGGGTGTCATTTTTCTTCAATAAAGGCACGATAGGCTCCTTCCCATACGTAAAGCTCCTTTGATAAGTTCCCTTCAAATCGTAAAAATCAATTCGATTAAAGAAGCGCAAGGCAGCAACCACACTGTTTTGCCGCTCATTCACACAAAGATTAGGCAAATAAGCGATGTGCTTACAAAAACGATATGTTCTTGCTACTTTTGGTGACTCCACCCAATAAATTCCCTCTTCCCGATTCGCATAGCAGAAAGGACCATAAACATTTTTCTCTACGATCGGAACCGCATAAATTTCTTTCGTAGTAACATTATAATGTGTAGAGGGAACAAGTTCTGGTATTAGTATATATTTCCGATCAAAACGCAAAGAATCCGCCAGCACCTGCATCTTATTAAATGTAAGTTGGTTATCCACAATCCAGAACTCGTCCTTTCTGGCGGTTTCTTTTGTATTTGACTTCATAAACTCCGGGTTAGAAAAATAAACGGCACCATATCCTTTCAGTGCGAACGCATGCAAATGCGACAAATCTTCTTTCTTAAACACTTGGATAATCGTATCACTTTTGCGGTCCAACAAGATCAGATACGAGTCGGTCAATCCCACTTCATCATACCATTTATCGGCTCTTCCTTCCAGCAATGTATTTCCTTTCAACAATACACTTTCTTTTCTTACATCAGAACAAGCAATCAGAAAAAACAAAATAATCCCCAAATATCCTTTCATAAATCCATACTTTTAATTATTAACATGCCCTACAACCCGTAACTTTATAAAGTTACCAATATTAGATTTTACGATAACTGTTTGTGAGAAAAAACCTATCTCTTTGGGCTTTACTGTTACCCTCACTTGTAAAGATCCACCAACTACAACCGGCTGTTTATCAAATGATATAGAAGCGCAATCACAAGTTGTGGAAACATTCTCTATGACCAATAATTCATCACTATTATTTTTCAACTCAAATATAGCCATTTTTTCTTCACCCAAACTCAAAGAACCTAAATTCACCTCCGCTGGATCAACAATTATTTTAGGATCTTCTTCTTTCTTTTGTTGATCCCGGACAAGTACATCCTCATATAAATCTTGAATAGCAGAACTATATACCGGATTGCCTATATATACCACTCTATTCTCTGAATTTAGAAGAAAAGTCTGAAATAATATATTATCGGGAAAATCATTTATCTTATCTAAAGAATTATCTATATCTATACAAACAGGTATATTAAATTTTGCATTCTTCAGCACATAACTCATCTCTTTAGGGTATCTTGTATGTATAAAAAATAAGTATTGACATGATTCATTTGCTACAGAATCCACATAAGAAATAAAGCGATTCCACTCCTCCAATTGCATCTTACAACTAGCACATCCTGTAGAATCCACGTATACAAGAATTTTATATCCTGTCCCGATCGAGAAATCTACCGGTTCTATGCCATAACGCATAAAAGATAGGCTATCAGGAAATATTATCTCTTTTCCTTCCCACTCTTCAACAATTCGCATCACATCATACTCCCTTCTCCCATTACAACTTAGCAATGAAAGAACTAAAGGGATGAGCAATAATACCAATTTATAGCCTACACAAACTATTTTTTTCATTTTCATTCCTCAAACTTGAACAAACAAAGAATAGGGTTATCATCTTCCTTTGCCTTATCTGAAAGTTCCTGCAAATTAGCGTGAGGTGTATAATTTCTTTTCAATACCCCAGGATCTATATATCCCACGAAGCAATCATTATGCGTCCCCGTCAAACCACGAAGGCCTGCCAGACCTGTAGCACGAATAAACTCTGGGAACTCATAGGTAAAAGTTATTTCATCATCTTTGTTATAGAATCCAAAATAAGTTGATTTTCCACACATAAAAGTAACTTGCAAATAATCCTCAAGTTCAGATAATTTATATGTGTAGACATAACCAGATTCAAATAATTCTCCCGTATAATTTTTTTGATCTTTTCCGATCTTCATCATATAATCAAGAGGAGGCATTTGCCTATTCCCAAAAGAGACCTCATAAGCTAGTAAAGAAGTATCTCTCTCTACTTTCCATACAGTTGCAGAAAATGGAAAATGAATAAAAGTATTTCCTTGATATTGATGGAAATGAGAGCTGGAGTTAATCACGTGGGGAGATACAAAATAAGTGGAATTCAACAATGAGATTGTCTCATTATCCCTATTCGTAATTTTCAAGTAATACCCTTTTCGCTTAGGTGTCATAAATCCTCTAGGCATATACCAAGCCCATCTATCATCGCCTAAAGGTACACAATCCGTATAAAAATCAAATTTATCACAAGAGAGATACTTATAAGTATCTAAATCATAATAACGTAAATAAGCACGATTGTAATCTGCCAATGTAAGAATTCGTTTCTCTTCGTCTATGAAAAAACTTGATAAGTAACTATATTCCGTAGGCCCCTCTCCAAAAGACGACACTTTAGTAATGAATCGTCCATCATCGCCAAACACACATAAAGTATTTGTCCGTTTGCTATCCAAAACAAATATTCGTTTATCAACAAATTTCACCACATCTATTCGACCTAATAATATGCTATCTGTAGATAAAGGTATGAATTGGCATTTTATCCTATCTAATAAACTCTCTTTACAATCGTTTCCAAAATTCACAACAGGGATGTCTATTGTCTCAACTTTATCTTGACATGCTATTAAGTAGAAAAAAGACAAAAGCAAAAAGGAATATCGCATTTTCATAAATACATTTTCTCTATTTATAACAAAGGGAAATCTAGTTATAGCTAAATTTCCCTTTGTTCCGATTATTTAATGACCACAAATTCCATCTCCCGTACATTTATATGTATGAACAGGTTCTCCATCCGGACCCGGTTCTACGTCATGATCAACAACACTCCCATTTGGCATTCTTGCATCTTGAGCTAAAGCCTTTACATTCGCATTTTTTACAGGAATAAATCCGAATCCTCCAACAAGCATAAAAGTTGCTAATGTTATAATACTAATAATTTTCTTGTTCATAATCTTATTTTTTATGTTAAACTAAAAATACCATATAAACATCTACTGTTATCGTTCAATATCAATAAGAACTCTCCGCCTACTACATCTAAATCTAAAACGACCTTATCTCCTCCGGTTATAGATAAGACATTAGAATATACAACCATTCCATTCATATCCTTCACTGTAACTCGCAATCCAACCAATGGTACCTCCGAATAAATATAGAGGATATCACCATCATGGCTAACGAAAGGACAATAGTTGATTGATCTATCACCCCTATTCCAGCTATCTGTACTTGGTTCTTCATCCATATCGATAGGTTCCTCATCCGCAAATAAAGGACAAGCTAAAAACAGGATCATCAGTAATAATATCCAACTTCTACTTTTCATGATACACTTCGTTTTTTTGCAAAGGTAGCCCTTTTAGCATACCTGTCAAGACCTTATATTTCACATCTATTTCACTTCCGCTAGTGAAATATTCACATTTCTGTGGTTAATAACTAAAACGAGCGTATCAACTTATCTAATTTACCGATTGTGCCAGAGTCTCCCAATATTTTCCGAGCAAGCCGCTTACGAGCCATAGAGATAGCGGAGGGAGAACGGAGTTGTAGAGAGGCTATATCTATAGGGGAGATACCGATTTTGATCAAATAGCACATGCACAGATCCATAGAATTAATCGAAGGACATGCATTGCGAAGGCGAATTGAGAAATTGTCAAACAAAGAGTCTATCAAATTACCTAAATCCACAAAATCTTTTGTAGAAGCCTTTTCTTTGGCTTGTACTTTCATCATAAAAGCATGATAAACATCTGTTCGCTCCAGCTGCTCCATTAATACGGCTTGTTTAGCTTTCTTTGCTTGGATAATATCATTCTGTTTCGCCAATACCTCTTTATCCGCATTCAATATTTTCTTTTGTAAATCATCTTTCTTAGAATTCAACGTCTTTAATTGCTCTTCCAAACCTAATATCTTTTGATCGTTTTCCAGTTTCGTTCGTTGACTTTTTTGCTCATACTCATTCAATATCTGTCCAATTTTCTCCTCTAATAATATTCGTTGCAATTTTCTTTTCTTGTAAAATAGATAACAAATAACAGAAACCGCTAACAATAAGATACCAACAACTCCAATCTCATAACGTAATTGGATATTTTCTCGTTTTAGCTTTTCTTGAAACAATTCCATTCTTTCCCTATTATAAAGAGCATGCATCTTACGAAGAGATTCTGTCTCGGTAAGCTTCCGGATAGAATCCACTTGTTTTACATACAATCGCATATAACGGTTAGCTTCCTTATAATTTTGTTTCTTATTTTCTATTAAATATAACTCTTTAGAGGCTTTCCGTTTTACATGTACATTACCTACCACCAACGATTTCTGATAAAAAAAGGCCATAGAATCCACTCTATTTGTCACTTTATAAAAATTCGCCCATATATTATATGTGAAAGCGGGGTCATCATCACTTTTTATATTTTTGATTTTTTCAAGGATAAAACGAACCTTATTAGTATCCTTATAATTTAAATAAGCATGTGCCATTTCTTGGGCGACAATCTTTTCCAATTCAGCCTCTTGAATATTTTGAGCCATATTCCAAGCTTTATTGAAATAGATAAAAGTACTATCCATCCGTTTCTTTACTTCATAGTATCGCCCCAGATCCCTCAAACCATAAACCAAACCGATGCTATCACCCGCCAACTGATTATACAGACAAGCCTTCCGGAAGAAAGGTAACGCCTCATCATAAAGTGCTTGAAACATATATAATGTGCCAATGCGAGAACATAGTAAGCCTTTAAACCGAAATTCGTCCGTCTTTTCTAAACGAGTTAATACTTTTTGGAAATATTCCAAAGACCTTATAGGATCTCCCATCTCCTCGTACACACTCCCTTTCAGATAATAAGCCTCGGTAAGCAAGTCTTCCGGCCCATGCTTTTCGTAATAATCTACAATTTCATTAATCAAGGAGTCTGATGTATGAGTGATATAGCACTTATCCTGTGCCTTGATCATTAACAGATTGAGGTACATTTGTGTAGATAAGTCATAATGTTTGGCGGTATCTTTATAATACGTCAATAAAGCTAATGCGCTATCCGCTTGGCGATTATTCAATAATTGATCTACTTCAAGCAATGTGTCCGGATATGGATATGTCCGATTACATCCTCCGAGAAGATGAAGCAATAATCCAGCTAAAATCATAAAGGTACTATATGTGCGTTTCATGTTTTTCATATTAGATTCAGGTCGCTAATATACGTAACTTCTTGAAATACGCCAACTGCGCAAGTACTACTTCCTTGGCCTATGAAGTATATCTCCTAGAGCAGTTGAAGTATATATTCTACAAAGGAAGGAGTAGTACTGGGAAAAAGGCCTGTTGGGATATAACCCTAAAAACTTTCGATAATTAGAAGGGGATACAGTGCTTATTTTCCACATAGTTATTGTACATTTTTCCAAATGCATTTAAAACCTCATTATCTGTTTCCCAAAACACGTACGTGTTTTCACAAATTCTCGTACGTGTTTCCGGAAAAACACGTACATATTTTTCCGGAAACATCATCAACTTTTTATCAGTCTGATTATAAAGACATTATCAATACGTATATTTTAAATACTTACTGTATTTTTCACTATCAACAAAATACCTTATGGTTATGATTTTTGAAGCCCCAAGAAGGCTTTATTTACGAGCTTATCGACTTCCTTATACAGCCGTTGTATTTCCTTTGTATCCAATCCATTTTGCTCCCACTCCGTCTTATGAGCGTCAAATAAATCGAAAATCCGGTTCTCTACTGCACGAAGCTGTTGGATATAACCAGATTGGTCATCATTCCATAACAGTTGCCAATGCAAATACTTTTGACCGTTGCCACGATGTATGGAGTAGACATTCTTCTGTAATTGAACGGAATACCAATCTAATAGGGCTGTTTTATAGGATGCGTCGTAAGTAACTAAAGCGCTTTGCTCCTTTCCAATTTTCACCCAAAGAGGAATAGCGACAGAGGTAGGAGGATATCCCAAGGCAGTCCACATCGTTGTCAATTCCGGATTCATGCCGGATCTCACGCCTTGGATTACGATAGAGGCCGTACTTTCCAGACGAGGGATGAAATCCTGCTCCACAAACCAACCCGTACGATTGTTCGGACTTTGCTCTTTGTCCATCAAATCGATATCCAGCAAGCTATTATAAAAAGAGCGGGAAGCCTGTTGAAAGATACGCTGAGGAGTAAATCCTCCGTCCCGCATTTCCTTAAAGATCTTTTTCGCGTTCTCATAACGTACATACCCTTTGCCTTCATCCGTACGCCCCTCGAAAGAGAAATTCGTATAAATCAAGTAACCTTCCGGCGCCAGATTCGGATCATTCGCGTCTTTCTTATAATATCGCTCATTATTCGTCTCATAATAAGCCGCGCCACCATAAGCATCGATCACTCCGAAATTAGCCTCCACACGCATCGGGCGAGGCAAGGTATCCAAGAAATGCTCGAAATCCTGCACCGTCTTACAGACTCTCAAGGCTTTTCGCATCAAGTTTCCCTCTTGATCCATCTCCTTTATATCATCGTCTTTCAAGTTATAAGAAGCCGTATTCATGATAGAGAAGCCCGTCTCATTGCTTCCGGTCCACACGGCTCCCTCCGGATCATCGCTATTTACCAGCCCCAGAAAACGATAGCCACCTTCGTCAAAATAACCGATATGGTTATACGGAGCGCCGGTATCCCGGTGTTTCCACATCAACGGACGCCCGTCGAGAGTAGCCTTTCCAGTGATTATAATGGAGGTACAAGCCTTGTCAACCACCGGAAAACAAAGACATAGAACGAATAAAAGAAGTAGTTTTTTCATATCATTTATTGATTTAATAAGATTTCTTATGAGGAGCGCCAAATTCCTTACAGCTGACCTCGTCTATATCTACCGTCCAAATCTTCACGTTACGGACCGCCGGATCGCTATAACGGAAAGTCTTATCGGAATATTGCTTCATGATAATATCCAAGGCTTCCACCTTCTTGTCGAAATCCTCTTCGTAAGCGACCTTTCCCCAAGCGATCACGCTCTTCGAACGCATACGGTAGCTACAAGCTACCTCCGGGTGCTGGAAAACCAAGGCATGGTCAATACTAAACGTAATACAGACTTTCGGATTACGTTCCAATATAGAGATGCTTCGTCCATCCTGCGCCGAGTGTAAATAAATCACGCCATCCTTATAACCGAAATTCATCGGTAATACATAAGGCGTTCCATCTGTATCCGCCATGCCCACAAAGCAAACATCGCTCTGACGGATAATCGATTCGATCTGTTCCTTGTCCGTGTGTATAAGTGTCTTCATATTCCTTTGTTTGATTCTTATCAAACACAAAATTATAAAAAAATCCTCTTATATTTGTAACGGCTTCTCTACTTTCACCGTCTAAACTAAAAAATCAAATTAGAATGACAAAAAACACAATCTTCTCCTTTTTACAGGCTTGCGAAGCCACCGTGATCAAGACCGCCAAAAAATCATGGAAAGGAGCAACTATAGGAGCATTGGCTACTTTTACCTTATACCTCGTAATTATCAGCCTATCTTATCTGAAAATCGGAATATCGCCTATATCGGATCTTAGTATCGCATTGATAACCGTGGGCATTCTATCAAGCCTGATCGCCTTACTAAGCACATGGGGCTTTAAGATCATAAGGTTATTCAATCCTTGGTTTGTCGGAATCTGTTTATCTACTTATATATTAGTCGGATTTCTTCCTTATCCGGATACTAGCCGGATGTTTATCGGATTCGAACTGCTTTGTGGTGCTCTAATAGGATACTCTGTTTACATCGGCATCAAGAAGAAAGTATCAATCACATTGATATTGATTGTATTAGGGCTAAACACATGCGTTGTTTATTTCTTGGCTAATGAAGGATCTGATCATACGACCCCGGTCTCGGAAAATTATTGGAACCAAAAAGCCCCTACATTCAACGCTCCTGATCCTACCATCGAAGGAACCTATACAGTAAAAACATTGACATATGGAAATGGGGATGATAAAAACAGGGATGAATACGCAAACTCATGCGATATAAAAACCTCCTCTGTAGATGCCACTCCCTTTTTCGACCAGACTTCCGGATTCGATAATTGGATAAGAGAATTTTTTTGGGGATTCGACGCCTCCAATTACCCGATCAACGGACAAGTATGGTATCCTGAGGGCCAAGGCCCTTTCCCGCTGGTTATATTCGTACACGGTAACCATCTTATACAAGAATATTCAGACCCCGGCTACGAATATATCGCCACTTTATTAGCAAGCAAAGGGTACATCGCCGCCTCGATAGACGAGAATTTCCTAAACAGCAATTGGAGTGGGGATTATAGCCATAATGAGATATTCACGAGAGCTTGGCTAATCCTAAAGCATCTGGAATGCTGGAGAGAATGGAACCAACAAGAAGACAACCCCTTTTACCAAACGGTTGATATGGATAATATAGCGCTTGTCGGACATTCCAGAGGAGGGCAAGCCGCTCCTCTAGCGACCGTGATCAACAAGCAAAAAAGATATTACAAGGATGCCTATCAGGATTTCAACTTCAATTTCTCCATCAAAGGAATCGTAGAGATCGCTCCAACCGCATTTTATAGCATGCACAAAGATAAGCCTTTGGAGCTGGAGAATATCGATTATCTACTTTTACAGGGAGGGTATGATCAAGATGTGTTTTCCATGGCAGGAAGCCGAAAATATAACAACCTTCACTTCACGGATACGAATTTCCATTTCAAGTCCGTATTATATATCTATGCGGCCAATCATGGACAATTCAACACCGTATGGGGGCGGAAAGATATGCCCTTCCCTTATTCGGCACTCCTCAATCTGACCCCTTTAATGGACGGTGAGGGTCAACGCAAGATCGCCCAAACCTATATATCCGCATTTCTCGACGCCTCATTAAAAGGCAAGAAAGAAAATCTATCGATCTTAAAAGATTACCGCCTAGCGAAAGCTATCATTCCCAAAGGATATTATTTCAACCAATACGAAGACTCCGGTTTTAAATATATAGCCGATTACGAAGAAGATCTGGATGTAACTACAGCTACATTGAAAGACTGTAGCATTCATGGGCAAAACTTAAAAACGTGGAAAGAAGAAGCCTTAATACTGAAAGACGATGAGAGCACATCCCAATTAACCTCCGCTGTTTATCTGGGATGGGAGAAAAAGGATACGAATTCCCTCCAACAGGCCGAATATACGCTTCAAATAGATTCAGCGGCCTTAGCCTCTTTGGATATCAACACGGTAAAGAATCTGTTCTTCTTTATCGGGAATAACTCGGATACAATCGATGCGGTAGATTTCACGCTTGAATTAACGTTTGGCGAGACAAGCGTAAAAAAAGATTTCTCTTCATTCTATGTGCTTCCTCCGTTATTAAAACCAGAGCTAACGAAATGTAGTACTTTACTCTCGCTGGGAAAAGAGAAGGTTTCTGAGAAAGTACTACAGTATGTAGAGATTCCGTTATCCTCCTTCAATCAAGGAGATAGCCTATCCATCGACCAACTGAAGGAAATCCGCTTTATCTTCAATAAAAAAGATAAAGGGGAAATCATTTTAGATAGAATCGGAATAAATTGATCCTTATTCGAAAAAAGTCCCTTATTTCTGCAACCCTTACAGATACTCGCTCGTCTATTAAGAAAAGAACCTAAAAAATTAAAGACGATGAAGACGAGAGTATCACTTTTTATATTCTGCATACAGATGATCGCAGTTTGCGGATTCGCCGCCGACCGACGTATCGATGGAAATGGAAATCCGGAAACCCGGGAGATAAAGATTAGCGATTACGACGAGATTACGTTCGTTGGCTCCGCTGATTTCGAGTATGAACAGTCGGATAAAGCGCCTTATCTATCCGTAACGATCGATGAGAACTTATTTGATTACCTCGTGACCGAAGTAGAAGGCGGTACGTTAAAGATCTATCCGAAATCTATCAAGAAAGGTTTTAATAATAACTCCTACGACTTGAGGCCGACCGTCTACAAGATAAAATCCAACTCCAAGGAACTAAAAGAGTTGAATACGGTAGGTTCCGGCAGTTTCATTATCAGCAAACCGACGAAAGTAAACCGGATGGAGATCAATATGGCCGGTAGTGGAAACGTTGAGTTGAGAGGCCCCGTAAAAGGTTACAAGCTTGAATGTAACATGGCCGGTAGCGGAAATATCATCGCCAAGGATATACAGCTGGACAACCTATCTTGCAGCCTCGCCAGCAGCGGGGAAATCGAGGTAATAGGAACCGTAGATCGTGCCTCATTCAATGTAGCGGGAAGTGGTGAGATTAAAGCCTTTGACTGCCAAGCACGTAAAGCAGAGTGTAATATCGCCAGCAGCGGCGAGATCAGCGTATATGCCACGCAAATCTTGGATGCTAATATCGTAGGTAGTGGCGAGATCCATTATAAAGGAGATCCGGAGATCAGTAAGTCTATCATGGGCTCCGGCTCGATCAACAAAGTCAAATAAACATTTAATACATACGAACGATGAAAACAAAATTAGTAGCGGTAATAGCCCTCATCTTTTGTGCCTTCATGGCAGAGGCTAGTAAAGTAGAAGGAAATGGGAATATAATTACGAAAGAGATATCGGTAGATAACTATAGCGAGATCGAACTGGGTGGAAATATCGAATATTCCGGCAATAATTTTTGGGGAAATAGAAGCAACAAGAAATTCCCGGTATTCAAATATACGCATGGACGAAGCGCTTCCTTGAAAATTACGATCGACGAGAATCTATTCCCACTCCTCTCGATCAAATCCAATAACGGACGGTTAGCTATCCGCATACAAGACGGGACCCGTATCAAACCGACCCAGTATGTAATCGAAGGAAGCTCGAAGACTCTGAAATACTTAAAGACTTCCGGCCCGATGGATTTTGAGGCGCAGAACGCTTTTTCCGAGGATCAACTGGAAATCAAGATTTCCGGCTCCAGCGACGTAAAGTTCCCACATAACGTGAAATTACGATTAGGTGAGTTCTCGGTATCCGGCTCCGGCGATCTGGTTTTTGAAGATTTGGACTGCAAGAATCTTACCAGCAAGGTTTCAGGCTCCGGAGACATCACCTTGAAAGGTAAGGCGGACGAGGCCCGCTATTCCGTATCGGGCAGTGGAGATATAAAAGCATACGACTTATCTGTCAATGATTTGAGTTGCTCGGTAAGCGGTAGCGGAGATGCCCGTGTTTATGCCAAAGATAACATGAACCTATCGGTTTCGGGCAGTGGAGACATCCGCTATAAAGGCCCAGCGAGCGTGCATAAATCAAAGTCCGGCTCTGGCTCCATCCAAGGTGCGAATTGATCGAACACACACATTATTTTAAAATACACACATTATCAAATTTAAAAAAGCTACTCGATGTGATATCCGGTAGCTTTTTCTTGCTATTTTTGTAACCAACTCTTTATTTATAGAGTCTAAATTAAAAAGTAGAATCACAAAAAACGATACTTATGAAAACAAAGGCTATCTTATTAATGGTATTTTTCCTAGGATGGGTCACTACCGGTTGGGCCGCAGATCATGTAAAAGGCGATGGTAAATTGACCTCGAAAAAGATTTCTGTCGCCGATTATAACGAGATTAAGGTGGATGGCGTAATTGATTTCAATTACGAGCAATCCGATGATCCTTCCACCGTGGAGGTTACCGTAGACCAGAATCTTCATCCCTATGTCAATATCGAGGTGAAGGATCGCGTCTTAACCATCGCTTTCAAAGGAGCGAAGGTAGATCATTTCACGAAGTTTATCGTAAAGACGAATTCTAAATGGCTTGCCGCCGCAAAAGTTTCCGGAAATGCCAACTTCATGGTAAACAGTCCGCTTACCGGAGACGAGACCGTTATTAAGGCGAACGCCAATAGCTTGGTGCAACTGAAAGAGACAGTTACGGTCGGTAAACTGGATTTGAATGTATCCGGTAGCGCAAATATGGTTGTCAATCATCTGGAAGCCGACAAGATCGAATGTGATATCGATGGCTCCGGCTCTATAACAATCAAGAAAGGTAACGCAAAAGAAGGAGACTACAGTATCGTCAGCAGTGGTGATATACACGCTTTTGGGTTAGCGGTTCCTCTGCTAAGTTGCAAAGTAACAGGCAATGGCTTAGCGGAAGTACATGCTACCGATAATTTAAAGGCCAACGTAATCGGTAAAGGAAATATCCGTTATAAAGGCCCGACAGCAGTTCAACAGAGAATAATCGGTAAAGGTACCGTAGAAGAAGTAAAAGAATGAAAACAAGAATTATATACCTATGTCTGCTGGTGATCTTTTCTACGACAGGCTGTATCCCTACACAAACCATAAAAGGAGACGGCAATATCACCACGGAAAACATCCCGGTTTCCGAGTATGACTGTCTTGAGTTAGAGGGAGGAGGCATGGTCGTGAATTACACGCAATCCGAAGCTCCTGAAGGTTTGGAAATAAAGACAGACCGGAATATCTTCGAGAAATATGAGTTTAATGTAGAGAACCATAAGCTTAAGATCCGTCCGAAAAAAGAATTCAGGAAACATACGAATTTCCGTCCGACCGAGTTCATGGTTACGGCCAACTCCCGCAATCTAAAGAAACTAGCGGCGGCAGGCAGTACCCATGTAAATATAAATTCCCCTCTACAAGCCGAGGAGTTCGAGGCAGGATTAGCCGGTAGCGGGATTATCCAATTCCACGACACGGCCTCTTTTACAAACCTAAAGATAGAGATCGCCGGTAGCGGAGATTTCGTTGGCCATAAAGTGTATTGTGAGGAATTAAACGGGGATATGGCCGGGTCTAACACGATCGTTCTAGGGGGAACCGTAGGCATAGCTGAATTCTCGATCGCCGGTAGCGGTACAGTACGTGCTTTCGATTGTAACATGGATGAGCTTGAGTGCAAGATTGCCGGTAGTGGAGACATAGAAGCCTCTGTCGTAAACAAAATCAAGGCAGAGATAGCCGGTAGCGGTTCCGTAAAATACAAAGGAGATCCCCAAGATATCCAAAAAAAGGTAATGGGCTCCGGTAAGATCGAGAAGGTGGAGTGATTCTTACAACCACCCCTCCTTTTTATACCATTCGATACTTTCTTCCAAGCCTTTACGTAAAGGATAGGCCGGGATAAAACCTAAATCATCTTGAAGAGGCGTGACATCGCAAATCCAGTTACGCTGCTTCAAGATGATGTATTTATCACTATTTAGCGTCATACTTTTCTTCAACAACTTACCGATCCATTCTGAACAGTGGCAAGCGATACGCACCAACCCCAGCGGTATACGGGCATGCAATACCCGCTTCTTTCCTAAGATATCTTGTATCATACGGGCAAAAGACTCATCCGTGTAGACATCTCCGTCGGCTACAAAATAATGCCGGTTCTTTATCTCCTCTTTCTCAAGGGAAAGGAAGGCCACGGTCGCTAAATCTTTTACATAGATAAACGTGATTCGCTGGGGAATAGCGCCTACGGCGAAATCGAGCCCCGACTTTACGCTTTGTATTTCCATGAAATAATCCTTCTCTCCCGGCCCGTATACTCCTGTAGGCCGCAAGATCACGTAAGGAAAATAGGTTTGTTTACGGATGTAGTTCTCCGCCTCTAGCTTACTTTGGCCATAAGCCGTGTCCGGCCGCTGCGGATCGTCCAAGCGTATCGGGCGGAAAGTCTTCTCGTCGCCTCGCCCATAGCTGCTTAGGCTGCTCATCAAGAGGAATTTCTTCGGTTTGCAACCGGCGGCGGCTAAAGCCTCGATAAATCGATGCGTATTCTCGGCGTTCACACGGAAAAAGTTTCGCTTATCCAATGTCTTCGTCAACCCGGCGTTATGGATCACATAATCCCATGCCCCATGCTCACGGGCAAAGTCTGAGAGTTGAGCCGTAAGCGCTTCCTGATCGCCATATTTCAAGTCGATGAAATGAATCCGCTTATCTTGCAGATGCGCTTTACTGCTACCCGCACGGATACCCGCCCACGTCTCATAGCCACGGCGAAGCGCCTCCTCTACCAAGAAACCGCCGATAAAACCACTCGCTCCGGTTATCAATATCTTTCTGTCCTTCATTTTTCTTTCATATAAAATGTATAATAATACCACAACAACCCGATCCAATTCAAGAACAGGATCGTCAGCATCCAAAGAATCTTTTGTTTCTTACTGATGAAAGGGTTTTGCGATACGGCCTTACATCCGAACAGGATTACGGCAATACCTACGATATAACCGATCTCCGGCAAGCTTATCCAGCAAATGATTTGTGGTATCATAAAAATAGAGTCATTCGTGAAAAAGAATTATTCGTGTTGGTGTTTCCTCAAGACTCGGTGCGGCAAGTCACCATGCCCCACCAACTCGATCGGACAAGCGTATTTCTCGCCCAACCATTCCTCGGAGACATTCGCTCCCGGGTGATAATGCAAAGTCTCGTTTACACAAGCGATATTTTTCACCATCGTCAAAACCGTACCGATATCATGGGAAACCAAGATGATAGCGCTCTCTTTATTGATCTCTTCCAAGAGCTGATAAAAACGAGACTCGAATCGTTTATCCACATACGAATTAGGCTCATCCAAGATCAATACCTGCGGACGGGAGACAATAGAACGCCCCAATAAGACCCGCTGCAACTGGCCGCCGGAAAGCTCACCGATGGCCCTGCCCGCCAACTCCTCCAATCCCATCTGTACGATCACCTCGTCTACACGCTCTCTCTGGGATCTATTGAATGGACGGAACAAAGGTTTCTCCGCGGATAAACCGGAAGAGATCACTTCCCGTACCGAGATCGGAAACTTCTTATCGATCTGGCTCATTTGGGGTAGATAACCGATCTTCAAGGAAGGAACCTCTACATTTTCATCGTAAAAACGAATCGTTCCGGAAATAGGAGGCAATAGACCTAGTATCACCTTTAAAAGCGTCGTTTTCCCGCCGCCATTCGGTCCGATAATTCCCAAGAAATCATTTTTCCACACATCCAGCGTTACGTTACGTAAGGCGATCTTATTACCGTATCCGGCGGTAACCTCTCTCAACTCAATCAGCTTGTCCATCGACTAACGATTTTGCGATATGAATCATTTCCTTACCCCAATCGTAATCCAGCGGATTGATCGGGATCAGACGGCAACCTGTTTCTTTCGCGATCAACTCGGCGTTCTTCTGGTCAAACTCCCGTTGGATAAACACGACTTTCGCATTATGTTCCCGTGCGGTCTCGACCAGTTCCTTTAATTGTGCGGGAGACGGTTCTTTTCCGTCCATCTCGATGCAAAGCTGGGTCAAGCCATATTCGTTGGCCAAATAGGTCAGGGCCGGATGGTAAATAATAAATGTCTTATTGTCAAGAGAATGTAACAAACTGGAAACGGTCTTTTCCGTTTCTCCGATTTCTTTCGTCAGTTGTTCATAATTCGCTTGGTAATATTCCTTATTCTCCGGGTCCAAAGACACAAAGGCATCCAAAGTGTTCTTGGCGATCACCTTCGCTCCAGAGATAGAGCTCCACGTATGCGGATCGACGCCTCCGGGATGATGATGGTGGTGGTGATCATGTTCCTCTTCTTCCTCGGGGCTTTTAAGTAAATCAATTCCTTCGGACAGGTCAAAAACCTTGAGTCCCGGATTATTATTCCGGATATTATCCATCCAAGCCTGTTCGAACCCGATCGATCCGATCCTTAAATAACCTTGGCTTTTACCCACCTGCACCATTTGCTGGGGCGTAGGATCATACGTCTCCGGACTTTGCCCCGCCGGAACCACACAATTAATCTTAAATTTATCTCCGGCTATCTTCTCCGCAAAATACCGTTGCGGCTCAATCGTCACGCTGACGATCCTCTCATCTGTCCGCTTATCGCCGCAGGCCATAAGTATCAAGACGAAAAGAGCCGATATCAATACCTTAAATTCTTTCATACCACATATATATTTTCGCAAAGGTAACGAATATCGGGTAATAAGGCAGCAAGGAGACGATTCAAAGTTATCAGGAACTAGCTTGACAACTTCCCCGGACAAGGCATTTGCGTAAACTATGTTTTACGAACATATAGCCATCGGTAAATGAATAGGAACAGTTAAACCGGTCCAGAAAAGCCGGGATTTGGACGACATCAGTTTCTTTATGATACGTACAGATCGCGAAATCCAAGTGATCCGCTTTCGCGAATAATTCCATACAGCCCTGTAAAGCCATACATTCCGCACCTTCTATATCCATTTTTAAGAAGATATCTTTTCGAGACTTGTCTTTCAAGAAATTATCCAAAGCAGCATTAACGTCATCGTCATGATCGCTGATATATTTCTTTACGATCATCGTTTTCTCTTTCCACGGCTCAAAAGTAGCCTGAAGCGCCTCGATCCATTTATCCTCATATTCAAAAAGATAAACAAAACGGGTAACCTCGATGGTATCCAGAGCGGTAAATCCCTCAGCGGAACCAATATCCAAGAGTGTCTTTCCCCTAAACTCCTCCACGGAATCCGCATAATGATGGGGATGCCTCACGTCTTGCTCGATCAACAAAGCCCGATAGCATTTCTCGATCTTAGATGTGCTATACTCTCTCGGAAAATATAATCGTTTACTTCCCCGGTGCATCACATAAGGCAATTCTTTCTCCTTATCCCACTGAACGGCAATCGACATCTCCAGATATTCCGCAGCGAAATCATAAGGATAACGTGTATATCCTCTTTTTCGAAAATAATCATAATACGCTAATTTAGGAGAAGAGGGCTCAAACACCTTGGTATAGTAAAAAGGTAACGTCCCATATAATATGCTTTTCAACTTCATCATCGAACCGGTAAACATTTCATCTAGTTTTTAATAGGGCGTAATATACGAGAAATATCTTAATATACATAACAAATCCCCGTATTACAACCGATAAGTAATAATACGGGGATTTATAGGGAAAAAATAGGCTACTCTATTTTTACTCGGCCAGCCATTTATTCATCTGTGTAAGGATCCGCTCCTTCATATCCTCCGGCATATTGCCGATACGGGCACGATGGCTACCTCGGGGCTGGATATAGATTTGCTCGTTCTTCTTGCCTTTGAAAGCGGGAACCATGGCTGCGCTCCACGGGTCGATCTCGCCATAGATGAAGATCATTTTCGGATCGTTGTCTTTCAAGAAGTTATAGATCTTGTGGTACAGAGCCGGACGGAAGTCTACTTTACCGACCAGTTCCTCGGGAAGCATGATACGGTTCAAGTATCCGTGGGCGCTATCGATCGTAAGGTATTTCTTGAAAGGTTTTACGTCATAGCCATAATAACCGAGCTCACGGGCGGCTTGTACGAAGAAAGAGATATTCGGCTGGTTCTCGGCGAAGTAATCAGGACCGCTGATTTCCATCAAATGATCGAAGAGCGCCTGATCGTCGGCAGACTTGGAAGGGATCGTACTTATCGAAGTTCCCCACTGCCAAAGAGCGAATGAATATTCCAGTACGCAATAATCCAATACCTCGGGCATCGGGATACGGAATGTCAAGTTCTTATTCTTACAATAGCTCTCCAATAAAGGGAGCATATCGGACTTACGTTTCAAGACTTCCAATTGAAAATCCTGTATCTTCTTGCGTTCCGCTTTCGTACCTACCTTACGTAAGAAAGGTTCGTGGCGGCCATCCTCTACGCCTTTACATAACGGACCGACATAAGGAACGGAGAAATCCACGTCGTCCGGGAAAAAGGCACGGTAAAGCATTGTAGTCTGTCCCCCCTTACTGATACCGGTACTGATCCATTTTTCCGGATAGATCTGCTTGAATGTATTGCGGACGTTATGTAAATCGTACGCAGAGTTCTCGGCGGTCAGATAATCCCAGTTTTTAGGTTCCGGCGTCGACTCCAAGAAATAACGGTACTCCACAAACACTAAGTTCGCGTTCAATAGTTTAGATAGTTCTTCCTGATATTTCGGATTGAGCGCATAAGCCGCTCCATATCCTTCGGTCACCATAATGGTAGGACGATCATAACCTACATGGCCTACGATAACCCGTTGCGTAAATGTTCCGGCGGCGGGGTCTTTTGGATCGACCTGCTGAGTAATACGTACTACATATTTCTCCGGATAATAATCGGATTGAAGTTTTTCAATGCCACTAATTCCTTTTAGGGAGGCAAGCTTCTCTTGTAAATCTCCGGGAGCGGCCATTACCGTCATCACCGACAGGAAGAAAAGAAGCAAGAAGTTAAATGTTCTTCTCATGGTAATTTAGTCTTTTAGATATTGTATTGTTCGTAATAATCCCTCATATTTGGCGCGTTTCACCGCCGAATGTGCAAAGATACGATTATAATCCTCACGGCTCAATGCCTTGAGGTCGTCTTTTTTAAGGGAGAGCAAAGAAGGGGTGGGATGAAAGGCTGCTACTGCCGTAGGCATAGCGAAGCGGTTCCAAGGACAAACGGCTTGGCAGGTGTCGCATCCATAGATACGGTTACCTAAAAGGACGGCTTGCTCAACAGGGATTTCTCCACGATGCTCGATCGTAAGATAAGAGATACATTTACGGGCATTCAAACGTTTCGGCCCTTCCAAGGCTCCGGTAGGACAAGCGTTCAAACAGCGGATGCAGGAACCGCAGTGATTCTTTTTGGGGGAATCATAGGTATCGACTACCAAAGTTGTCACGATCTCCCCAAGGAAAAAGAAAGAGCCTTTGCCCGGGATGATTAGATTCGTATTCTTTCCGATCCATCCTAAACCGGCTTTCCAAGCCCAATAACGTTCTAACAGAGGGGCGGAGTCCGTGAATACACGGGCCTCATTGTTGGAGGGATGATGCTCGGTTATCGCTTTCCATAATTGGCGAAGTTTATCCTTTACGACCCCGTGATAATCTTCTCCATACGCATAATACGAGATATAAGGTTCCGCCGGATTCCGGAGAACTTTCGGATAATAATTCAAGGCTACTGAGATAACTGATTTGGCACCTTCCACCAAGCCATCCGGATTGAGACGAATTTCCCGATGATTCTCCATGTATTTCATTCCAGCATGGTAGCCTTCCGCGATCCATTGGTCAAAATAAGCCTCCTCGCTCCCGGCCTTCGCTACTTCAGCGATACCGCAAGCGGAAAAGCCTAATTCCATAGCTTTATCTTTTATAAACTGGGAGATACCCATTATTCAAAAACTTTAAACTCGTAGCCTTCTTTTAAGAGCCATTCGACAGCCCGGGGCATTGCCTCACGCATATTGCGCTCGGCTTTCAAGGAATCGTGGAAGACGATAACAGAACCATTACGGGTATAGTTCTTTACCACGTTGAAGACACCGTTCGGAGTCATATGAGGGCTATAGTCACGGGTGACCACGTCCCACATCACGATATGATAATGACGGCGAAGCCATACTACCTGCGGAAAACGCATATGCCCATGAGGAGGCCGAAATAAATTGCTGGGAATATATTCGGCTGCCTTCTCCACATTCGCCAAATAATTCTTCGTCCAGAACTTGATACCTTGGATATGGTTGAACGTATGGTTACCGACACGGTGCCCACGATCTATCACCATCTGGAAGACCTCGGGATGCTTACGTACATTATCCCCTACCATAAAAAAGGTAGCCTTGATCCCATACGTATCCAATATATCTAAAACCCAAGGGGTAACCTCGGGAATCGGGCCGTCGTCGAAGGTGAGATACACACACTTCTTCTCTGCCGGTATTCGCCAAGTTACCCCCGGGAACAGTGCCCTGTAAAACCAAGGCGGTTGTTCTATAAACATACTTTGTTAGTCTTTTGCCACTGATCCGTACGCCATACGGTAATTATCAAATTCCTCTTGATAAGGCTTAGCGAACTCCGGATTGTATTGTTTGCTTACACGCAATACCTCTTGGAGAACCGCCAAGTTATGACCTAAATCACTCTCGACAGATGATAATTGCCCCGGACGCAAACGGAAATACCAGTTTATACTGCGCAACGCATTGTCCGCTATACCTTTATAAACCATCTCCGCCTTCTCCTTCTGGCCCAACTCGTAATACAGCTCACCTAAAGAAAGAGCGCTATAATCCAACGGAACATTCTCGGGAGGCAATACTTCCATCGCCTTATCCAATACGTTCAGTGCTTTCTCATTCTTGCCCTCAGCGACCAAAGCGGCAGCCAACTTACTGAACAACGCGATACGATAGCTCTTGCACATCCGCATTACAATCTCATCCAAGTACACACCCGGCGTATTGACACCACCCCATTTGAACTTATTCATCACGTTGTCATACATCTTCTCCGTATTGATCGAACGAACAGTTCCCTGTGTCTCCATCGGAACGATCTGATAAGCCATACCGGTCTGCTGGAAGTACGGATCCAATTTCACGAACTGATCCGGGCTTACGGTAATCGCGTAATAGATCGGACGGTTCCAGTCATTCGTCTGCAACATATCCAAGATAATCAACTCTTGCTTACCCAAGACATCCTTGCCTTTCAAGTCAATCTTCATCTCTTTCTGCAAATACGGCAAGTTAGCGGTATCGATCACGCCGGCAGCCATAACCGCAGCGGAATCTACCCCCATCGTCAATGTCTGCGCAGGAATATAATCTAATTCTTGATTGATACCCGGGATCTTCTTAAACTTCGGATCGTTGCTACGAACGAAATCAAGAGCGGTCTTCAGATCGATCGACTTATCCGTCATCGGGAATACATAAGCGGCATCACGAGTACCTTGCACATAATCCTCCGGTTGCCAAGAGATTGGAAGCGGATCGGACTCGTACGCTTGCTTCTTCATTTGGTTGATATACCAGTCGGTTTGCAAATAGCTCGTATTACATACACGTACATCCGTACGGATACCTTCCACCTCCTGTGCGTACCACAACGGGAACGTGTCATTATCACCATTCGTAAATATGACAGCGTTCGGCTCGCAAGATTCCAAATAGTTCGCACCAAAATCACGGCAAACATAACGGTTCGAGCGATCATGGTCGTCCCAGTTCTGCGCACCCATCTGGATAGGAACCAACAAGCACAGTACCGTAGCGACAGAACCCGCTATCACCGGAGATAACTTGCCATACTTCTGCAATCCTTTCGCCAAGGCCGCCACACCGAAACCGATCCATATACAGAACGCATAGAATGATCCGGCATACGCATAGTCTCGCTCACGAGGTTGATACGGCGTCTGGTTCAAGTAAAGCACGATCGCGATACCCGTCATAAAGAACAAGAAGAACGTGATCCAGAATCCCTGAATGCCCTTCTTTCCGGCATAAGCTTGGAATAGAAGCCCCAAGATACCCAATAGAAGCGGTAACATATAATATACGTTATGCCCCTTATTGTTGATAATATCGAACGGCATATCCTCTTGCGGGCCCACTAAAGCCTCATCAATAAACGGAATACCGGTTATCCAGTTACCATTCGAGACCTCACCGTTACCTTGTATATCGTTCTGCCGTCCGGAGAAGTTCCACATGAAATAACGCCAGTACATGAAATTCAGCTGATAAGCGAAGAAATAACGCAAATTCTCGGCAAATGTAGGTTTCATCACCGTCACCATCTCACCGCAACGGTTGAACTTCACCGGTGTACCTTTCACTTGTGCCCACTCCTTATAAGCAGCCACATGACGTCCGTCGCTACTATACATACGGGGGAAAAGCATACTCAACTCATCCACGTATTCGTATTCCGTATCGTAACGAGAGATATAATAATGATCCTTCTCGTTTTTATCTTTCTTAATGACACGGCTCCAAGTCGGCTCACCCTCTTTCGATACAGGTACGCAAGTACCGCCTTGGTTCTCACGCTTCACCTCAGAGACATAGGTCTGACCGTAGATCAACGGAGTCTTACCGTATTGCTCGCGAGCCAAATAAGTACGCAAGGTAAAGATATCTTGCGGAGCGTTTTGGTTCATAGGCGTATCGGCTGTCGCACGGATCAATGTCAAGGCATAGGATGAATAACCCACTACGATTACCATCAAGCAGACCAAGATCGTATTCAGCATCTTGATATTTACCTTCTTGCTCATGAACAAATAAGCCGTCAAGGCCGCCGTGAGGATCACGGCGATCACGTAACCGCTACCGATAAACGGAATACCCAACAATACGATCGAGAGGATAAAGGATATCTTCATCCGCACCGGATGGATCTCGTCTTGCATCGTCTCCCAGATCGCCCAGATCAAGGAAGCCGCCAAGATAATCACGAACGCATATACACCCGAGTTATACGGCATACCGAACGTATTGACAAACAACAGCTCGAAATAACCGCAAACCTCAACCAAGCCTTGTACGACACCATACATCATCAAGCCCACGATAGCGAACGACACCAATAAAGCGATCAGCGTACCCTTCATCGTAGGATTCGGGAATTTCTTATAATAATATACCAACACGATAGCCGGGATACACAATAAGTTCAGCAAATGGACACCGATACTCAGACCCATCAAATAAGCGATCAGCACGATCCAACGATCGGCATGCGGACGATCGGCGGCTTCTTCCCATTTCAAGATCAACCAGAATACCAAGGCGGTAAACAAGGAAGAATAAGCATATACCTCGCCCTCCACGGCGCTAAACCAGAATGTATCGCTAAACGTATAAGCCAAAGAACCTACCAAACCACAACCCATGATCGTAATCATCTGTCCCAGACACATCATCTTATCGTCTTCCACGATAATCTTACGAGCTAAATGAGTAATACTCCAGAAAAGGAATAAGATCGTCAGGCCGCTAAAAAGGGCGGACATCGTATTGACCATTACCGCCACCTTGGAAGGGTCCGAGGCGAACTGCGTAAATAAATTGGCTGTTAACATGAAGAAAGGAGCTCCGGGCGGATGGCCTACTTCCAATTTGTATGCCGAAGAGATAAACTCACCACAATCCCAGAAACTGGCGGTGGGTTCCATTGTCATCAGATAAACGGTAGAAGCGATCAAAAAAACGACCCACCCCAACACGTTGTTGATTAGTTTGTACTTTCCCATACTTTGTATAAGTGTGATAATTAATTGTTTCTACTTGCATACCCACACGGGCAGTCGGCCGCAAAGGTAATCATTTACGTTTAATACCTAACGTTCCATTCCCCTATAAATTATATAGAATAGATTAGAATTATATTAAACAAACCTTATCACTCAAGTGTTAATAGAATAGTTGAGTATTAAAATTATAGGGAGATGAAAGAAAATTATGAACTAATTGATAATGAAGAACGCCACCAATATGAATTTCATATAGAGCGATACGTTCCCAGAATAGAGTATATAAAAAATAAGGATGGGGTAATTTATCTCACCCACACTGAGGTTCCCATGGAGCTTGGAGGTAAAGGAATTGGTAGCCAATTGGTGGAGAAAGTGCTCTTGGATATCGAAAAGAAAGACTTACGTCTCGTTCCGTTATGTCCGTTCGTAGCTGGATATATCCAGAAGCATCCGGATTGGAAACGCATCGTAATGAGAGGTATACATGTTTAATATTTATAACAAAATTATATGGGAAAGAAGATCGAATATACGAATGGTGAACTCACCATTATCTGGCAACCGGAGTTATGTCAACATGCCGGTATCTGTGTAAAGACTCTTCCCGATGTCTATAAGCCGAAGGAGAGGCCCTGGATACAGATAGAGAACGCAACAACCGCGGAATTAATTGCCCAAATCAAGCAATGTCCGTCTGGCGCGTTGACATACCGAATGAATAAAGAGGTGAAATGAGGCACCCCCCGCTTGTTTCATCTTGATAGAAAGGAGTATTCCGCATCGGATACTCCTTTTTTCGCCATAAGGGCCTCTTTCTATGATTTTTTGCTAGTTTTGTGATCTAGATTCACTATCAATGAAACAAATATGATAAAAAGACATTCTATCTTAACGGCAATCCTGCTTTGTTTCGTCGCTTTCACACAAGTGATGGCACAAGAGATGCAGGAACCCGAACCACTTCCGATCGACCCAAAGGTTCGATACGGGAAATTGAGTAACGGATTGACCTACTACATCCGTCACAACGATCAGCCCAAAGACCGGGCAGACTTTTACATCGCCCAAAACGTAGGCTCCATCTTAGAGGAAGAGAATCAACGAGGTTTGGCTCACTTCTTGGAACATATGGCTTTCGACGGCAGTAGGAACTTCCCGAATAACGGGATGGACGAATATATCGAGAGTGTAGGTATGCGCAGCGGGGAAAACTTCAACGCCTATACCTCCTTTGATGAGACCGTCTACATGATTACCAACGCCCCTGTCAACAAAAGCGGCGTGGTTGATTCTTGCTTATTGATCCTTCACGATTGGTCCGGGTTCCTAGCCTTGACCGACTCGGCTATCCAGAAAGAACGTGGGGTCATCCGTGAGGAATGGCGTACCCGACAGGATGCCCAGACTCGTCTATGGGAGCAGCAACTACCCAAGATGTACCCGGGAAGCCGTTACGCGAACCGGATGCCGATCGGTTCGATCGACGTGATCGAGAACTTCAAGCCGGACGAGTTGCGGGCTTACTACAAAAAATGGTATCGTCCGGACTTGCAAGCGATTATCATCGTGGGAGACGTAAATGTAGATCAAGTGGAGGCAACGATCAAAAAGATGTTCGCCGATGTCCCTGCCCCGGTCAACCCGGCAAAACGGGAACAAGTATCGGTTCCCGACAATGATCTACCTCTGATCTCGATCGCCAAAGACAAGGAGGCATCCAATACGATCCTTTATATCTTCTATAAACACGATAAATTGCCCAACGACTTGAATCGTACGATTGCCGGATTGGTAAAGGACTATATCCAGCAAATATGCGCGTCGATCATGGACGAGCGTTTCGATGACATCTTGCATCAAGCGAATCCTCCGTTTATCTATGCGGAAGCCTACGACGATGATAATTTCATGATCGCGAAAAGCAAGGGAGCATGGATCGTAGCCGCTCTTGCCAAGGAAGGCGAGATCGATTCCACACTGACCACGCTTGTCAAAGAGACTCAACGGGTAAAACAATATGGCTTTACGCCATCCGAGTATGAACGGGCACGCATCAACGTGTTGAAACAATACGAGTCCGCTTACAACGAGCGGAATAACCAAAAGAACGACGCTTATGTCCGTGAATACGTGAACCATTTCACCAACGGCGGTTATATCCCGGGCATTGAGATGGAATACACGCTATTGAACCAGATCGCCCAGAATATCCCGGTAGAGCAAGTCAACCAATATATCCAAGATATGATCGGAGAGGATAATATCGTGATCGGGTTAACCGGACCGGATAAAGAAGGTATAAAATACCCGACCGAGGAGAACCTGCTCCGTACGTTCCTCAAAGCACGACAGATGCCGGTAGAGCCTTATAAGGAAACTGTCTCCAACGAGCCTTTAGTCCCGACCTTGCCGACCCCGGGCCAGATCACGGAGACAAAGACCGGCCAGCACTTCGGAGCGACAGTATTTACCTTAAGCAATGGTATCAAGGTGGTATTGAAGCCTACCGAATTCAAGAAGGACGAGATCATCATGACCGCTACCAGCCCGGGAGGAAGCACTTTATTCGGCACGAAGGATATTGATAACTTAAAAGTTTTCAATGACGTGATCGAGATCGGTGGATTGGGTAATTTCTCCGCCACGGATCTAAGTAAGCGTCTGGCCGGAAAGAAGGTATCTTGCGCCCTATCGCTCAGTCAAGATAGTGAGAACGTGAACGGAATGGCCGCTCCTTCCGATTTGCGAACCTTATTCGAGTTAATTTACCTTAGCTTCACGGCTCCCCGCATGGACGAGGAGGCCTACGCATCTTTCGAGACACGGACAAAAGCGCAATTGCAGAATATGGAGTTAAATCCGATGGTCGCTTTCAGCGACTCTTTGTCTAAAGCGGTTTACGGAGATAATCCTCGTGCGTCACGTCTTCGTCCACAAGATTTCGAACATATCAGTTATCCTCGTATCATGGAGATGCGCAAGGAACGCTTCTCGGATGCTTCCGGTTTCGTATTCACGTTTGTAGGTAATATCCAGATTGATAGTATCCGTCCGTATATAGAGCAGTATTTAGCGACATTGCCATCTCAAGGAAAAATTGAGAAGGGAAATCCGGCGGAGGTTCCATCGATGCGTAAGGGAGACTATATGAATCGATTCAACCGCTCCATGGAAATCCCGAAAGTAACGGTAGCCAACCTCTATACCGGACAGATGGAGTACAATCTGGAGAATATCATCACCGCTACCGCATTGAAACAAGTTATGGACTTGGTATATTACGAGAAGGTACGCGAGAAAGAAGGAGGAACGTATGGCGTCGGTGTATCCGCTAGAATCTCACCTTTCCCGGAAGGAAGAACGACATTACAGATATTCTTCGATACAGACCCGGCTAAGTGGGAGCAGATGAACACAATTGTCCGCAATGAGTTGAAACGGCTTTCCGAGGTAGGCCCTCGTCAAGAAGATTTCAAGAAAACACAGGATAACCTGCTGAAACGTCATGCGGAAGTCTTGCAGGAGAACAGCTATTGGTTGAACGTATTGGATGATTATTATTATAAAGGATTTGATACCGATACGGATTATGAGTTGATTGTTAAGGCGTTGACTCCCGAGAAGATAAAGGCATTCGCCCAAAAGCTTTTGGGACAGGGTAACCGGGTAGAAGTTATCATGCAACCCTAGTTACTATTTTGAGAGGATGAGACGGGGCGTGCCCCGTCTCTACTTTGATTTCTTTAGTTTAAAATGATCGAATCCTTCCCCATAAACCCCGATTACGGCGCTTTGGGATACAAAGGCGGTCGGATCAATATCATTAATGATACGGAAAATCGTAGTGGATTGCCGTTTTTTAGCGAGCACGAACATCATCTTCTGTTCTTGCCCCGTATATAACCCGGTAGCATCGATCACCGTAACCCCTCGGTGCAACGCATTAATCTCCTTACCAATCTCTTGATACTTCTTCGAGATGATAAAGAATTGCACGGACTGGCGGGCACTGTTCACGATCTGATCCAGCACGAAACTACAAACATATAACGTTACGAAACCATATACCACTTTCTCCCAATCCTTTAGCACGAAATAACTGGAGGTGATAATAATCATATCGCAGATCATCATGACCCGCCCCAGCGTTATATCCCGGTATTTATTGATGATAGCGGCAATAATATCCGTTCCACCCGTACTACCGTTCGAGGAGAAAGCGATACCGATACCACTTCCACAGAAGGAGGCTCCCAGCACACATGCCATAAACGGTTGATCTTGTAATAAATGCATCCCGGCTGTCAGCTCCTGGATAAGGGACAAGAAAAAAGTAAGCGTAAACACGGCGAAGATCGTCTTGATACTGAACTTAAAACCTAATATTTTCAAGGCAAGCATCAGCAAGACGGCATTAATGAGGAAGTAAGTGTACTGAACGGGAAATCCCGTAGCCCAGAAAACAATGGAAGCGATACCCGGCACTCCACCTGTCGTAATGTCATTCGGCAAAAGGAAAACGGTCCATCCGATGCCGTAAAGGATCATCCCCAACGCAATCATCAAGTAATCCTTCATCTCTCTGAACATTACTTGTCTGGAAGTCACTAATAAAGTAGGTTTCATCTTATTTGTATATTTTTGCGGGCGCAAAGGTAGTGAAAGTTATCGGACGTAGGTTATTTCCTTTTCCATATTCCCCATAAATATTCTCCCTAGTATCATCCCTTCAATAATATCTCTTTGGCAGCGAAATAAACGATAAAAAACCTTTTTGATCAACATAAGGCAAATATCATGACAAGTACTTCTGGCGAAAGTAGCGAAATAGCGGGAAGGAGAAGGCTATAAACGGCGTTTTTTGTTAAAAAGGACCACTTTTCACGCATGAATAGCCACGAAAGCCTATGCAATAGGCCGCATTAGGCGACGCGTATACTCACGTTAGGCATCATGAGTAGTCAAGAATAGCCTCGCAAGTACTCGTGAATAGGCATTCGTACCCTATTATAACCCTATCATTACCCTATTATTTCCCTTTTTTGGCCTCCAGATATGAGTTATGATGAATAAATTCCGCTAGAATAAAAGGCCGTTTTCAAGCATCTATCTACCAACCAAGCAATTGCTGATTTTTCCTTGCGTATTTAGGGACAAGCCGTACTCTTGTACGGAAAAAACGATTCTCCGGGACTTTAGTCTACAAAGTGTCAGATTGATATATGAGCTTGTTTCGAGATGATATAGAGAACGTATTCGCTTCGCTGAATGGTTACGACACCGGATAAAGTGTCCTAAACATTCTTAATGTACCCTTATTTGGATTGGGATATTCGCAAGCCGAGAAACAACACTTATCATAAAAACCTACAGCATTGTATTCTTGTGTATTCAAGGCCTCTACTGTAATAAATTGGCAACCCGCCAAATCCTGCTTTTGTGCTTTTTGGACAATAGCCTCCACAATGATCTTCCCTAAACCAGACTTATGGTAATTCTTGTCTACCGCTAAATAAGCAATTTCCAATGCGGGATAACGGGGTTTAGTCAAAAATATATCTTTGTAATTATCAGTAAATTCTGGAATATTTGTATTAGAGACTCCTGTTATAATTTCATTTCGATCATCAATATCTAAATCCAAGGAATCAAAACTCAAAGCAAACAATGCTAAGACTGTCGATTCTTTTAAACTCTCCTTAACGATATAAGCACTACAATAATGATTTGCGATACTAAGATCAAAACCATCTTGGATAAAACAATCCATAGGAATAACACCACAACAAAAGTCATGTAAACAAGATGTATCTGTTAAGCGCTCAAAAATATATTCCATGATCAAATATTATTTCCATAGAATGGAAACCTCTTTGGTAATCCGACGGTTTCTTTGGATCTCCTTTTTATCTCGTTCGTCCAAATCTCCAGTCTGAATACGAAGAGCTTTCTCTTTGATCTCTTTGGCGAATTTACCAGAGACAAGCGTCCTCTTTGAATTCATTCCTAACATAAAAAACTCCTATACTTTAGATGTATGGAACAAAGGTATAAATTTTTCAAATCTGTTCCTAATTAACGAGTAAGAAATTTCCTAGAATGGTATGAGACGTAACATAACGCTACGTCTCTACAAAATATTTCACTCTGTACCTAAAATACTCACATTATCGATCTCCTCTCCTCTTTCATTTCGCAGACATTGAATTTCCTTGATCTGGCGGTCGAAAAACATGAGCAAGTCATTGATGAGCCGTCCGTTCTGGGATAAAAGCAAAACCCCATCCATCAATTGCGTTGACAGGTAGCGAACTTTCATATTACTTACATGTTGATCGGGACGCTGCAGATAAACGGCCATACATCTGTACAAAATTGGTGCTATTTGTATCCACGGCAGTTTTAGACCTACCAACAGATTTTTCACGCTTTGCAACTGATGGTTCAGATAATCGAAATCATCCGCATCTCTCTCAAAACAGAAAGCTTCTTTCAAGCGTCGTGCCTCTTCCTTAAAAAATACATCACTCAACATTTCCATGTTCGAAACCGGAGCGTCTTGCTCTGAACCGACAGGTTCAGTTACGGAATAGATCTTTTCCTCTTCCATAATATATTAGTTGTAAGCAGGCGGAAAAAAGAACGGTCCCGCCTGACCCGTTGCTAAACACTTTACCAGAAAGCTGGAGGCACATTAATGCACTCCACGGGGGTACGGAACCGTCATATCGGATCGGTTACAGGCAAAAAAATGCCTGCAACCGAATAGAAGCAGGTATTCTACTCTGCTTTCTGGTTTTAAAATGTTTAGCATTGCAAATATACTTCTTTTTCCGGATATCCAACCTATAGAGGATAAATAATGTCTAGTAAGTAAAAAATCCGGAGATGATACCTCTGTTTTTACAAGCTATGCTGGAACATCCAAGCCAGATAATCCGGTTCGGCGAAAGCGTTATCCCAACTGTTATGGTCTACACCGGGAAATTCCTTATAACGGACATCAGCTCCTGCTTTCTTCAATGCTTCATTAGCGTCACGGGAGAATTGTACATCGACTACGCTATCGGAGCCGCCATGATAAATACTGAAAGCCGTCTTGCCCTTAAAGTTTGCCAAACGTTGCAAATTTGCTCCACCACAGATCGGGGTGGCAGCGGCAAACAGGTTCGGGTAACGCATCACGATATCGAACGTGCCCATACCTCCCATTGATAGGCCGGTTACGTAAATGCGTTTCGTATCGACCTTACCTTCCGCTATATAACTATCCAATAATTCCTTGACGGCGGCCATCGATTGTGTGGCCGGAGCATTCAACGGATAGAAACGCTTTCCTTCTTTTCCGGCGTTCAATCCCTTATATTCAGACCAAGTCTTCTCAGCCGGGCATTGAGGCGCTATGATGATAGCCGGATATTTGGTTTGATTCTCGAAAGAAGCGAACATATCACCACCATGTACTAATTGGGCCTCATTATCCGACCCTCGTTCGCCCGCTCCGTGCAGGAACAGGATTACCGGGTATTTCTGCGCCGGATTATAATCTCGGGGATACAGAACCCGATAATTCAATTGATAACCATCACGAGCCGTAAACTGCTTTTTCAAAAAACTAGCCTTATCACCAGCATATCCAGCAATGGAGAGAAGAAGGCAAAGAGACAGAAAAAAAATACTTCTAAGTGTTTTCATAATCATATATTCAAATGTAAATACTATCTACCTAGATCGATAACTTCCGCAAATATAATTAAATAGTCTGTTAAGGCGTTGTATAATATCAAGATTAAACCAACTATTAGGACGTGAGCGGATTCGTTGGGATGCTTTAGATGTAGATTTGAGCTTGTCTATCATAGCAAATCCAGATAAATACCCGTTAGTAAGTAAATAATCGAATATTGTATGTATTTTGTAGAGACAGATTGTCCTATCTCTACAAAATACATTTGAAAATGATACCGAAAGATTATTGGGCTTCCTGTATTTTTGTCGCTTCTGATACACCGTTCTCGTTGAATGCCTCGATGGTGAAATAATAAGGCTGGTCGGTGGACAGACTCTTTAATAGTAATTCATTCTTTCCGTATAGGAGCCATGAATTGTATAGTTTATCGGGAGCGATACCCCAACGGATGTTGTAGCCTTGGCTGTTCTTGACAGCGTCCCAGGTAATCATCGCGTCACGGCGATCCGCTTGGCGAACGACCTTGAAGTTCTTCACCGTCGCAGGCTTCTTGCCCTCACCGATACCGAACACACGCAAGTCCGAGATCGCCAGATGAGGCGTCGGGACCTCTATATTCTTATAACGGACATAACGGACACGAGCCGGATTATCCACTTGTACGTAATCGTTCGGGACATCCTTATAATTATTCCGGCGATCCACCAACGTTACCCAATCCTGCCCGTCCAAAGAGCCTTCCACCGCATAACGGTGGCGTAAACCGGGAATACGTCCATACATATTCGATTGATGATCGTGATAATTCACTTGCACGGCATATACCATAGCGGGAGCCTCCAGATCGATCTCTACCCATTCGGTATCTCCATTCGTGCGAGCCATCCAGAATGTCTTACATTCCTCATCCGTCAAGTTGGCCGGAAGGAAATTGGCGGAAGTCTTGGGACGGTTCGATTCCGTGAATCCTTGCGCGGCGGGAGCGGAACCCTCCGCATACGAGGAAGCTTTCACCGACTTTTTATAAGAGAGCAACATCCACCCCGTAAACTCTCCTTTCTTTCCCGGCTCGGCGGGAGCGTAATGCGGATAATCACCGAAGTTATTATCACAATACATAATGCCCTCCTTATCGAAGAAAGTAGGATACATGCAGAGGCGACGCTCCCAATTCACCGTAGCCGAGAGAGACATAGAGGCGAAATGCCAATAATTACCTCCCGGCCCCACCAAGGTACTTCCGTGTCCGGCACCATTCATGAAACCACCGGGCTTATAGCTTACCGGGTTATGCGATTGGTATTTATACGGACCTAATGGGGAGTCCGCCACATAAACACCATCGGCATATACGTTGAATTCCGTGCCGGGGGCGGCATACTGCATATAATATTTACCGTCGTGCTTGGTCAGCCAAGCACCTTCCATATAGCCCCCCAATACCGTATCGGTATGGTTCTCGCCAAAACGTTCCCAGCCGTGCTTCGGCATATCCAAGCCGAAAAGCTCGACCGTCTCGCCCTCGATCAAGAAACGGTCATCCTTATTCAGTTTCTTGCCCCGAAGCGGATAAACATTGGAAGAGCCCCAAAATAAATAAGCTTGTCCGTCATCATCGATGAATAAATCCGGGTCTTGTAGGTCGTGGAGTATAGCAGGAGTAGCGTTCCAATTACCGGATTTCGGATCATCGGTATAAAGAACGCTCATGGAGCCGGACGGATCACCCATCACATAAAGCACGGAATCCTTATAATTATGAGCGGCGGGAGCGTTGGAACCCTGAGGATACCAGTTTTTACCGGGAGTGATAAAATCCCAGTTCAACAAATCTTTCGAATGCCAGTAGCCATGCGAACGGGTTACGAACATATAATACTCGCCCCGGAATTCTACGACAGCGGGGTCCGCGCCCGAACGGTAAGACAGATTGTTCGATGAGTTATAAATCATATACGTATAATCCACATTAAGCGGATTACAATACGTATTCGCCCGCATGGATTGAGCGGTGGCGGAACCTCCGGAAGCAGCCAAGAACAGAGCCGAAAAGATATATTTTGATAATAGTTTCATGTTGATATGTATTAATTTTTACCGCAGAGAGAAAGAAGACTGATTCGTCTCGTCGGCAGAATTCAAGCCTATCCAAACCGTGAAATCACCCGGCTCGGCTTTCTTCTGCATATCGATACCATAGAAAGCCAGCAAAGCTTCGTCAATCGTGAAAGAGACTTGCTTCTTCTCGCCCGCTTTCAAAGCCACCTTCTCGAAACCTTTTAGCTCTTTAACCGGACGGGTCACGCTACCCGCCAAGTCGCGGATATACATCTGGACGACCGTCTCGCCATCCACCTTACCCGTATTCTCTACCTCAGCCGTTACCGTGATCTTACCCCCTTTCGTGAAAGAGTTCTGATCCAGCTTCATAGAGTTCACGGCGAAAGTCGTATAGCTCAAGCCATAACCGAACGGATACAACGGTGTGTTAGGCACATCCATATATCTGGATTTATAATCCGTATCCGGAGCTTCCGGAGGAACCGGGCGGCCTGTCGGTTTCTGATTGTAATACAGAGGCAATTGACCTACCGTACGAGGGAAAGACATCGTCAGGCGAGCGGACGGATTATAATCGCCACTGATCACATCGGCCATACCATGACCTGCCATCGTACCCAGATACCAAGCCTCCAAGATACCGTCGACATGCTGATCCTCCCAAGAAAGATCCAAAGGATGTCCGTTCACCAAGATCAAACCAAGAGGTTTACCCGTCTTTTTCAATTCTTTCAACAAGGCTTGTTGAGCGCCCGGCAATTTCAAGTCCGTACGGCAAGCCGCCTCGCCACTCCAGTTGAAATCCTCGCCCATAGCCGCCAATACGATATCCGCACGGCGAGCCGTAGCGATCGCCTCAGCGAATTTAGATGAATCATCAGTCAAGAGATCACATCCCTCGGCATAAATGAACTTCACGTTCGTACCGGCATATTTCTCGGTCAGACCCTCGAACAAAGAGATACTCTCCTCACGCTCACCCCGGCCAGCCCACTCGCCATTCTGGTTGATCTTATCTTTTACCATCGGGCCGATCAAGGCTACCGTAATATTCTTATCCTTCGAGATCGGGAAGAAGTTATTATCATTCTTCAAAAGGACGATCGAGCGAGCGGAAGTCTCACGAGCCTCTTGCAAAAACTCCGGCTTCATGATCGTATTCTTCTCACGCTCATTGTCCAAGTAACGATATGGATCATCGAACAAGCCCAAGAGGAACTTCATCTCCAAGATGCTCGCCACGGCACGGTCGATATTCTCTTCCGAGACCTTGCCCTCTTTCACGGATTGTACAAGATATTGGCTGTAGATGCCACCTGTCATATCCATATCGATACCGGCGTTCGCGGCCAGTTCTCCCGCCTCCTTATCATTTCGCACGATACTATGGGCTACCATCTCATTGATACCGGTATAATCGGTAACCACGAAACCATTGAAGCCCCAGTCCTTACGTAACAAATCGGTCATCAACCATTTATTACCCGTGCTGGGCACTCCGTTGATCTCATTGAAGGAGGCCATGAACGTAGCGACTCCCGCTTCCTTAGCCGCTAAATAAGGCGGCATATAATAATTCATCAATGTATTTTGCGACAACTCAGACGTATTATAATCACGTCCGGCCTCAGCGGCCCCATAAGCGGCAAAGTGCTTACAACAAGCCAAGACCGTATTTACGTCGGCCAACGAACGCCAATCGTTTCCTCCTTGGAAACCCTCGACACGGGCCTTCGCAATCAGACTTCCCAAATACGGGTCCTCACCGGCACCTTCCATTACACGTCCCCAACGGGCATCCCGGGAGATATCCACCATCGGGGCGAACGTCCAAGCGATACCGGAAGCGCTCGCCTCATCCGCCGCGATCGCCGCACTTTTACGCATCCGCTCCAAATCCCAAGAGCAGGATTCCGCCAACGGCATCGGGAAAATCGTACGATAGCCGTGCACGACATCATAACCAAACAATACGGGTATCTTCAAACGGCTCTCGGACAGAGCCATCTCTTGCATTTTACGTACGCCATCTACCGTATATACATTAAACAAGCTTCCTACAAGACCTTGTTTCAGCAAAGTCTCATAATCCCCCGTCATAACCGGGCCGGTCACATCCCAGTTACAGGAGTATTGGGCCATCTGCCCCACCTTTTCCTCCAAGGTCATCAAAGAGAGCACAGAATCTACACGGCGTTCAATATTTTTGTCGCCGCTGAAGCTTTTCCAACCGCTTACAGCGGGCTGCTGGCATCCCCCCAAGGTAGCGGCAACGGCCGCACCAGCGATAAAAGTCGTTAACCTTTTCATTATTCGTATTCGTATATGTATTATTTGTTCCAAGTTACCTGCGCCGATTTCACGTCCCGGGAGTTCGTACCTACGTAGATATTGAATAAGCCCGGTTCCCAGATGTATTCCAACGCGCTGTTATAAAATTTCAAGTCTTCCGGCGTAATCGTAAAAGAGACTTTTCGGCTCTCACCCGGTTTCAAGGAGATCTTCTGGAAGTTCTTCAACTCTTTCATCGGACGGGAGATGCTGGCAGCCGGATCGCCGATATATAACTGTACGACTTCCTCGCCCTCTAGCTTGCCTGTATTCGTCACTTGTACGCTGGCGGTCAATACACCGTTCTCTCCTTGCACACTCGTCTTATCCAACTGAAGATCACCGTAAGAGAAAGTCGTATAACTCAAGCCATAGCCAAACGGATACAAAGGATCGTTCGTGATATCCAGATATTTAGAAGTGAAATGATCATCCGGATTCATTGGGCGGCCTGTTTTCTTAGCATTGTAATACAAAGGAATCTGGCCTACGCTACGAGGGAATGTAGTCGTCAATTTACCGGAAGGATTCACGTCACCGAACAATACGTCCACCAATCCGCGAGCCGCAGCGGAACCTCCATGCCAAGCCTCAACGATCGCAGAGAATTGGCTATCCTCCCACTCTAAGGTCAACGGACGGCCATTCGCCAAGACCAACACCACCGGTTTACCGGTCTCCAACAAAGCTCTTAACAGCTCTTTCTGGCTCTCCGGCAAACTAATATCCGCACGACTGCAAGCCTCTCCGGACCAGTTATTCGGCTCACCCATTACGGCAATGATACGATCCGCATCTTTCACTTTCTCAACCGCTTCCTTCACCAAACGGGTATTCTCCACCGGATCAACCTTCAAGCCACTGGCTTTCGCCAACATCGGCTCGTCCGTCAAATTACATCCCTTGGCGAAAATCACACGGGCCTTATTGCCAACCATTTCCTTCACGGCCTGCACTACGGAAGCTGACTTCGCCGTATCGATACCACACCATGTCCCGAACAACTCAACCTTCTTATCCGCCAACGGGCCTATCACAGCGATCGTCCCTGTCTTTCGCAAAGGCAACAAACCCTTATCATTCTTCAACAAGACAATGGATTTGCCGGCGATATGGCGAGCCGTATTCATATGCTCATCCGTGAACGTATTCTTTTTCGCACGATCCGCGTCCAAGTAGCGATAAGGGTCCTCGAACAAGCCTAATTTATATTTCGCCTCCAATACACGGCGGCAAGCCTGATCGATATCCGCTTGAGACACACGGCCCTCTTCCAACGACTTCTTCAAGGTCGTGATATAACCATTTGTCATCATATCCATATCCAAGCCGGCATGCAAAGCCAAGGCCGATACGGTCTGCGTATCACCCAAACCATGATTGGTCATCTCGCCGATCGAATTATAATCGGAAACGACAAACCCATTGAATCCCCATTGATCACGAAGCAAATCGGTCAATAACCAACGGTTACCCGTAGCCGGAATCGCCTCCACCAAATTAAAGGAAGACATGGCCGTGGCACAACCAGCCTCTACAGCCGCTTTATAAGGCGGGAAATACTCATTAAACATCTTGATACGGCTCATATCCACCGTATTATAATCACGACCGGCCTCGGAAGCGCCATACAAGGCAAAGTGCTTCAAGCAAGACAAGATCGTGTTCTCTTTCGTCAAGTCATCTCCTTGATAACCTCTCACCATGGCGGCGGCGATCTTTCCACCCCACCAAGGGTCCTCTCCACTACCCTCGGCGATACGTCCCCAACGAGCGTCACGGGCGATATCCACCATCGGGGAATACGTCCATGTCACACCGTTTGAGCTGGCCTCGATAGCGGCGATACGGGCACTTTGCTCGATCAACGTCGTATCCCAGCTACAAGACAAAGCCAATGGGATCGGGAAGATCGTATGATATCCATGAATTACATCCAGTCCGAACAAAAGCGGAATTCCTAAGCGAGATTCCTTAACCGCTATCTCCTGCAATTTACGGAACGTCTCCAGCTCCGAGCCTCCCGTAGCACCCAGCCAGCCCCGACGAATCGTCTCGTCCGCACCTTCCGAGCCACTCAAGATGCCGGGAACACCACCACCGGACAAGTTCAGCTGTCCGATCTTCTCATCCAAAGTCATTTTACCCATCAACTGATCGATAAACGTATCCATCGCTCTCGTATCTTGAACGGGCTTTTGTCCGTATGCCGCAAGTGCCAAACAAGCGGCGAATGATAATATAATCTTTCTCATGTTATTTAAATATTAAGATTCTCTCGCATTATGGATCGTGAAACCCAATTTCTTCAAACCGTCCTGGATTTCCGGACAGCTCATAAACAAACGCCACAGAAGGCCCGTACGGTAATTCTCGATCATCGGGGTGATCGTACATTGGTCTATCGCCAGATAACGATGCGGATACCAATTCTCGCCTTCACTGAAAGCGTCGTAAAAACCATACTTACCCCAGATGCTATCTCCCAGATTGAAATAGAAATGCTTCAATGCCTTCGAGGATTCCTCCGGTGTATACGGATAACTGCTCAAGGCGGCTGTCGGCGTAATCACCCCATGATCGTTGGAAGGCATATGCGCGTTATAGCCTTTCACGGAATAGCTGGCGGTCAATCCCCAGCAAGCGTCGCTATATCCCTTGAAACCCTTCGGATTCTCCGCGCAATAACGGTAATCAATCAAGACGTGATTCCGGTTCAAGTCCCAGTAGTTAGCGTATCGATCCGACAAGCCGACCGGACATAGGCCGATATAAGAATAATGTGCCCAGAACAACGGACCGCCGTACTCCTCGGCATAATTATGTTTCAAGATCAAAGGTAAATCGTAAGCGACCGCATCGCTCTTGATCCCTCCTTTACGAGCCCATCCGTTATGATAAGCGGAAGCCGGGATCGGATACGTAGGCGAAGACGCCGCCAAAATATAAGTAATCAGACATTCATTGTAACCTTCCAAAGGAAAATTCATCTCCCATGCGTAATTCGGGCTCCAATGCCAATACAATACATCCTGCCCGTTCAAATACCATGTCCATTCCATCTCACGCCATAGCTGGTCAATCTTCGCGGCCAACGCTTTCTCGCTCTCATTACCATCCTTGAAATATTGGCGTACGCATAAGAGACCTTGCATTAAGAAAGCGCTCTCTACCAAATCGCCTCCGTTATCCTTCTGGCCGAAAGGCTTTACCTTACCCGTAGGTCCATGCATCCAGTGAGGCCAGACCCCGTGGAAACGATCGGCCTTCGCCAAGTAATCAGCGATTTGATGAAAACGGGCCACACCTTCCTCACGGGTGATAAAGCCACGCTCAATACCTACCAACAGCCCGGCGATGCCAAAACCACTACCTCCGGTGGTCACGATATCAGCGTCGTTCTCAGGATACACGCCATCCGTATGGATACGCTCACAGGCCAGTCCGGAGGTAGGCTCCGCACCTTCCCACATATAATTAAAGTGAGCCTTTTGTATATAGGTCAAGAATTCATCATCCGACTGAAAATCCAACTTACGCTCATTGGGCGTAGACTCTGCGGATGTGTCACTTTTCTTGGCCTCATGACAAGCGGTCAACGAAAAGCCAAGCAACAGGGTAACAACGCCTGTACGGAAATAGGTATTCATAGATATATACATTTAAAATAGTTATCGTCTCAATACTTTACTCATCGGTGAACGGCCGCTCTCTCCCAATGCCTCGATCGAGAAATAATAGTCCGTATCCTTATCCAAGCCCCTGAAATCGTACATCGTATCTCCCAGTACCGTGATACTGTTGTACAATTTATCCGGCGCTATACCATAATAGATATTGTAAGCGTACGCCTCTTTTACCGGCTCCCAAGTGATCATCGCATTCCGCTTATCCGCTTTTGAGCGTTCCACCTTTAAGTTCTTAACGGCGGCGGGAGCTTCTCCCAAACCATTTCCAAAAATACGAAATCCAGACATAGCGAAGTTGCCCGAAGGCACATGTTCGTTCACTATTTTCAAATAACGGGTTTTCAAAGGCTCACGCAACTCGATATAGTCGTGCGGAACGTCCTTGTCGTTATCGCTCTTATCGACTACCAATTCCCAATTTTGTCCATCTATAGAATGATAAATACGATATTGATGATACAAGTCCATCGCCTTATTATGCTGTACGGCTCTATGCTCGTAATAGTTCAACTGGATCGCACGTACCTCTTTCAATCCCTCTAAAGAGATCTGGAGCCATTCACCCGGCTCTCCCGAGCGGGCGGACCAGAAAGTACGCATGCTCTCATCCGTTACATTCTCTGGTACTAACGTACTATCCATGGAAGAGGCCATCACCGGTTTTCCATACGATAGCAACATCCAACCGGAAAACGTATTCGCGATATCATCGACCTTCCCTTTCGGCGTAAGCAAAGGATAGTCCCCGAAAGCGGTGTTCGAATACATCACGCCATCCTTATCGAATGCCGTAGGGTACAAACCAATACGACGCTCAAACTTATATTTCAAGGAAAGCATGCAAGTAGCCACATGCCAGTAATTGCCATACGCATCCTCGAAAGTACCACCATGACCGGCACCTTGTACGAAACCTCCCGGCTTATAGCTCATCGGGTTATGTTTCTGGTAGGTGAACGGGCCCATCGGCTTGTCGGATACATAGACACCATCCGCATAGACCTTGAACTCCGTTCCCGGCGCACCGTATTGGAAATAATATTTACCGTTATGCTTGGTCACGAAAGCTCCTTCCGTAAAAGGCGCTAAAGTCGTACTATCGTCATTGTTCATCCCGAAACGTTCCCATCCGTGTTCTTCCGGGCGCAGCATCATGATCTCTTGGATCTTGCTGATCGGGTGGAAATCACGGCGATCCAGTTCCACTCCCTTCAAAGCGAACTCATTACTTGAACCATAGTACATATACAAACGTCCGTCATCATCCAGCAAAAATGCCGGGTCCCAGCTAGGAAGAGCCGTTTTCTCCACATACCGCTTGAACTTTCCGCTTTTCGGGTTCGTACTATACCAAATAGGCAATCCCGCATAGGTAGAACCGGTATAGAACAAGGTATCTCCACTTACGAAAGCCGCCGGAGCGCACAAGTCGTCATCTTCCGGATAACGTTGGAAACCGGCGAATACAAACTCCCAATTGCTTAAATCCTTGGAATAATAGAATCCGGCTTGGTTCGTGGCGAAAAGGAAATATTCCCCTTTATACATGACCATCATCGGATCGGCCGTAGAGCGGAAAGAGCCATTCTTCACCAAATCCGGCAGATTCGCCCGGAAGCAGTAGCTCAAATTCATCGGGTTGCAATAGGTAGAGGGATGATCGGCCGTAGCGTCGAACCAGCGGGTGGCTTGCTGAGGAGCTTTTACCCGTACATCACGAGGATCCGCCTCCATCCGGATATCTATTTTCGTATCGTTATCGCCAAAGGTGCGATAAGCGTACTTCATCCCCGGATAATACACGAATAACTCATGATCGTAGCGACTTGCTTGTATCTTATAATAGCCTGTCGCATCGGTGGTATAATGAACCGGGCTAGCCGTGAACATCACCGTAGCGCCTTCCAAGGGCTTGCCGTCCGGTCCGGTAATCGTACCTTCCAGAAAATGTTTTTGGGATACGGTAATATAGTAATCGCTTACCTGCCCCTTGATCACGATCACGGAATCTCCCCGCTCGTTTACTTGAGCGTTTACGGTAGAGACCGCGAAGAAAGAGGCAAGGAGTGATACGAGCATACACTTATTGTAGGCTTTTAAGGAAGCGCTAGAAACTCCTACGTCTTTCCGGAAAAACATGTACGTGTTTTCCGAAAAAGACGTACATGTTTCCGAGAAAACACGTACATGTTTTTTCCAAGAAGCGATAGCCCTATTTATTCTATTACATGCCAGCATATTATGTTCAAGATAAGTTATTGTTGTTTTTTGTCGCATTATTATTTTATGGATTGAATCTTTTGGATACCTTTCTGGACATCCGGATGGCTCATGAAAAGGTTCCACAACAGATTCGTACGGTAATTCTCGACCATAACCGTTACAGGCGCTTGATTCAATCCCATAAATAAGGGAGATACCCAATTTACAGTCAAGTTGAAAGCATCCCGGAAACCGTACTCACCCCATAAGAAGCTGCCATGGTTACGATAATAATTCCGCAAGGCTTTCATGGAAGCGTCCGGCGTATAAGGGAAAGAAGCCAGAGCGCCCGTAGGTGCCATCGTTCCGTTATCCCTGTGCGGCATCGGCTCCTGAGCTTGATAGTTCCAAGCGAAATCGCTGGCGGTCAATCCCCAACAATCTTCTCCATAACCTACATACCCCCCTTGGTTCTCGATACAATACCGTTGATTGATCTTTGCCATTTTCTGGTTGTTCTCGAAATAATTCGTGTACTTATCCGTGAACTTATGTGGGTCCAGCCCGAGATAGGAGTAATGGATAAAGAAAAGAGGACCTCCATTAGAGACACCTACTTTCAAGTTCTCCCCATAATAAGTATTGCCATTCGTATACATCTTACCATCTTCTACACGCCCCCAATCGGCACGGTATTCTTGCGCATACTCCTCTTGGCTGGCCCAGCCGCTATAATACATCTCCGGAGAGATTCCGTATTTCGGCCCCATGATAGCCAACATATAGGTAATCATGGTCTCATTCCAGCCGATCAATTTATGATTGATCACCCACGCCTGATCTGGAGACCAGTGCCAATATAGATATGGGCTGTCCTTAAATTGCTTATACCAGCTCCATTCCACGTTTTTCCATAGATTATCGATGCTCTTACGGATTTGTTTCTCCTTGTCATTCTCTTGGTTGAAATATTGACGAGCCGTTAACAGTCCTTGGAATAAGAAAGAGGTCTCCACCAAATCACCTCCATTATCTTTCGGGCCGAAGAAAGCGACCGTCTTCCCGGTTGTCCCATCGATAAAGTGAGAGACCGCCCCATGGAATTTATCCGCTTTCTCCAAGAAAGAAGTGATTTTCAAGAAACGCTGTACGCCCTCTTCCCGGGTGATAAATCCCCGTTCGATACCCGCCACGATCGCCATGATACCGAAGCCGGAAGCCCCGGTAGCGATCATATCATTCCGTCCGGGAATATTCTCACGGGCAAGACCGCTATTTGGCTCCGCTCCCTCCCAATAGTAACGGAAGTTCGCTTCCTGTACCATATCCAGCAATTGCTCGTCCGTCATTGGATAGGTAGTGGCCGAGACTGTCTGGGAATCATTGGATTCATTCAGCGCATAATCCACGACCGTCACCTTATAATAAGCCTTTTTACCAACCTCTCCCAAGAAATCGGTATAACGATTCATCCAAGGGCGGCGGACAGCGACCGGCTGGTAAGTGATCCCGTCGAAAGAACGGTAAATGCGATAGTATTTTATATCCTCCTTTGATTGAGGAATCCATTTGATATCGATATGACGCTCATAAGCCTTAGCTTCCTGCAAGACCGGAGCGTTTAAGGTACTTACCGACGGAAGGGAAGCCGGCAAAAGCTCTATATCGTCCAGATAAATCGTATATTCGTTTCCATCGGCCGTACCGGGACGAAGGGCTACAGCCGCTAATTTCTTGATGTTCGTATCGTTCACGGCGTTTAATCCGAAATCCTTCAAAGGAATGGATACGGAATGCCATACGCCGGGACGTGTATCTTTCAGATAATTTCTCAGGTTTAGGTATTGGGTATACGTGCTGTCCGCATAACGAATAGCGATATTGGGAAGAGCGGCAGCATTCATGCTCTCTCTCAGTTGTACTTGTAAAGAGAGCGTAGAGGGCTCACGAAAGAAGTCATTGCCACGGACCGGGCAATATTGTATCTCGCTATACCAATCTCCACCGGGAGCGGATACATAGGTAAGCTCCAAGGAATTGCCGGGAGTAAAAGCGACAGAGCCGGCAACTGGAAGATGATGTCTCGCATTTTTAATCCAAGAAGGTGAGGTATATTTCGCTTGAGAATAAAAGTAATCCCCTTTCATCAAGCTATTCTCGAAGAAAACATAGTCGTAAGGTTTCTCCACCGCTTGCAAGCTGGCGGATAATAAGAGAGTAGTTAGTAATGCGATGTGTTTCATGATGCTGATATTTATATAAATAAAGATATGATTTGAGATAAAATAGGCGGTGCCAAACGGGTTGACACCGCCTTGCCAAACTACAAAGGTCTAGTAAATAATGAGAATCTTATATTACTCTGTTACTTCCGGCTCAAAAGGCACAGGCTCAGCTTCTAAGTTAGGATTCAAGTCAATTTGATCCTGTGGTATCGGATAATATTCGCTTTCTCCTTTCACAAAACCCGGAAGTTCTTGAGTGGCTCTGTCCGTACGGACTAAATCGAAGAAACGTTCGCCCCATTCCAATGCCAACTCAACTTGACGCTCTTCCAGAATTTGATCCAAAGTCGCATTTGCAATCGGAGCTAAACCAGCACGTTCGCGAACCAAGTTTAATGGAGCGTCTCCATTTTGTCCCTTACGAACTTTAGCCTCAGCGTTCATTAACAACACATCAGCATAACGGAATACACGGATATTATTATTATCGCCATATCCAGTACGTCCCGGAGTCATTTGATTAGCCGGTGTATAAGCCTTTCCATTATAAGCAGTCGGTTCACCCGGTTGAGCGACAGGAATATAATCACCGTCACGAGTAGTGGCATCCGTCATGAGGAACGTTGTTTCCGCACGAACCGCTTCACCACGTTTAGAGAATAAATTACGGATTTTCTCAGTCGGCTCAATAAATGCCCATCCAGAGATAGGAGCCTCTCCACGAGGACCTTGGAACGCAAACCAGTTGTCAGAAGAAACGATATCACCACTTCCATTTCCAAAGTCAGTAAATTGATACTCTAGCAAAGACTCATTACACAATTTTCCCGGAATCTTAAACAACTCATAGAAGTCATTATACAACTCAAACTTTCCGCTATTGACGATATCCTCGGTCAAGGCCAATACCTCATCCCATTCATTATCATACATCTTCTGTTTCGCTTTCAACATCTCAGCGGTATATTTTGTAACCGCTCCCGGATGCTCAGACTCATTCGGACGAATAGCCGGTAAGTTTGCTATACAATAATCCAACTCGTCATAAATGTACTTCTTTACATCCTCTTTCGTATTCTTGAATACATTCAGTTCTTGATTGTCTAACAAAAGAGGCACATCGCCAAACAAATTTACCAACTGGAAATAAGCATATGCTCGGAAAAAGCGAACTTCAGCAGCATATTGAGCGTTTAATTGCTTGTCTGACTCACTCGTCAAATGTTTAGCATAATTCTCTAAAGACTCCAATGCTGAATTAGAAGTAGAGACAACATAATAGCAGTTTCCCCAAAGGCCACTTAATGCCCAGAAAGTAGTCAAACGATCATACTGGAATTTACTAGCATACTCATACTCAATCTGGTCCGTAGGAGATCCTCCTTTATTCACATCGTCACCGCGAACTATGATACATCCATACGAGGACCAAGACCCCAGATAACCACGAGCGGTCGCATATACACCGGAAACAGGCATATACATATTCGATTTATTCGTATAATCAATACCCTCTACCTCTACAGTATTCTCTGGAAGCTTATCCAAGTAATCACTACAACTGGATGTCAGCAATGAAAAGGCTAAAGGGATAGCCCATAAAATCTGTTTTTTTAATATATTTTTCATATACTTCTGATTAGCATTTAAAGATTAATAAATAATACGAAGACCTAACGTATAAGAAGATGCTAAAGGATATACACGCTCATCAAATCCATAAGAAGAAGATGCTATCTCACCTTTCTCGTTCTTACTACCCAACTCTGGGCTGAAGCTGTTTGCCTTGAAAACAGTTAAAGGACGATCAGCAGTCAAGCTCAAACGAATGCTCGGCATCTTGAATTTTCCAAAGTCTTTCTTCGGGAATGTATAAGCAACTTGTACATTCTGAATACGGAAATAAGAACCATCTTCTACATAGAATGAGTTAAAGTTAGAGATATTCCAAGGTTTTACAGAACCTTTCGCAGACATATATTCGTTAGTAGAACCCTCACCTGTCCAACGATTCTCGAACTGATCTAAGTCATAGTTCAATTCAGAGTGCCAACGGCGGTCACCACGTTTACGGTTTACGATCTGGTTTCCAGCTACACCTTGCATAACCATAGAGAAATCGAAATTCTTGTAAGAGAATCCTAAGTTGATACCGTAATTGAAGTTCGGGATATAAGAACCCAATGTTACACGGTCTTTATTATCAATCTTACCATCCTTATTTTGGTCAACATACTTGAAATCTCCGGGCTCCAAACCATTTGCTACAGCAATCGGATCAGCAGCGACCTCTGCGGCATTCTGATAAACACCCTCAATATCATATCCATAGTAAGCATTCAACTCACCACCAACTTGAGAAATCGTACGGAACTCCGCAGAACCACCATATAAATAAGATAAACCATTCAAATCTTTTACCTCATTGTGCAAGGTTGTCAAGTTTGCTCCAATGTAGTAAGAGAAATCTTTACCGATCTTATCAGCCCAGTTAAAAGACAACTCAACACCTGTATTCAAAATCTCACCTCTGTTACCTAATAAGTTACCGGCACCCATTGGCAGAGGAGCGTCGATCACGGCATTTTGAGTCAAACGATAATACCAGTCTGCCTCTATTGTCAAACGGCTATTCAACGTACGAAAATCTAAACCGACGTTCGTCTCATTCACGACTTCCCAACCTAACCAACTAAAATAAACCAAGTTCGTATAACCAGGAACAGCGCTTCCTCCAAATATACCAGAGGTACCCATATCTTGCGTAATGGAAGCGAAACCATCACTAGCCGCAACCTTATCGTTACCTAACTTACCCCAGCTCGCACGTAATTTCAGATAATCAACCCATTTCTGATCTTTCATGAATCCTTCTTCTGAAATATTCCAAGCAGCACCTACAGAAGGGAAATAACCCCATTTCTCTTGGTATTTGGAAGAACCATCAGCACGCATTGTAGCAGACAATAAATATTTGCCTTTATAATCATAAGATACACGACCGAACCAAGAAACACCACGATAAGTCGTACCGTCATCGCCAGTTTTACGTCCATCCGCATTACCTTGATTCAAATAGTAATATTCCTCGTGTCCGCCCGGAACACCTGTAGCTTCTCCCCATAGGTTACGCCAGTTCTCTTCACGTACGGATTGACCCAACATCGCGGTTAAACCATGATCACCGAACGTATCTGTATAGGTCAATGTATTATCTAAAATCCAACTGTGATAAATATCATTCTTCTTATTCAAAAGGGGAGTCGAATTCAACTGAGTTCCACCAACCAAAAATTCTGGAGTATAAGCTCTTGTCTGAATAACATTGATATCTTGGCTATAAGCCGTTTTAAAGAATAACTTATTCTCCGGCAAGAAGTCGAATTGCGCATAGAAAGAAGGCATTACGCGCAACATTGAATTTTTAGAATCATAATACTCCGCTTGAGCAACCGGATTGTAGTAATACTCACTCAAACCGATTTGGGCAGGAGAACCATATTTCGTAGGATACGGATTCAAGGAGCTATTTTCATCATATACAGGAATAATACCCGGTGTACGGAAAGCTGCTAACCAAACCTCGCCGTTTGGCAAGTTTTGCGTAGAGTTGCTCAAAACAACGTTAGCTCCTACTTTCAACCAATCAAAAGCCTTATAATCCGCTTTCGTACGCAAATTGAAACGAGAGTAATCATTTTTAGAATCCAAGATACCATCTTGATACAAATAAGAGGTACCCACAGAATAAGTAGCTTTTTCAGTACCTCCAGAAATGTCTAAAGAATGGTTGTGAGTTAAAGCTGTATGTAAGATCTCATCATACCAGTTTGTATTCGGAAGTGTTCCCCAAACATTTTTAGCGTTATTTACAACAGCCTGTAAGGTTTCATTACCCATCTCACTGATCATAGTCGCATATTGCTCACTATTAGCCATTTTCAATACATTCGTAGCCTTTTGAAAGCCAACATAACCATCATAAGTAACCGTAGCAGGACGATTCAACGCACCTTTCTTTGTCGTAACCAAGACTACGCCATTCGCCGCACGTACACCATAAATAGAAGCGGCAGAAGCATCTTTCAAAATAGACAAATCTTGAATATCACTATTATTCAAGAAATCAATATTATCAAAGAACATTCCATCTACAACATACAAAGGTTGGCTATCCGTATTCATAGAACCGATACCACGAATACGTACGGAAGGACCGGAACCTGGCTGGCCACTATTCGTAATCTGCACACCCGGCACTTTTCCTTGCAAAGCACTCATCGGAGATGATGTCGCATGTTTCGTAATCTCATCAGCCTTGATCACGGCAATTGGAGCTGTCAAATCCTTAGCCTTACTCGTACCATAACCGATAACGACAACCTCTTCCAAGTTTTGCGTATCCTCACTCATAAGAACATTTACTACAGTCTGTCCGTTAACCGGAACTTCTTGTGTAGTCATACCTACATAACTAAATACTAAAGTCGCATTCTTGGGAACATTACTCAAAGTATAGTCTCCATCCATAGAGGTTATGGTACCGTTAGTCGTACCCTTAACCAAAACACTCACCCCGATAGCCGGGTATCCTGTGGCCTTTTCAGTTACCACACCAGTAACTGTCAGATTCTGCGCAAACATTGTTGTCGCGGCAAGTAACAGGCATAAACAAAGCATTAATTTAGCTTTCATTCATTCTAGTTTTAAAGTTGAACATTTGTTTTTACACTCATTATTAAATTTGAAGCAAATGAACACCCAAACCTAAAAAAGGGCAAATTTTTGTATACTTCAACACTACTGCAAGCCTTGCGCAAGCAGAAAATTACTACTTTTATACTACTGCAATACATATTAATTATCTTATTTTCAGTTATAATACATTTGTTAATTCAAAAGGAGAACATTATATGTTATTAAACACATCTCACTAAATATGGGAACACAAAAATGACAAGGAAAACTCATAGTTATGATTTTCTTATTTCATAGTTATGATATTTTTCATTCATAACTATGAAATTTCTTAGTGGAACTGGATCATGAAATCTACCAAGCTTTGCCCCTCCGGTAGATTTAGTTTTTTACGCAATCGATAGCGCGCCGCCTCGATACCACGTACGGAAAGATTTTGCATACGAGCCATATCCTTAGTTGGCATATTCAAACGTAATAAAGCGCATAATCGTAAATCGCCCGGAGTCAAATCGGGATACCGCTCTTTTAGATTCGTAAAGAACTTTTCGTGGATACGATCGAAATTAGTCTGGAAAATGGCCCATTCATCCTCGCCTGATATATTCTCTTCGATCATGCGGATGAGCTTATCGAAGAATCGTTTCGTATAACTTCCCGATAATTGTTGAGCTTGTATTTCCTTTTTTAGACCTTCAAGGAAATCATTATGAGAGATAACAGACAAAGTAGCACTGGCTAATTCCTTACTCTTATAAGTAAGGTCATTTTCTAATTTTTCATTCTCTAGCTTGACAATTAATTGCTCTTGCGCCCTCAATTGCTCTTCTTGCAATCTCTTTTGCTCCTCGTTAACTTTTTTCTCACGCATGACAATCCACATCGTATACATTCTCACTAATACGACCAGTATACATAAAAACAAAGCAAAATAGATGATCAGCGCCCACCAAGAGCTATAAAATGGACGTTCGATCTTGAATGGATAAGACAGAGAAGATAGCTCTTTTCCTCGATCGTCTTTCACAACCGCATGTAACACAAAATTACCATACGGTAAATTAGAATAAGTCCGTTGAAAATTACTGGTGCCTTCTATCCATTCATTATCAAACCCGTCCAGTTTATAATAGATCAGGAAACGGCGCCCCGTAAAATCCGGATACGAAAACTTAAAAAGAATCGTATTATAGCTATAACTCAATACGGACGCACCGGCTTCCGGTGCGTCCGCTCCCTTGCAAGGGAGCGGAGCGAACTCATTTTCATGCCGATTATAGGCCCTTACCTGCGACAAACTTAATGGAACTCGAGTCGTATCCACATAATTCCGGTATCTGTCATAACGAGCGATCCCCCCGTTTAGACAAAAATAAGACGTCCCGTCGGAAGCCACATAAATATTTCCCCTATCCTCTATGGTCGGATTATCAAACAAAGTAAAAGGAATACGCTGTTTTAACTGGAATCGCCCGGACTCATATCCTAACAATACATATTCCGAATTCCGGATAAACCAATATAAATCATTATTCAAGGAAACAACCCGATAGGTATCGCTTAACTCGGGAAAATCCTCATTCAACAAATCATAAGGAACGATCTTTCCAGTCAAATCCTCATAAGTATAAAACTTACTCCCATCCGAGAAAACAATACGTCCGCGTAATTTCATTACATTAATCGTACCACTCTCATTACCTTCCTCCAGTTTTCCGATATACTCCATCTCTTTCACGCTCCTCAAATCCTCATTCAAGCGAAGACGATAGATACCTTTATACATATGGCTAGCCCATATATTGCCGGTAGGGTCAACCTCAAACGATTTGATCAAATTAGAGAATCCTTCTACATTATGGCTAAATTTCCAACGATTAGTAACCATATCCCGGGTGAAAACACTGAGTGGACGGTAAGACATCTGGAGTAAAACTTCCTTTCCATGGATAATTGTCTTACGTAATGCGGTACCCCCTCCATTGGGCCCCGGTATCTGAGTAGCTTTTCGGCCCTCTAGCTGTAAGGTACCTGTATTATGTCCGGCAATCAGTTGATTTCCGACATCGGAGATATACCATGTCTGTTCTTGAGTACCGGGAATCAAGGTTGGATAACTATCATTCTCAGATAACGCATAAAGACCTTGGTTCGTAGCTAAATAAACAATACCCTTCTCTATCACCATATCATGCACCATACCAATCTGGGCCTCAAACGGTTCATAAAAATAAATCGGAGAATTCACATGTATCTGCGCGATACCATTATCCAATGTAACCCATAAATTATCCGAATTATCAGCAAATACTCTCAATACCGTATTATTAATCAAGCCATTCTCCCGGTTGATATGCCACAAAGTTTCCCCCTGCTTATTAATCGCTACAACCCCATTAGAAATCGTACCCACAATAAAAGTAGAATCTTTCATCATGACTCCCCGGTTTGCTATCCCTTCCTTTAATATTTCATTGGCTGGTGTATTCCACACGGACAATTTTTTACGTACCTCATCATAGATAAAACATCCACTACGAGCCGAGACCAATAATAGCTGATGATCAAACGGCAAGACCGAAACCACATCATCCTCCAAAACCTTTTTCGATAGTAACTCTGTAAACTGGCCGTCATCCATTCGACAAAAGCTTCCTCCCTCCATGAACTGAACGTATAGATGATCGTCCAATGTGAAAATATACAATGGAGACAGGTCGGATACACCTTTTCTTACTTTTTCCCCGTCATAAATAAAAAAGCTCCGGAATGATTGAAAATAAATCTCACCCTTATATTCATTAATCGTCCAGAACTCATCATTATTAAGATAGACGTTCATCTCAGACGAACTGAGTGAATGATAAATCAGATCATTCTCGTCATCCATCTCAAAATACCCGAACTCCTCGAAAGAGCCAACATAAATACGTCCGTCCTTCGATATATACAAAGCACGGACACCTAGATTATTCGGTAATTTCACAAGATCCCAGTGAATACCGTCAAAAACCAAAAGCCCCCGGTTATTCCCAATATACATCTTTCCTCCCGGACCTTGGGAGACGGCCCAATTCTGGTTTCCCGCTTTGTAATCGCTTACGGAATAATTGATGATTTTAGGAATATAGGGTACCTTCGCATTCCCCGTTATACAAAACAACAAGGCAATAACGCAACAAATCAACATACGAACCAACGTCCTCTTAAGTATCTCCTTCACTATATAGTACAGAATGTTATGTACCACAAAAGTAAATAAAAAAACATCACGTTACACCCTACTTCTTATAAACTCTCACATAATCAATCTCAAACACATGTGGAAAAAGAGAATCATCAATACCCTTTTGGCCTCCCCAATTCCCACCAATCGCCAGATTCAGCAAGATATGAAAGCGTTTATCGTAAGGCCAAACCTCATAGCCTATCCCCTCGTTCTTAAATGTAAAGTATAATTGATCATCTACATAAAGCCGGTACTCATCTTCCTCCCATTCCAAGGCATACACGTGAAACGCTTTATAACAATCCGGACACGCAATTTTAGCATTTTTTTGAGTTCCGATCGCATGATTATATTTTTCCGTATGCGAAGAACCTACGATCGTATCGGGATCATAGCCCACATTTTCCATAATATCTATTTCCCCGCTTTTTGGCCAATCCCCGTATTCCCAATCCGTTGGAAGCATCCAGATGGCCGGCCATGTCCCTCGTCCGGTCGGGAGTTTCGCCCGAATCTCAAAACGTCCGTACAACCAATCCCCTTTTCCTTTCGTAATCAGACGAGCCGATGTATATGAACGACCTTCCATCGGTTCTTTCAAGGCCGTAATCCTCAACACCCCATCCGAGACCCAAGCGTTCTCCTTTCTGCCGGATGTATAATATTGAGCCTCGTTATTTCCCCATTGATATACATTACCTTCCGTATCATAAGACCATTTTGTAGAATCAGGAAATCCCGTATAGTCAAACTCCTCACTCCATATCAATTTCCACCCGCCTTTATCCATGGGCGCAGACAAATCGATATCACTAGCATTCGCCAGACTGCTCAAGAAAACACGATATAGGATAAAACCAAACAAAAGAAATGAACGTGACATAACAATATAGATTTAAATCAGAATTTCCACAAATGTATAAAAAATAAATAAAAGTGTAGATGAAAAACACATCGCAAGGTTATCCCCGCAATTATACTGCGAATACCACAGGAGATATACTTCAAGCGGCAGAGAAGATATACTTCATGGCCAAAGTAAGTACTACCCCATTTTCCCTAGGGATTTATCGGATAAGCTATCTATACGAGAAAATGTCACAAAATAAAAAAGGGATGCCACAATTGACATCCCTCTCTCTGGATTGTTGAGTTGTCTCACGAGGATTCGAACCTCGACAGACAGAACCAAAAACTGTAGTGCTACCATTACACCATGAGACAATCCGATTGCTTTACTAAAGCGATGCAAAGGTAAGAATAAAATCTTACCTTGCAAATTTTTTGATTATTTTTTTACTTTGCGATCAACAAATAATAATTTTTCTTACCTCTTTGAACCAATAAATACTTATCGTCAAGCAGTGAAGAACAATCAATTACAGTGTCAACCTCCGCTAGTTTCTCTTTGTTAAAACTTACACCACCACTTTGTACCAATTTACGCATCTCACCTTTTGAAGGGAAGATAGCGGCTTTTTCAGTACACAAATCAACAGCCTTGATTCCTGCGGCCAATTCATCACGGGAGATATCGAAATGAGGAACACCCTCGAATACGGCTAGTAATGTGTCCTCATCCAATTTCAACAAAGCCTCGTGCGTGGAGTTACCAAACAAGATATTGGAAGCCTCGACAGCGGCCTCATAATCTTCCAAAGAGTGAACCATAACAGTCACCTCTTTCGCCAAACGTTTCTGCAACGGACGCAAATGAGGAGCGGCTTCTTGCTCCGCTTCCAAAGCGGCGATCTCTTCTTGGTTTAAATCCGTGAAGATCTTGATATACTTGGCGGCGTCAGCGTCGCTTACGTTCAACCAGAATTGATAGAATTTATACGGAGAAGTATAGCGACGATCCAACCAGATATTACCGGATTCCGTCTTTCCGAACTTACCACCGTCAGCCTTCGTGATTAACGGGCAAGTCAAGGCATAAGCCTCCCCTCCCAACGTACGGCGGATCAATTCCGTACCAGTCGTGATATTACCCCATTGATCAGTACCACCCATCTGTAGGCGGCAACCCTCATGCTCATACAAATACAAATAATCGTAGCCTTGTAGCAATTGATAAGAAAACTCGGTGAAAGACATACCTACACTAGATTCGCGACTCAAACGTTTCTTCACTGAATCCTTAGCCATCATGTAGTTCACGGTAATATGCTTACCGATATCACGGATAAAATTCAAGAAAGAATAACCCTTCATCCAGTCATAGTTGTTCACCAACTTAGCGGCATTAGGAGCGTCGGAGTCAAAATCAAGGAACTTAGCCAATTGTTTCTTGATGCAATCCTGATTGTGACGAAGAGTAGCCTCGTCCAGCAAATTACGCTCGGCAGACTTCATAGACGGGTCACCGATCATACCGGTAGCGCCACCCACTAAAGCGATAGGACGATGACCGGCACGTTGGAAATGCTTCAGCATCATCACACTTACTAAGTGTCCGATATGCAAAGAGTCTGCCGTTGGATCGATCCCCACATAGGCCGATGTCAACTCTTTCTGCAATTGCTCTTCCGTCCCGGGCATCATATCAGCGATCATGCCCCTCCATCTTAATTCTTCTACAAAATTCATCGTATTAATTTATATCGTATTACATTAATATATTTGTCACTTTATCTCATACGAGGCAAAGGTACGACTTTTTAATTGAGAATCGAAAATTGATAATTGATAATTATCCGTTTAGGTGGAAGATAGAAACGTTTTTAGCGATTTGAATCCGCAGCTTTTCTTCCGGAATATCCAACGCTTCCGCTACATTTTGGTAGACCCCGCGGATATCAATCGATTTATCATCGGTCTCCAAGAAAAGGAAATCAGGCCATGCGGCACGCAAAGCCGATGGATTAAAACGATCTCCAAAGGAGAGATAAAACCCCAAGCGAACCAATTGGGAGGCAAGTTCACCATTACCTCGAAAGCCATGGATAATCCAAGGCATCTCCGGTTTCACGGCCTTTTTACAGGCAATGAGATCCGCCCACGCTTTTACGCAATGGATAATTAATGGCTTATGTGTTTCCTCCGCTAAATTGGCTTGTGCCAGAAACACCTCTTTTTGCAAATCCATTGGAGATTCGGCCAGTGTATCAAGTCCAGCCTCTCCGATCGCCACGACTCCCGAACCAGACACCAATACCCTAAGTAGGTCCATCTGCTCCTTTACATTATATATATACCACGGATGGATACCATATGAGCGAATAACCGTATCAAGAAGTGGACCCGGCTGCATATCACCCATTGGACTCACGATCCTATTTATAATCGCGATATCCTCCTTATGGAAAGGCATCTGATGCGTATGTATATCATAATAACCCATGGCGTTACGGAACCGGATCATAACCGCTCCCACCCCAAGGATGGCAACGAAGTATTCGTTTAACCGCAAGATACAATCCTTTCACAGGACCATATTTCTTCAAGGCTTGCACCGCATATTCGGAACAAGTGGGCGTATACCTGCACGAAGCCGGTGTCATAGGAGAGATACAATATTTGTAGAAATAAACCGGCAATAAGAGTAATGTGGTAAAAAAGCGTCTCATTATTCTTTATCCCGAAGGATATGGATCGCTTTCTTCATTGCCTTTTCCATCACAGCGTACGGATGGATCTCTTTATCGAGGTACAGGAAAGCGATTAACATGCCCTTATTCTTCGCTTCCAACGGTTCCAGTAAATCATATTTACGAACCCGGTAAGCCTCACGTACCTGTCGTTTGATCAAGTTACGCTTTACGGCTCTCTTAAATTTTTTCTTCGGTACACTCACTAAGAAGGAAGCACGGGCAGGCATCTCTTCCTCCATCGGTAAATAAACGACCCGCAGTGGAAACGCCACGAACGATTGTCCTTTTTCGAATAATAGGTCAATGTAACGTTTCCACGACAGGCGTTCTTCTTTTGAAAGGGTATACCTTTTTGTCGTCATTATTTTTTACCGTCTTGCTGTTTTTTCAGATATAAATCCAAAGCAGCAGTCATAGAAGGGGCTTCCACCGTGGGAGCCTCAACGTCCAAACGCAGACCCGCATCTTTAACAGCCTTTGCCGTAGTAGGGCCAAAGCAGCCGATCTTTATATCGTCTTGCTTGAAATCCGGGAAGTTCTTCAATAAGGAAGAGATACCCGACGGACTAAAGAAAACCAACATATCATAATCGAATTTCTCGTCCTTCGCGAAATCATTGCTCACCGTACGGAACATCACCGCTTTCGTATAGTTGATTTTCTTCGCGTCTAACAAAGCGAATAGATCATCTTTATGTACATCGGAAACAGGTACTAGGTATTTCTCCTTCGCATGTTTGGCGATAACAGTCACCAAATCATCTGCCTTACCGGTCTGACCATAAAAAATCTTACGTTTTCTATAAACGATATACTTCTGGAGATAAACAGCGATCGCCTCTGTCATACAGAAATACTTCATCGTTTCCGGGATAGCCACACGCAATTCCTCGCATAAATGAAAGAAATGATCGATAGCCGTACGAGCCGTAAAAATAACGGCGGTATGATCCAAAACCGAGATTCGTTGCTGCCTGAACTCCTTGGAAGATAAAGGTTCAACCTTGATGAACGGGCGGAAATCTATTTCCACACCGTATTTTTCTGCAATATCGAAATATGGTGATTTCTCCGATGCAGGCTTCGGTTGTGATACCAATAATTTTTTAATATTCAATGCCATAGAGTACTTGACTCGATAAAGTTATACAAATAAATAATGCCTTCATACAGAAAAACTAAAGGCAATATTTCTTGGCCGCAAAGGTACAAACTAATATATAAAAAACTGCTATTTTTCCTGTGAAATATCCGTATGGTCTTATAAATTATCACAAAACGACACAGAATATAGAAAAATACAAACAACAAAACAGGAATCTGTATACTGCTCCCCACGAATACCAACCAAAGTGCCGGAATGTATAAACAAATCCCCCACGCTCCTATAATAGCGTTATAATTAGTCTTCCAAAACTTGTATTTCGGAGCGTCCGTAAAAACAACCCCCAATAAATAATAGAAACAGCGCTTACACCAATAAAACAGTATCAATACCATCATTATCAACCCAATAGATATCAACACCGTATTTTCTAGCAAATGGTTGAAATACCCATATGCCCTAGCGATAGCAAAAAGGCAAACGCTACAAAGAAACAAGGCTTGAAACGTCATGAAATTCCGGAAGAGCCATTCGCTCCCCCTCGTTACCTCAAATAAATTTTGACGTTCTTTCACATATACCACATCACGCATCATCTTCAGGAATAAACGATAATTGGTACGGAACACCAACGCAAAACACATAAATAAGACGAACAAAAGGCTAAAGACCACATCGTCCACCAATTGTCCGTCCCACAAACGAATCCCTACATATCCTTCAAATGTACCCATGTGCCGCTATTATCGGCACAAAGGTACATAATTATTTCAATAAAGCGCTTCCTTAATAATCTCTCCTACCGTAGGATGCGGGAACACAAACGACTTTAACTCATCCGATTTCATCCCCTCCTCAATAGCGATTCCGGCGATCACGATCAACTCCGAGGCCGGATTACCCAACATATGGGCACCGATCAACGTCTCATCCTCCGACAAGATCAACTTACAAACACCATTCCCCATCTCATTCTCCGCGACAAAACGCCCAGAGAATGCCATCGGTATTTTTTTCACGGTATACGAAATACCTTCTGCCTGCAACTCCTCCTCTGTCTTCCCGACACCGGCGATCTCCGGATTCGTATAAACGACACCCGGAATAGCCTTATAACTCATCGGGCGCGATTTGCCCAAGAGATGATCCACGGCCACCTCCGCCTCGCTAACTGCCGTATGCGCCAGTAAGGAAAAAGCGGTAATATCACCACAAGCATATACATTTGGCAGGGAAGTCTGCATGTACTCATTCACCTTCACCCCATTACGAAAAGTCTCCGGAGCCAGTGTCTCCAAGCCAAAACCTTTCGTAACCGGACGACGCCCTACACTCAAAAGGACCTTATCGCCATGTAACGTGAATGTCTCCCCGTCTTTCTCTACAGAAACCTCGGTTCCATGCACCCCGGTCACTTTATGACTTAGATAGAACTTAATCCCCCGTTTAGCGTATTCCGCTTGCAACATTTCGGACAGCTCACGATCCATCGGGCCTAATATCTTATCCAACATCTCCACGACATGTACCTCTACCCCAAGGCTATTGAAGAAAGAAGCGAACTCCATACCGATCACGCCTCCACCGATTATCACCAAAGAGGCCGGAAGCTCCTTCGATTGCAACGCCTCCCGGCTCGTCCAATATTCCGTCTCCGCCAATCCGGGTATAGGAGGAATTACCGTTTCCGATCCCGTACAGATCAAAAGGTTCGCAGCCTCGTATAGCTCTTCTCCGGCGGCGATCGTAATCGTCCCGTCGGCCGCACGTCCTTGGATACAAGCTTCCGCCGTAACCATCACCACGCCATGCTCCGTCATTTTCATACGGATACCGGCTGTCAGCTTTTTCACGACCTTATTCTTACGGGCGATGATTTTCGGGAGATCAAAAGAAGGATTCTCCGCTTTCACCGCATACTTGGAAGCATGCTTGATATTATCATACGTCTTAGCGGAATAAAGAAGCGTCTTTGTCGGCACGCATCCCTCATTCAAACAAACCCCGCCCAATGCGTTTTTCTCAAAAAGAATCGTGGAAAGCCCACCCTGCGCCGCTCTCTCCGCGGCAGTATAACCGGCAGGACCTCCACCGATTATAGCGACATCGTATTTCATACTATTAGATCTATTTAAGTTGTATATTAGGATTAATCTTTCTCAATTGTTTGATAAAATCAGCCCGGTTGGTCGGAGATATGAGCATCCAAGGTTTCCCATTGCTCCATATGATCAGCCGATCCAACGAAAGGGCGTAGCTTGACACCGGCATCACGGTAGATTCCAACGCCTCTATATCAGCGATAGCGATCTTCTTCTCCGGGAAAATACTACAATGCGCTATCAACATATCATCTTCCGTTATCCGGTAATACGTATTAAAGAAAACATGAAGCACCCCCAACGCAGCGACCATCATACCCACTATAGCCGATATATTGGTACGCAAAAATGCAGCCACGCAACCGATTACCACCATGATAATCACCAGATGATACCACCATCCCACTTTTGATTTATATTCTCTTTCCATTTTCCGAAATTTGCCGCAAGTTAACGAAAAACGTCAAACAAAAAGAAAATTGCCCAATCTTTCCCATAAAAGAAAATACGCTGTCACTTCTCAGCAACAGCGTATCCACTTAAACCGGTTAATACAAATCATAAGATTGTAGTCGCCTTTTTTATTTTAATTCTTCCAATACCGTATAGGATTGTAATACGTTATTCTTATCATATTGTTCCGTACGCACTAAGCCTACATTCGGGCTGTACCACTCATACCCATACCCAGTGATTGTCTCCTTTGATTTAGGGGAACGTGTAGCGATATTATATTTTACCTTAGCGCAATCGAACGTACCGGCAGGAGTTGTTATGCTTTCCGTTTTAATAAACTCACGGTCCTTAATGGCCATATCCTTACGATTCTTCCGATTCTTCTTATCGTAGATCTTTACGGAAGCCTCGTCGAAATACACGTTATTCTTATCGAAATTAGCCGCATACGGATTTGGGTAATTTATAAAGTTCTCCGTGATATCCACATTCGTATTCATTTCCGATACCACTCCCGGATAAGAGAGTGTCTCTTTCGAGTCGAGGAAAAATTCTCCATTCTGGCAGTATGCCTTGATATCTCCTTTGTTCACGATCGTACCGGAGGGATTAGTATATACGTAGTCCGCTTCCACCTCTTGGCCGGAAGGCAATGTTTCCACCTCATCCACTTGATAACTCATAACAGATTGTAAGTTTCCCTTTGCGTCATATCCTTTACGGACCCATACCGTTCCCTCTGTTTGCGGAAAGAAGAACGTACAATCTTGCGCCATCGCTCCTCCCGCGATCAATGAGATTAAAGCCGTGTATAATATTTTCACCTTCATAATTTTGACGTTTAATTAATTCACTACTAAATACATGCCGGATATCCAATGCTTTGTTAAAACAGAGTGAACCCCTAAATGTTCAGAAGGTAAAAATTAAAAATAGCCAAAATATCTTTCTTGACAATACATTTAACCATAACTATGAAGTAATCTATTACATATTTACATGAAATATACCAGTTTATAAAGGATATGTTGTAATTTTGTAATTAATATAGACATTAAACAAGCATAATGGAACTGGAAGAAAATAAGATATCAATCTCTACAATCAAACAATACCTACAATTAATAATACATGATTTGGGTAAATTTACTCATCTAGAGTTTCTGACCTTGAAAGGATGGTTACTATATTCACTTTCTTTAGTGACTATCCTTTGTATACCTTGTATGGCTATTCTAATTATTACAGGTCTCATATCCGGAAATATTCCATTGGACCTACTGATCGCAATCTCATTGATTCCCTTCATATTTATTTTACCTCTGACATTGACATTGACTTTTATCAACAATTATAAGAGACCAAAGACATTAAGAAAATACATACTTCAAGGATTGGGACTCTATCTTTGGGATAGTCCACCCAAAAAGGTCAGCCAAACAGCATTCGAATGCATAAAAGAGGGAAAACTTTTCAGAATTGAGGTTTGCCTTTTAAAGAATGAAGGAAAAGAAGATTGGTTCACTTGCATGATTATTCCTTATTATATACCTAAATCAATAAAAGACAAAGAACAGCATATCGAAAATGTGAATCGCTATCTGAGCGAGAAATGTATTTTTGAGATAAAGCAAGACATGGCTTTTTTCACCATACCAGTCAAAGTCTTTCCGAAGTTAGACCTAAATAAAAGTATTGAAGAACTTTTGTACGCTATGAGACGTTTTGATTTGCGTACATCCACATTCTATAATCCCACCGCAATATTAAATAAAGTACCAAACACCCTCGAGATACTTGCCATGACAGTATTTGATATGGAAATTGATGAAAAATGGATAACCTGGTCTAAAAATATGATAAAAGCAGACTTTGTCAACAAGAACATGCAAGACTTCGCTTCTCAGATACCTTGTATAGATAATCAAAAGGATCTAAGGAAAAGAATGGATATTCTTATATGTGAGTTCAATTTAGATATTAACAAAGAATACATACTTTTGAACTATCTTCGATTTCTCTTATTTGAAAATTATCACAAAAGAAGAACTGTCTTAGAAGTAATCCAATGCTTAAGTCAACTATATATACATTCCAAAATATCTTTACTGCGTGACTTCGATTTATTGTATAGGGCTAAAAAAGAAATTGATGAAACAGGAAAGCAAGTTTCTTGGACAAGGGATACCCTAGAACCTAAAAACATTGATAGTTATATAATAAACTATTTGGATACATTGTCAAAAACAGGGATTCTATCCATGTAAGCATTTGTATACGACTTACCAATCCAACCCGCCTTTGGATATCCCCTAATTATAAAGGAAATTCATATATCTTTTTACCATCCAAACTATAGATGAAAAACTTTTCACCTACCCTAAACATCTTGGATGAGGTATGTAAATAAGCTTTCTTTTCACCCTTTGAATTAACCCACAATGTTTTGTCTCCCAAGAATATCAAATTATCCCCATTTGGTAAATCCCTGAATGGACGTAACCTAGACAAAGGATAAGTTTGTAAAACATTCAGTTGTTGGTCTAGCTCAACCATTTCATTCTTATCTGTAACCAAACAATAAATCGAATCCGGGCGTTTATATCGCTGATAAGATGTACTATCCTCAAAATCCTGCAAGAAATAAGAAGAATTGGTAAGATATAATAACTTCCCGTTTACTTCGGTATTCCATGATACCTCACTCAATAAGGAATCCCCAGATAACGAGTATTTCCGGATATGATCGGAAAACAACACCATCAGAGCATCCTCTTCCCAATTTATATCAAACTCCTCCACCATCTCTTTCTTATCCGAGAGCTGGCGAAACCAAACCTTCTCCCCCTTTCGTTTATCGAAGCAGGCGATAAACGGCCAGCCAACCTTCAGTCTTAAGTATTCGTGAGCATAAGCCTCAGAAGTATCAAAAATAGTATTTCGATACCCTGTTCCCATATTAATCATATAAAGGCTATCTCCTCTCGCAAACAAATGAGAGCGAGATCCCATTCCATCAGGTATCGGATACCCCCATTTAGGTTGCAACTGCCGATCCAGACAAAACAAATTCTCCCGGCTTGCCACGTAAAAAACCGTGTCGTCCGATAAAACATTCGATACCAGTTCCATCACCTTCTTCGGCCCGGTAGGCACTGCTGCAAAACCGGTTAAGACACCCGTCACCACACCGAGCGCACCAAGAGCGACGGCCTCTTTATAATCACTTGCCCCAGTCGGCATGGCATAACTCGGCCCTTCCCCATTTCCCATGTGAACCAGATGAATCCCATCCGAGACAATCAATCGAGTAGAGTCATCCAGTAAACCACTCTCATTCCATCCATATACATGGCTCATTTTCCGGCTCCACATCTTTTCTCCCGTCGCAAGGCTATGGCCTTCCAACTCGTTAGACACCCCGTTCATATAACTGCCTTTATAAGCCAAAAACATCCGGTTCTTAGCGTCCACACAATAAGGAATCATTTTCTTTTTCTTCCAAACCTCATTACCTGTTTTCAAATCCAGCAACGATGTAGCCTTCCCCATTGTCACGAACAAAACTCCCTCTGAAGTCAACTTTGGATCTTGATTAAAATAATTGACAGGACGTTGCCATAGCATCCTCTGATCAGCCAAGGAGTAAACGGATATTCCCCCCTTATTTTTCAAGGAAGTCTCATTTTTCGACAAATTCCGATACCGGATAAAAAGCAAATTATCCGTCGAATCCACATCCACTCCAAGAATCCAGCCGGGTAAAGCCAAACTTTTAGCAATGATAACAGAGCCATCCTCATTGATACCCAATGTGTCCGACAAAAATGTTTGAGATTGTACATCTAATGAAATACAACAAACAAACAGCAAGAAAATTTTGATGACCCTCATATCTCCACAATAATTATTTGATACAATTTCACTTTTGATATTTTTCTAACGAAATACAAGTCACATTATTATAATTAGGTTGATCCATCATGACGAAACGTAAACAACTTTCCTGATCGTATTCTATCAATAGTGGGTTGTAAATCATGAGTTACCCGCACTTTGAACCGGCATCATCATCACCCTACTCGCCGAACCTGCGGCGGCTCCACCGATAAGCCTTCTATGATGATAGATATATCAACAGATTGTATAGTGTAACTACACTTATTAAAGTTCAGAAATAAGCTCGGCATCAGTACATATACAAAACTCAAACAAAAAAATAGGCTGTCTCATTTTCTATCACGAAACAGCCTATTTTTTAATATAGACTCAAAAACACCAAAATTTAATGTTACATTATTTTCTGGTATTACCTCGTTACGGCATAAATTCAAAAGCCATTCTACTATCTATTCTTTCATATTATTTATATTCACTGTTTCTTTTCATAACTATCCATTCCCTTGACATTTACGCATATACCTTCCATTTCTCAACCTATCAATTATAGAAACATAAGACATTACATCACCTTGTTCTAAATCCTTATACTTTTCCGTAAGTTTACCTACAAACAAAGGAGGTTCATTAATGTGCCATACATACCAATTCTCCGAAGGACTGACAAACTCAAGTTCTTTGTTTGGAAGAACTCGGACATCACTAGCTGTTCCAAATAGAACATCCTTATGACCTTCACCTATCTCTTTTGAGTTGCCAACTTTGTACCAAGCCCCATAAACTATCCCTGCACGTAAAACCGTATGGGCATAGAACTCTACCTCATCCATCACAATCTCCTCTATAATCGGCCTATAATCCATGGGATAATGGGTCTTGAAAACTCGTATTACAGAGCTATTCAAAGCTTCTATATCATTAATGATATATTGAAAAAATCTTTTATAACCATTATCTATTTCTACACAAAAAATATCTCCCATTTTTGTCACTATTCGTTTTGCCATATTATCACAAGTTTCTTTTTTGCAGTAAAGATAATATTTTTATAAATTAATACTTACCTATTCCATGCTTATCCCAAAACTTAGGTTTTATCTCATTTCTTAAATTATATAAAGAACCTCCATTCTTCTGCATTCCATATCGATTTATCAATTTCTGCTCCATTATTCTAGCATCTAACTTATTTAAGTTCCCAGTTCCTTGTATCGGTCTATAATCAAGTGTAGCCCTATTCGTCCCTGAATTCAAATGCTCTGAGAATCTAACTTCTGGCTTTCTGCTAGTAATCCCTATATAACGTACATCTCCATTTGCATCAACTCCTTGATAAACAGTATAAGTATTATGATCATTAGCCACAGATATTTTATCTCCTGTAGCAGTTAGATTTGGTCGCTCTACATTTACTGAAGGAGTAGATGCCTCCATCAACCTCATCTCCGGTGCCGGTCTTGTCGCCGTGTTCTTGAACGAGAAGATCGTCCGTCCGAATTTAACGTCCTTACCTGTCCAGAAGTTATTACCTTTCAAGGCGGCAACCATACCGTTTCCGATTCCACCTGTCAAGGCACCACCCAAAATACCCAAGCCATAATCCTTCAAGCTCATAAACTGGTCCCCGAAATACAACGAGTTACCCGCACTTTGGACAGGCATCATCACCGCCGTACTCGCCGAACCTGCGGCGGCTCCAGCCAAAAAGCCTCCGATTCCCCCGGCGGCACCTCCAGCAGCGGCAAAGGCCAACCCACCAGTCGCAGCCCCCAAACCTCCGGCGGCGGCTCCAATACCAAATGCGGCAAATCCATCCTTGAAACTATGAAGTTGACCCGATACAGCCTTATAGATCAAATTTGCTGTTCCTCCGATAACCGCACCTATTATAATATGGATAAACTCTCCATCCTCGTCCACATACCTCAACGGGTTGTTCATGGCATAGCTGTAACGATTGAAGTTCTGGGACAAGTCCGGCATCTGGACAAACGGATCAGGAGCGAGGAAACGACCCAGAGCCGGGTCATACAGGCGGGCGTTCATATTTACCAGACCAAACTCCTTAAGATGTTCATGGCCACTGTAGCCACGACCAAGGAACAACTCTACCTCCTGCCCCGAAGGGATGTAAACGTGACTGGATGAGTTACGTTGGCGACCCCATGCGTCAAAATTATAACTCGCGTATTTCGTCCCTGCCTCGGTGATGATATCCGTGATACTTCCCAGATAATCACGACCTATATAATAAAGTTTCCAGCTATTCGTATGATCCTTCACCAATACCGCCGAAGCGTCGTAGTAATTCTCTCCCGCCAAATACAGCTTCTCCTTATTACCCGAGGGAGTCTCATCGATCTCATAGCAATCCCCCAAATAATAGCGGGTCAACAAACGGCTACCCCCTTTAGCCACCTGCATCTTCACACGCTGCTGATTGCCGTTATAGGTAAACGAGGCCACGTTACCATCTTGCGTAATAGCGTTCGGACGCTTGAAAGAGGTATAGCTAATAACCTGTGTGGCGGAAGACATAATACCATTTGCCACGCTAGAGGAAGATATGGCGTAAGGCTTGCCACTTGTATTATATGCGAATGTACCACTGACATCCCCTTTGGTTAAGATATTTCCTTTCGCGTCATAAGTTGCCATAAGCCCTTTGTAGGAAGTCAGACGATTAAGATTATCATAAGAGAATTTCTCTTCTTGGGATACATTAATGTCTTTCCGGTAAGTCAAGTTCCGTTTAACAGGATCGAAAACATACTCCATATTCTGGAGGAATGTGGTCACCCCTGTTTTCTGTATCTTCCTGGAAGTAGGGAATCCATAACTGTCATATCCATAGGTACGAGATAAGGCACCGGAGCGTACCTCGGTAGGTAACCCCATGTCATTCTCTTTCGTGAGCTTAAATATGGATGTTTGGTTATTCAGCTTGGTCTCAACTAAATGACCATTCGCATAATTATAATTCTCGGTTGTCAAAACTCCGGATTGAGACGTATACTTAATAGAGCTTACATTTCCTCCGTTATAGGTATAATCCTTTCGTAAATATTTATTGTCTACCGCCGTCTCTGTCTGGCTCGACAGACGACCCAACGCATCATATACATAATCAATGGAAGTTCCGACAGAAGAAGAGACCTTCGTCAACTCATCGTAGCCATTATAAGTATATGTAGTCGTAAACTCTGGTAAAGTCGCCGTTTTAAGGCGATTATACGTATCATATGTGTAATTGATAACCTTATTATTTGCGTTCGTCTCTTTCAATAGGTTGCCGGATGCGTCATAAGCATAAGTTGTCGTACCAGAGCTAGGATCGCCCAAGCTAGTCCGACGGCCGAAACCATCATAACCAAATGAAGTAGTCACGTTACCCGGTGCGACGATAGAAGAAGGTTGTCCATCCGGACGCAGATTATAGGTAATCGTTCCTGCTGGGTCTACCACAGATATAAGATTGCCCAACGCATCATACGTCCGCTTGACAGAGATTCCATCCTCCACCGTTGTTATACTATTGCCGCTATAACCATGAGTCGTTTTTCTTCCGGAAGGTTCCGATATAGCGGTTAAGCGATCATACGTATCATAACTATAGATATTCCAAGCCGTAGCCGAACTACCGGCAAACGGACGAGAGACTTTTTGCACCCTTCCATAACTATCATAAATTTTATCCGTTTTTAGAAAACTGCCATTAAAACGAGTCTCGGCCGTTCTTACCTCTCTATTCAACGCATCATATACACTTTTAGTAGTAGGTTTACCCGTCACAGAACGGGTTATGGCATACAAAGCGTTTGTCCCTTCCTCCGACCATCCGTAAGATACAGTAGCGGTAGTATTATCAGGGAACGTGACACTTGTCTCCCGACCAAATGGATCATACGTATGCGCCGTAGACTTTCCCCGGTGGTCCTTCTCAGAAGACATACGCCCCTCCGTATTATAAGAAAACTCATTTGCAAGTCCTAATGGGTTTGTCACCTTTTTCAATCGACCGTTCGTATCATAAGCATATTCGGTCTTCAGCCCTTTATCCGAACCATACAAGAATAGCGTCTCTTTTGTGATATTACCCGGAGTATCATAAACATACTCGTAAGTTTTCGCTTTATTTCCATTCTTATAGAACACCTTGCTATTCGCATAGCCGTTCGTATGCGAAGGAATATTCATTCGCTCGGTATAAGTACTGCTATTACGAGTAGTAGTCACGCTCTGATCGGTCAAGAAACCAATAAGATATCCACTCTCTGCCGTATTGTTATAAAATGTGTTCGCCTTTTTTACCGTAATACCCCCAGTGTAAGTGATAGTCTCTTGCGTCGCATTTCCATAAGTATCATATACAAAAGCGGTAGTAGCAGTAATACCCTTAAGCAAGTCCTGCTCTGTCTTATTGCTTAAACGTATCTTGACCGTTTTATTGGCTTGAACATTAACGGCAAAATTATAGGTCGATTTCGCCTCAGGTGAAACCTCACTCTTCAATATGCCATATTTATAAGGATCAAAATATTGCTCCGTAAGCTGCCCTTTCAAATTCGTACGGAATATACTCTCAAATCCCCTAAACCCCAATCCTTGGCGGTGAATAACACCACCTCGGTACGTGAAAGTGAAATTATCAACCCGGTTACCTTTCATATAAGTACTGGAAAAGGCTATGACAGGAATAGACTCTTGAATGTCCACATACGGGAAAACAGCGTTCGCACCCTTAGCATAAGTACCGGAAGATATGGCCTCCTCATTCATCAACAGGTATGTGTTCTTTTCGACCACTCCCAAACTATTCGCCATACCCGTGGCCAAAACGCCTTTATTGTCATTCCTCTTGAATGAATATTTTGTAACCACTCCATTCTTCAAGCTGACCAATTGACTAAAATAATTATGACTGTTTATATTAGTCGGGATCAAGATTGATTTCGATGTATAATTTTGGGCACATTCAACCGAACCCACGTTATTTTTCTTAGCGAGGTAAGTGAAGAAACCGGAGCTATGATACCGGATCAAGTCTGTCATACCATCCCCGTTTACATCTTGTAGCAAAAAGCCATCCGTAGAAATCCCCGAGTTTTGAGTACCGGCAAACGTGGATTTATAAAATTGTCCATCTCCCATCGAGTTATAAGCGGCCCACGTATAGACTGGATCCTTTTTTTTCGGAGATACCAGCAAATCCATAAGCCCATCTCCGTTGATCTCCCCCAGCAACAGCGAGCGATCTTTTAGATCCACCTTTTTTAATCCGGTATAAGTAGAGACTTTTCGGCCCGTCCAAGTACTACCGGAAACATCAAAAGTATATATATTTACCCCGGAGTCATTAATAAGAGCGATGTCACTTTTCCCGTCTCCATCATAATCTAATACCAGAAGTCTATCTGTTTTCTGAAATGCGTCCTCAGGATCAGGCTGCTCCGTGCCTACAAAATTAACGTTATAGGGAAACAAGTAACTCTGATATAAGACCTTACCACTTTCCAAATCAAATATATAGCATTTAGAGGTCTTACTGGTCTCTCCAAAAGGATGATGGCAAGAGACCGCTAGTACTTCCTGTTTTCCATCCCCATTGAAATCCCCTGTATAATAAAACTTAGGATGTATGCTCTTTGCCCCATCCGCATCGGTCAATACGGTCGGGAAATTAAAAGTCCGTGTATATTTAGATACCAATCCCACAGTCAAACTGGCCCTATATACACGGAAAGTCACTTGATCATTATCACCGGAAACGCCATTGTTTACTTTTATGATATGCTCTTCTTGCTTTCCCTCCAAATCCGCACAAAAGATATCGATAAAATTAGCTCCGGTCGTAAGATTGGGCATGGGGGAAGCGTACTCGCTATTCAATCCGGCATAAAGATAGATTTTCTCTTCTCCGGTGAATTTATTGTCATATCTATTCTGGGAATGCTGAAAAGCCGTCGAATGTCTGTAATGCTCCCAATAGGGATTCTCATTAGGCAAAGAGATCAAACCATCTGCCCCCGACGCATAATCATACCTTCCTTTCACTACCTTGATACGAGCAGGATCCGTTGATTCATACCAATTATATAGCTGTGTGACAGAACCATTATCATAAGACCCATCTGTTATGCCTTCTCCATAGTAAAGCTTTATAGGGTTCAGAGATTGCCCGGAGGCGGAATAATCTATCTGGCTTAAAACTGAGCTATTGTTCTGGTTTTTATAGCTCAAGCTATACGTACAAAGCGCAGTAGAGCCTAATTTACTGATGATTTTAGCCAGCAAGTAGCTTTCCCCTGTCTTAAGCCCCCCTATAAAAGAGACCAAGGGGTCCGGTCGTGAGGCTTGATACTGAAATTCCACAGAGGCACCATTATAAGCAACTTTTGTCAATCTGTAATGGTTTTCTTGCTCGACATAAGTATATAGGATCTGATTATTTCGCAAGTCAGACAAAGAAACTATCGGATAAAAGATCTTATTGCTTGTATTTGAGGCATATCCAAATATGCCCTTGGTTCCATTAGGATAAAATACCTCAAAATATTTCACGACATCGCCGGACAAAAAAGCTTTTACTTTTATATTGCCTTGCTCGGACTCATAATTAATAGTTGTCGCATTCTCTGAGATCTTTATAAGACGCATCCCGTCTAACACGAACGCATCCGCTTTCGTACGTAAAGCTCCTTGGGGCTTACCATCATAATAAATATTCCTACTCGTACGCATGATCGATTGCACACCGCCAATACCCCATCCAATACCAACGATGCCATTTCCTTGCTGGCTATTATAAGCCAATGATAATTGGGGTTCAAATCCATTTATACCCGGATAAACCTGTATGGGAACCGTATAGGTTTTAGCTCCAGTCGGGGAAACACCTGTTTGTATCGGTATCTCTCCTACAGCTTTCGATTTATCTATTGTAACTGTAGTCGGAACGTAAGTATTATCAGATATGGCTTTAGGAACAAAAGCCTGAGGTTGCTGTGAAAACCTTTCCGGATTTTCTGCAGTTTTCGCTATAACCGGAGGATATAAAGCCTTCAATAAAGAATCCTCATAAGCCTTGTAATCACTTTCCTTCCAATCGAAAAATTGATTATTCTCAGCAACTCCTTGGGCACATAAATAAGAAGATGGGGACATAAACATGATAAATATCCCTATCGTATATAAATATATTAATTTCATCTATAAGTATACTTAAATTATATTTTGATCAATCCTCCTCTTGGTCTACGGGAACGGCCTCCAAAGATGAAGCCATCGCACTAAATTGCCGTGTTGTTCTATTTCCTGACGCATCATAAGTATAAGTAAATATCATTTGTTGGGATTGCCTAATATTCAAAATTCCGCCAGACTTTACCTCAAAAGGCCCATTAATCGTAATTTGCGCCGGAGCGGAAAGAGATAAATTACCATTACTTGCCACGGTTACATTTTGGACAGCCAACGTATTACAGCCCAAAACTGATACACTTGATGAAACTGTCTGATTTGTATAAGTACTCACACAGCTTCTCGTGTCAACCTCTTGTGATGATAACGGGGAAAATAAGCAAGTCAATACGATACATGTAAAAAAGACGATTCTCTCTTTCATATCAAAGAATTTATGATTCTGTTATTTCTATTTTTAATTCCTTGAGATTACAGACTTACATACTTCTTCAAAGTATCCGCTTTCTTCCCATCCACAAACAACGTATAAATAAACGTTCCATAACCAAGTTCCGAACGGCTTACTTCTACCACATTACTACTTCCATTATCCAACTTAATAACTTTCACGGGTTTACCTGTGACATCAAATATCTGTAGACTAGCAGACACAAACGTCGCCGGTAAGGTATAAGAGACAGATGCACCTTCCCTATTATATAATTTTGCGCCATCCACAGCACTTATATTACTTGTGGAAGTCGTGTTCGAACGTAATTGAGATTGTACCTCCGGCGATAGTAGAGCTTGCAAATTATCAATCACCTCATTCTGTTGTTGGATCGTTTGTTGCATCTCCTTGATACTTTCTACGATAAGCGGAATAAAACCTATATAATCTATAGACATCATCCCGTTTTCATCCGTTTGTACAAGTTCGGGTAATACCTTTTGTATGTCTTGAGCCAAAAAACCAATTCGTTTACGACTAGCCTCCGCTGCCTCTCTTCGATCTATCTCTGCTTGGATTTGTTTGTCTCTATTTATCTTTGCGATAGTAGCGGCATCCATAATCTCCTCTGAATCGGAGGAACTTCCCGATATCCCATTATCCAATGTGGCAGAGAACTTAGACTCATCCTGCTCCCTATTCTCCTCAAGTGTAGAGAGGTTGTATGAATAAGAGACCCCATTCACTTGCTCTAAAAGAGCTAATGGATTTTGCAGCGACTCTACATTTTCCTTCAAGCGAGCGTCTGAAGTTATATTCACTCCATTCACACGAAGATTCGTATTGAACACGAAATTAGTATTACTAGCCGGATTGTAATACGCCACGACATTGTTAGCATAACCATTTGTAGTCATATAAATACCCAATTTCCCATGCAACCAAAGTTGATCCGTATCCGTGGTTCCATATTCTCCAGCAAACACATTCCAACCTTGATTTGCATATTGTCCAAAATCACCAAATGTTAATTTCGAACCTGCGCGTGCATCCCCTATCCGACCATATATCTGCATAGAGGTTACATTTCCTAAGTCCTCATTATTGTCTTTTAAAAGGCCTGCTTGTACTCGTCCATTTGAAAGAACCCGGAGTTGAGCATTTGCGTTTGATACTAAACTAATTAAAATTAAGAAAGAAAAAAGTCTTGTTGTTTTCATATAAGTTGTTCTAAAATATAAATAGATAAACATTCAAATAATACTTCTAAGGAACCCAGTACCATATCCAAACAATTGCGTAAAAGAGGCTATTACGGATAGCGATCCTACACGTAAATCACATTTATTGCGGAACATTGCGTCTACAAACAATAAAAGGGCATAAATAATAAGAGGCACCAGAAACAAGCGGCAAAAGAATGAACTGATAACCAATAGACAGACTGAAAACGTGAATAATGCCGGTAAGCAATGTACCAGCTTCAATGAGCCGGGATGTTTCCGGTTCAACGCGATCCGGGCCTCCCCCGAATGACGCACCTGACGGAAGAACTGCATGAGATCCGTCCGCCTTTTATGATAAACCCATGCCGAAGGAAATAGCCGGGTCCGATAACCAGCCTCCATGATCCGTATGCTAAAATCAATGTCCTCACCATATCGCATGCCGGAAAAACCGCCCAGACACTCATATACATCCCGCCTTATTCCCATATTAAAACTACGGGGATAAAATTTATCCAACTTTTTCTTCCCGCCGCGGATACCACCGGTCGTCAGGAATGAGGTCATGGCGTAATTGATCGCCTTCTGGATCGGGGAAAACGAGGCATGCGCCTTATCCGGGCCACCGAACGCATCCACCGGATAATGATTCAACGAGTCGTGTATATGCTCAAGCCACGTGGAGGGTAGTACCACGTCAGAATCCAGTATGAGCAGATACTCGCCAAGCGCTTGCCTAGCGCCATGATTACGCGCCATACCCGGGCCGGAGTTCGAGATCACATAATAATGAAGATCCAATCGCCCTTGGTATCGCCCAACAATCTCTTTCGCCGGTATCTCCGAACCATCCTCCACCACGATAACCTCAAAATGGACATAGGTTTGCTTGCAAAGGCTTGATAACAGATCATCAAGCTCATCCGGCCTGTTATAAACAGGAATTATAATGGAGTATAATCGCATATCTTTTGTATAAAAAAGATTGAGGATACCCTCAACAGACAGTATCACTCAATCTTATCAAAAAAACTATAGCTTCAATAGAAATAAATATTATTGTACCAATAGCATACGTTTCGTTGAGATCAACTGTCCGTCTACTACCAAAGAATACATATACATACCTGCGACACCTAGATCAGAAAAGCTTACCATTATACTACCTTCTCCCCGGGTAGCGATATCGAATTTCTTAACTTGAGTTCCTTGCAAATTGCAAATAGAGATAAAAGCGGAACGTGCGGATGTAGGGATCGTAAAGGATATATTCGTGGTAGAATTAAACGGATTCGGCGTATTTTGATTCATTACCGCATTCGAGAGCAAAGACTTACTCGTCAAATTCTTGTTATTCTGCAAATCAGACAAATTAGCTTTTTCATCCAATTGCAATTCCAGTTGTTGGATAGTAGCGTCCAATTCTTTTACAGCCTGTACTAAAACGGGTATAACAGCCGTGTAATCCACCAAGCTATCACCTGTGGAACTTAACGTCACAATCTCTGGCATAACCTCAGCTACCTCCTGTGCCAAGAAACCAAAAGCTTTAGAAGGTACGGCTTCTGCTGATCTCAATTGCGATGTCTCACTTTTCCAATTGTAAGATACCGGTTTTAACCCCAATATGGTTCCTAATCCACTATTTAAGGGAGTGATATTGGTTTTCAACCGAGCATCCGAAGATTGATAAACCCCCTTTACTTCTATATAATTATACTGGGAGCTTTCTGAATCATAGAAAACGACCTTTCCTCCTGTTCCTGAGATACGAGGATTAGCGACCGCAACTTTTAATTTCAAAAATGTACCCGGATAATCACTCCCGTTATAATACAATTTTTGTCCCCACGTCTGTATGTTCGTGTACTGGGCTTGGACACTAAACGATACGAATAGGCATAGTATGCCTAATAAAGATACAGATCTTTTCATGATTTAAAGATTTAAGTTGATAATATCTATTTTAACACATCAAAATATCCAACCAAATAATTATTTCCTTTTGAGATAAATATCTTATAATCACCATTCAGCAAAAAATCTATAGAAATAGGATATTCTATCTCAGAAGAAACAGTTATGATGTCATTATAAAGTACATTTCCTTTTATATTTATAATTTTCACATTAAGTCCATCCAATAATTTATTAGAATGGATGTAAATATTATTTTCATCTATTGATAATGTAGGAGAAGATATTATAGAACGATCTTCCTCTTCTTCCCAAGATTGTTCAGTATCCTTCACTCTATTCGGATACACAACTGAAGAAACAAACATCAGAAATACTAATCCCAATATAAAACTTCTCTTTTTCATTATCTATTTTTATAAACAAAAATAGTCTCTATGAGAAATCTATAAGCAAAATAGGATTTACTTCTTATTTACTTTTTGTTTACAGCGATTAAGTTATTATAAATCAGCGATAAATTTATCCATCATTTCTGCGGTACCTTCTGTTCCATGAATCTTTTTATAGAGACGAATCCGGGATGCTGTTATTGCAGGAGTCGAGCGTCCAACTAACCTTGCAATGTCCTTCACGGGCATGGATATTTTTATCAAATAACAAATATGGAGTTCTAACTCTGAGATTTGCGGGTATAAAGCATATAATTGAGCGGTGAAATTTGAATAGGTTGTATCAATCTCTTTTCTCAACTCCTTCCAATCCTTATTCTGAATTTCCGTATCAGTATTATTACTTGTTTCATGAAATAACCGATAGACTTCGGATTTTCGAAAAGCTATTTCAAGCAAACTTTTTTCATTTTGAGAAGTAAGAATCTTTCGGTTTGATAGTTCTAATAATTCCTTTTGAGATTGCACAAGTTGCTTTTTAAAATTATCTCTTTGACACTCCGATTGCTGCAAAAGTTCCTCTAGATATGAAATTTTCTTATTATTATATTCAATACAATCCAAACTTTCCGCATATTGATTCTCTTTCAATAGACGTATTTTTTTCTCCTTTTCAATCGCTGCTTTTTTCTTCTTTTCTAACACATATATATAACATAGACTAAAGAAAATAATTAAAACAACAAATAATGCAAATTGATAATTGCGAATTTTTCTTTTTTCATTATCTATTTTCAATTGAACATTCTCCTTTTCTGTATGCTGATACTTATATAATGAGTTAACTTTTGCTACAGCTTCCGTTTTTGTTTGATTCTTAATTGAATCAGACAGTTCTATACATTTATACGCATAATTCAAGGCTAATTTACGGTCTCCTTCTTGGTTTTTTATTTTGGATAAGATTCTATACGTATTTTTTTTCATATAGATATTCCCATACTCATTTGCTTTCTCAAAATAATATAGAGCTGAATCTATTTGCTTATAGCTTTCATATATACAACCTAATCCAAAATATATATTTGCTTGATTCTTCATACTTGAAACCTTACTGAACAAATCTTTAGCCAAATCATATTTTCCCATATCTATATAGATGCTACTCAATTCCCTTAGTACATTATCTATTCTCGATTGATCATTTAATAACAATGCCTTCTCATAAGCAGATTGATAGTAGTATATAGCACTGTCTGTATCTTGCTTGGCGTTATAGATCCGAGCAATATTCCTCAATGCGATCACCTCTCCTTTTCCTTTATCATACATCTTGTATTCATACGATTTCCTATAAGCTTCGAGAGCCTCATCATACAAACCTTGATATGCCAGTCGATATCCCATCTGCTCATAAACCCGTCCTAATATATCATATCGCTTACTATCTTTCCCTATGTCCGCAGCATCTTGAAAAGCTCTCACCGCTCTTGGGGCATCTCCCATATCCCGGTATGTACTTCCTAGATAATAATATGCCTCCATTAATTGATCTGGAGTCCCATAGTCCTCATAATACTGAACTATTGATTTAATCAAAGAGTCTGATTCATGAGGAATATACAGCTTATCTTTAGCTTTAATCTTAAGCAAAGCATGGTACATACGTATATTTTCCGGCTCATTCATGATTGAGCTATCCAAAGAGGAAAGACAGAGTAATGCGCTATCCGGATGCTCCCACATAACAGATTCCGCACGAGATAGTTCCGCAGGTAATGGTTTTTCTTGGCGCATACAAGAAAAAAGGGTAGCGAAAATTAGCAAAGTCAGTCCTAGTGTTCTCTTCATTTAGATTATAGTTTACAACTTAAACGCAAGTTATAAAATTTATCCACAAATATCAATAAAAATATTCATTTGCCACAAAAAAATATCTTCTTTAAGCCTACTACTCAACTAAAAATCTTTTCCTTTAGTTTGGTATCCTTCAATAGCCTCTGTGCATACCCCTCCATTTAAATGAATTTTCAAATAATACTTCTCAAAAAACCGACTCCATATCCAAACAATTGCGTAAAAGAGGCTATTACAGATAACAACCCTACACGTAAATCACATTTATTGCGGAACATTGCGTCTACAAACAATAAAAGGGCATAAATAATAAGAGGCACCAGAAACAAGCGGCAAAAGAATGAACTGATAACCAATAGACAGACTGAAAACGTGAATAATGCCGGTAAGCAATGTACCAGCTTCAATGAGCCGGGATGTTTCCGGTTCAATGCGATCCGGGCCTCCCCCGAATGACGCACCTGACGGAAGAACTGCATGAGATCCGTCCGCCTTTTATGATAAACCCATGCCGAAGGAAATAGCCGGGTCCGATAACCAGCCTCCATGATCCGTATGCTAAAATCAATGTCCTCACCATATCGCATGCCGGAAAAACCGCCCAGACACTCATATACATCCCGCCTTATTCCCATATTAAAACTACGGGGATAAAATTTATCCAACTTTTTCTTCCCGCCGCGGATACCACCGGTCGTCAGGAATGAGGTCATGGCGTAATTGATCGCCTTCTGGATCGGGGAAAACGAGGCATGCGCCTTATCCGGGCCACCGAACGCATCCACCGGATAATGATTCAACGAGTCGTGTATATGCTCAAGCCACGTGGAGGGTAGTACCACGTCAGAATCCAGTATGAGCAGATACTCGCCAAGCGCTTGCCTAGCGCCATGATTACGCGCCATACCCGGGCCGGAGTTCGAGATCACATAATAATGAAGATCCAATCGCCCTTGGTATCGCCCAACAATCTCTTTCGCCGGTATCTCCGAACCATCCTCCACCACGATAACCTCAAAATGGACATAGGTTTGCTTGCAAAGGCTTGATAACAGGTCATCAAGCTCATCCGGCCTGTTATAAACAGGAATAATAATGGAGTATAAACGCATATCTTTTGTATAAAAGTCTAGCACAAATGTAGACTCATTTTCATACATAGTCAAGGAACACACATGGACAAATCAAGACCAGATAACACTGATAATCAATAAATTAAAAACACGCATATGGACATCCCCTGTTTTTAGTACTCTTTGAGATATTGATCTAGTAAGAAACTTACGTCGGAAGGTATTTGTTTGCTTTTTTTGATACGCTGTTTGATACGCTGTTTCTGTTTGGATACAGACTCGGGGAGAGAGTTCGCAAAAACAGCTATTTGGGAAGAACTGAACCCCATCTTGATTAAGCAGCAATATCGCTTATCTAATTCGGAGAAATCAGGGAAATCTTTCTCTAACCGTGTATAGAACTGATGGTATTGCAAGTTTGTCCAGTTTATGATTAATGACCAATCTGCATCCTTCAGATATTTAGGATGCTCTTTTAGGTCTTTCAATTTATCGAAATAAGGTAATTGCTCATCTAGTTTCTTATATGAGGATTTCAGTAGCTCTTCATATTTCTCTATCTCTTTATGGGACTCCGCATTTTGATCCAATAAACTTTTATTCTCTGAAACAATCTCGTCGATTTCCTGCTGTTTATTATTTAACGTGGCGATCAATTGCTCATTTTCTTTTATACGATTCTCATTCTCTCTTATCGATTCCTTGTAAATTCGTATTTGCTCTCTAGCATGCGCTAAAGATTTTTCCTTCCGCAATACACGATATTGATAGACTATTATAAGAATCAACAGAACCGCAGTGACAAACAAGCCGATTATCTCTTGATTCGTTTTTTCTAGTTTTAGCTGGTTATTTATGTTCAACAATCTCTCATGATCATACCGAGCCTGAATTTCAGCCAATTCTCCAGCATGATTTATTACCTGTAGCGAATCTGAGTAAATAAGATATTGGTTATTATATTCTATGGCCTCCTTGTAAAGTTTTTGTTCTACACATATATAATATAACACTTCATAGGCTTCACTTAGCGTATACAAATTGTCCGTTTCTAAAGATTTCTGAAAGTAGACCTTTGCTGAGTCTAGTTGCCCCAAACTCCAAAAAGCACTACCTATCTTGTAATATATTTGAGGAAGCTTATGTAAGGAAGATACTTGTAAACATAAGTCAAGCTCTTTTCTAGTGTAATGTAAAGCTTTTTCTCCTTGACTTAACTCATTATAAACAACGCCTAGCTCTCCCATAGCCATAGCTTCAAGTTCTAAATTTCCTAATCTTTTAGCATTTTCCAATGATTTACCAAAATAGAATAAGGCACTATCCATCTCATTTATATGCACATAAGTTCTTCCCAGCTCCGATAGAGCATAAGATATCCGTTCTCCATTTCCTGATCGTAATGCGTATTGATAAGCATCCTTTAATTGTACCAACGATTCTTCATAAAGATCTTGATAACGATACGTATTTCCTAATGATTGGCAGATCAGATAAGTAAAAAGCGGCTCATCCAACCTTGTCATTATATCTTTAGACTTTAAAAAGAGAGGTATCGCTTCCGTTAACTTTTTCTGATCCTCCAATAATTGTCCCTTATAATAATACGCTTGCGCCATCCTTTTCAAGTCATCCTCTTTCTCGAAATAATCCATCGCATCTTGAACCAACTTATCCGAGGAAGGGATATTCAACGAATCCGGAAGGCGTTTACCATATACCTTATCCCGGGCTTGTGCCAACAATAGCGCCCAAGTAGCATAGTTCTTTCCGCTAGAGAGTGATGATTGAGGCATAGAACGTAATATAGATAATGCGCTATCCGGATGCTCCCACATCACAGATTCCGCACGAGATAATTCCGCAGGTAATGGTTTTTCTTGGCGCATACAAGAAAAAAGGGTAGCGAAAAGTAGCAAAGTCAGTCCTAGTGTTCTCTTCATTTAGATTATAGTTTACAACTTAAACGCAAGTTATAAAATTTATTTTATAAATACCACTAAAATATTTGTTTTTCAATAGTGATTTTGAGATACGATCAGCCAGCAAGGAGACGCGGCACACTACGTATCTACTAGTTGTATTATGTATTTAAAATATTAGCATATAAGCATTTGCAGTTTTTATGGTAAAAAACAAAAGTTTATCAAGCAGAAAACTTTTGTTTCCCTATATAGAAACAAAAGTTTCTTCAGCACGAAACTTTTGTTTTCCCTAATAGAAACTACTTTTACATATATAGGCACTACGACACACGAACCTAAACGATAATTTGGTTTCTTGCGTTTTCTATCAAAACATGGTAGATAAAGAATGATAATTGTAGATATTTTCTATCTACAACCACTATATAAGATGTTTATTTATAAGGCATATAAGAAGGAATTGTAGATGTGGTAGATATTAAGTGTTTTTTATTAACTGGTAATTTATGGAACTCGATTATATAATCCAACATGTTCTTGTAACTTTGCAGCCATTTTAATTGAAATCCCGATTGAATATGAAGAACAAATACGAGGCTAGGCTAGGTACGGAACGTATGCTACCGCTGGTTTTCAAAATGGCGCTTCCGGCGGTAGCGGCCCAATTTGTCAACTTACTTTATAATATCGTAGATCGTATCTATATCGGGCATATTCCCGAGATCGGGACAAACGCTTTGGCTGGTATAGGGGTGACCACCTCCATCGTGATCTTGATCTCCTCTTTCTCCGCTATCGTGGGAGCGGGCGGTTCGCCGTTAGCGGCCATCGCTCTCGGACAGGGCGACCGGGAACGGGCCGGAAAAATAGTGGGAAATGGATTTATATTGCTTATCCTATTTACTATATTCACTTCCCTCATCACCTATACCTTCATGGAACCGATCCTGCTTTTTACAGGAGCATCAAAATATACGTTAGGATATGCGGTGGATTATCTCTCTATTTATTTACTGGGCACTCTGTTTGTCGAGATATCCACGGGCTTGAATGCCTTTATCAACGCACAAGGGCGTCCGTCTATCGCTATGTGCTCGGTTTTGATCGGGGCTTTATTGAATATCGTATTAGACCCTATCTTCATTTTCTGGTTGGATATGGGGGTAAAAGGCGCCGCGCTCGCCACGATCCTATCGCAAGCTTGCAGTGCCATATGGGTATTGAGCTTCCTTTTCTCAAGACGTGCCTCCTTGCCTTTGGAAAGGCGGTATATGAGACTGGACCGAAGAATCGTACTCTCGATGTTCGCTTTGGGAATTTCTCCGTTCATCATGGCCAGCACGGAGAGTCTGGTGGGTTTCGTCTTGAATAGTAGTTTGAAAAATTTTGGCGATATCTATGTGAGCGCATTGGCTATCTTACAGAGTGCCATGCAATTCGCCAGCGTACCGCTGACCGGTTTCGCCCAAGGATTCGTACCGATCATAAGCTATAATTACGGACATGGAGACAAACAGCGGGTGAAAGATTGTTTTCGTATCGTGCTAATCGTTATGTTCTCTTTCAACTTGATACTCATGCTATTCATGATCTTATTCCCCTCAACCGTAGCCTCCGCTTTTACAAGCGACGAGGAGTTGATCGATACCGTCCGTTGGGTCATGCCCATCTTCTTGGCGGGTATGACGATTTTTGGCTTACAACGAGCTTGCCAGAATATGTTCGTAGCGTTGGGACAAGCTAAGATATCTATCTTTATCGCCTTGCTTCGTAAAGTAATCCTCTTGATTCCTTTGGCATTACTATTACCTAATTTTATGGGGGTAACCGGCGTATATGCGGCAGAAGCCGTATCGGATGCCACGGCCGCTATTTGCTGTACGTTGTTATTTATATGGAAATTCCCGAAGATACTAGGGAAAATCAAGCAAAAAGAAGAAAGGGCTGCCCAATAACGGACAGCCCCCTGATAAAGCCTTAAAGATTAAAATGAATCGTATTAATATCCCGGATTCTGTGTCAAGTTAGGATTCAGGCTAAGGATATCGGCATAGATGGAGAATACCGTTGTATATCCCGTCTTATCCTCTTGATAATCCAGTGAGCTGGCGGAATGTTTCACGCCTACATAACGGTCTACCGTAGCCTCGGTAAACTTACCGAAACGGATCAAATCCTGCCGGCGTACGCCTTCCCACGCTAATTCAAGCATACGCTCGTCTAATAGCGTATCCAGCGTTACGTTTTGTAGCGGTTTGGCGCCTACACGGTTACGAACTTGGTTCACCTCATCGTCTCCATTCTGTCCCAGACGAATCTTGGCTTCCGCCTTCATCAGCAACGCGTCGGCGAAACGGAAGATCACGCAGTCATTTCCATGCAAGTTTCCACCATCCTGAGCATTTTGGTCGAACTCATATTTAGCCATACGAGCTCCGGCGGTCTTCACCAACAAACCATCGGAGGCATCCATATATACCTTCGGGGCGTTCGGCTCATATTTCAAAGGCACTTTCTGTCCGTCCCATTCCGTATAGATCGTCTTTCCATCCGGGCCGGTCACCTCGCCTGTAAAATAAGTAAGCTTACAACGAGGATCCTCATCCGCCGTACCGAACTTAAACACGTTCATCGCCTTCACCGTAGCGCAAGAGCCATTCCATCCGGATTGGCCGTAAGCGGTTGCATGATCATAATGGCGGGTACGTACCAAATTGTAGTCCTTAGCGTCCGGATAAGCGACCGGGTCCATAGGAACCGTGAAAATATTCTCAACCGAGGTCTCGTTCGCTACGGCGAAATTCTCCGAGAAGTTTCCCTGCAATTTATAGCCCAAAGCCTCCAACTTATCCACATAGGCGATCGTAGCTTCCCAAGCGTTCATCTCTTTACCGTCAACGGTAAACTTGATGTTCTTTCCAGCCGGACGATTGCCGTCCGTCCAATTGTCGTCCGCATAAACCTCCGCATTCAACGCCAACTTAGCCAAGATCATATAAGCCACCGGCTTGGTAATACGTCCGTAATACTCACCTTTTTGGTTACTGCGGTTATCTGAAAGATAAGGCAACGCCTCCTCCAACTCCGAACGGACAAAGTTAAATACAACGCTACGCTCAGATTGCTTTACCTCAGACATCGGTGTCGTAGAGGAAGTTACCAACGGAACACGAGCGAACAAATCCAACAACTCATAATAGAAAAACGCACGGACCGCACGGACCTCTTCCAGATAAACCTTGAAATATTCCACGTCCGGTTGTTCCTCGGCAAAGGCTTGCAACTTATCAACACTCTGGTTGCATTTTCCGATCTGCTCATACAAGAAATCCCAAGAGTTCTTGGTCAAATCATTCATCGTGCCCCAACGGTGTAAGAAAATATTCTGCCATAAACCGCCATCTTCCCAGTCGCCGATACGGCAAGGAAGCATAGCCTCATCGCTGGAGAAGGTATTCAAGTCATATACATGACGGTCGTTACCCATGATCTTGAACATATTATTGTACAGGCTCGCAACCGTGTTTACATAGACCAACGTAGGGCTTTGGAACGCGGTCTCCTCATCAAACGCGTCTGTAGGACGCTCTTCCAAAAAATTAGAACAGGAAGAAAATGCCGCGGCGGCAGCGGCTATCATAAAGCTATATATAAATTTCTTTTTCATGACTCTTTAAATGGATTTAGAAGTTAACACTCAAACCTAATGAATACGTACGGGATAACGGATAGAAACGTTTGTTATCCATACCTAGGTCATTATTATCTTTATCGACCGTCGTACTGTTAATCATCGGAGACAAGCCGGAGTAACCCGTGATCGTAGCCACGTTGTTCACCGAGAATGTCACACGGATATTCTTCACGTATTTCTCGATCTTCTTGCAATCGATGTTGTAACCCAACGTAATATAATCGATATTCAAATAATTGCCCTTTTCCAACCAATAATCAGAGATCGACTGGTCGTAGATCTTGCTTTCCGGAGCCTTAGCCAACGCGTTGTATGTAGGGAACTGGCTCAAGTTCATATAAGCTAGCGATGTACCGTTGAAGATCTTATGACCGAAAGCGCCGTTCATCTGCGTCATCAAGTCAAAGCGTTTGTAGCGGAAGCTGAAGTTCATTCCCAGATAATATTTCGGCATGGCTTGTCCGGCGATATAACGGTCGCCACCATCATTGGTATCCAAACCCTCTTTTCCATCGATCGTCTGATCCAAGTTGTAGATATAGCGGCCTTCGATAGCGTTTCCATTCTCATCCAAAGCCGGAGTCAAGCCCAAGCAACGAGGAATGTAGAACACTCCGACAGGCTGGCCTACCATCTGATAAACCACACGGTTGTTTCCTACGAAACCGGCACCACTCATACTGGACAGATCCATATATTGTTTCGCCTGCAACTCTTGTCCCATATAAGAACCGCTCAAGGAGTTCAATTTATTCTTCTGGTAAGAGAAATTCACGCCCATGTTGAAATCGAAATCCTTTGTCTTCACGATACCACCGCTTACAGCCAATTCCACGCCGGAGTTGGTCATCTCTCCCAAGTTCGCCAATAATTCCGGATATACGAACGGAGGAACCGGAACCGCGTATTTATACAACAGATCCGTAGTCTTGGAAGTATACCAATCGGCGGTCAACGTAAAGCGGCCATCGAGGATACCAGCGTCCACACCCACATCGAATGTCTTTTTCACCTCCCAACGCAAGTCCGGGTTCGAGTTACGTGTAAAGCCATAGGTAGCGGTAGAATTTCCATTGACGGAAGTCACACCGTTCGGGCTCATCAAAGCCAACGAGTTATAAGCCTCGATAGCATCTTGGTTACCGGTCAGACCATAACCCGCACGTAGTTTCAACTGGCTCAGCCAATCCACGTCTTTCAAGAAAGCCTCCTCATTCAACACCCAAGCGGCGGAAGCGGAAGGGAAGAAGCCCCATTTATTATTCATACCCAATTTAGAGGAACCGTCCGCACGTAAGTTCACGGTGGCGATAAAACGGTTGTCATACATATAATTGAAACGACCCATGAATGAGGCCAGACGATTCTCGTTTTGGAAAGAAGTCACGTCTCCGTATTTCACCGTACCACCCGCTTTCAGGTTGTTATAACCGAAGTAATCCGTCTCAAAGCCACGGGCACCGGCGCTAAATCCCGTATAATGATATTTTTGTCCCTCTACCAAGGCCAAAGCGTCGATATGATGTTTCTCATTCAAATCCTTATTATAGGATAACTGGATATTACCCATCAAGATATTCTGCTTATTATCCGCACGGTAACCATGAGCGTCGGAAGTTTGCGTAATCGCCTTCAAATCTTTCGGGATATACTTCATGTTCTCCTTCACGTTATACGTATAAGAGCCGAATGCGCTCAGTTTCAACCCGTCCAGAATCGTCCAAGTCAATTTACCGTGTACGTTCACGTAAGCGTTCTTCTCACGATCCTGTATCTCAAGGCGTCCCAGCGGGTTCTGGATCTCGTTCGCGTAGGGATCCTCATCCCATTTGCCATCCTCATTCTTATGCGTAGGGAAGGTTGGGTTGTAAGTAGCGGCCGAATAGAAAGTTTTCTCATAATCGTTCGTATAATCCACTTGCTTCAAGGAACCGAACATACCGAACTCGATTTTCAACTTATTGTTGAACATATTCTGGGAAGCGTCCAATTTAGCCGTATAATTCTTCATACCGCTATTCTTGATAATACCCTGTTGATCGATCACGCCTACAGAAGCACGATAATTCGAATCGTCGTTACCCGCGCCGAAAGAGATGTTATGGTTCTGCGTATAACCCAACTGCTCGATCTCGTCGAAGAAATTCGTATTACCTCCCATATCCAGCGGAGTCATGCCTAACGCCTTCGCCGTAGAGCGGAACTCATCGGCGGATAACATCTTCAAGTTCTTATAAACATTACTGATACCGAAGTTGCCGTTATAACTCAACGTCTTCATACCGTTCTTACCTTTCACCGTAGTCACTACGATTACACCGGCGGCACCACGTGAGCCGTACTGAGCGGTCTCGGAAGCGTCCTTCAAGATCGTGAACGTCTCGATGTCGGCGGGAGCGATTGCGTCCAACATGCTCAAATCACCGAATACGCCATCGATAATCACCAAGGGATCATTACCACCGGACAAAGAGGTCGTACCACGTACACGGATAGAAGGCTTAGAGGCAGGGTCGCCACCCGTCTTGGAGATTACCACACCGGCAACCTTACCTTTCAAGGATTCCAACGGCGTATTCACCACACCTTGGTTCATATCCTCTTTCTTGATACGCTCTACCGCACCGGAGATCGTACGCTTGCTACCGGTAGCGTAACCTACTACTACCACCTCGTCCAACGCCTCTACATCCTCGTCCAGAATGATATTCAGGTTCTGCTGTCCATTTACCGGGATCTCTTGTGATTTATAACCGATATAAGAGATGGTCAGAGTCCCGTCTTTCGGAGCTGCCAACGTGAAATTTCCGTCCATATCGGAAATCGTACCATTCGTTGTTCCTTTCACAAGGACACTAGCTCCAATAATCGGATCGCCGAATTTAGAGTCTTTCACTACACCTTTTACGGTAATGTCTTGAGCATAACTGCTAAAGGAAAGAAAAAGTCCCAAAAGAAGTAGGAACAGACCTCTTTCCCGCAAAGAGAAGAAATGCTTTTTCATGCTTTACAATTTAAGATTACTAAATTAATTTTATTTATTTCGTTTGCTTGATAAAACAACCAAGAGGGGGAATCCCCCCCTTCTCGGACATAAAATAATCTTACAGGAATAAAGGGCGGGTAAAAGCGGGCCTAGTTGTTATATAATAAATTGATTTGATCATAAAATAGAATACTTTTGTTACATTTGCCTCAATCTTTTATCTAAAGTGGTATGTGTGAGCAATTGTATCTAACGGATGATCGTCTTCTTTTCGATAAGATCAGAGGGGGCAACGCAAAGGCGTTCGAATACGCTTTTCGCAAGTTCTCTCCCCGTTTAGAGGCATTTGCCCAGAAATACACCAACGATACAAACGAGGCGGAGGATATCGTACAGGATGTATTCTTGAAACTATGGGAAAGAAGGGAGTTGCTGGATAACATCTCGCTGGCCTCTTTTCTTTTCATGATGGTAAGGAATAGTTGTCTAAACTATTTAAAACACCGTCAGATAGCCGATTCGGTACAGCAACGGATACCGGATACCGAGACTGCCGAGCGATTATACGCAGCGGATTTCGTACCCGACCCTTCCTCCTTGCTGATCCAAAAGGAACTGTCCGACTCGATCGATCAGATTATGGAGGAACTACCGCCCAAATGCAAGGAAGCGTTCGTTCTCAGCCGTCTGAATGGCTTGAAAAACCGGGAGATAGCGGAACATATGGCTATTACGGAGAAAGTGGTGGAGAAACACATTACCCGTGCCTTGAAACGATTCCGGGATGGATTAAGGCGTTATGCCTTATTACTGGGAACGCTCCTTAGTCTTTGGAAATGGTAATAAAGATTTAGTAAAACAGGAAAATGGAGAATAAACGATTCGAACATATAATTACACGGTATCTGAAAGGCAAGGCGACCCCGGAGGAAGAAGCGGAGTTGCTTCAAGCCATCCATGCCTCAAAGGAATGGGAGGCCGCTTTCCGGAAGCGAACCGCCGAATGGAATCCTTTGGAAGAGACTGAAGCCGATCCGGAAACGGACCGGAAATGGAATCGGATCGCTTCGATCATCACGCCCTCGGAATCTCAATCGCAAACCGAAGAGGCACCGGTTATTTCTTTGGTCTCAACTTCTTCCCGAAGAATATGGTTCTCGATAGCAGCGGTGGTCTTACTATTGCTTGTATCCGGAGTTACCGTCTATTTCTTGAATCAAGGCGGAAAAGCGGGAACAGGAAATGCCGAATGGCAAACGATTATAGCTGAGCAAGAGGATCGTTCGATCCTTTTACCCGATGGTAGTTCCGTTTATTTGAGAGAGAATTCCGAGCTAAGCTATCCGGAGGTATTCGCCTCTTCCGTACGAGAAGTGAAAATCAGAGGAGAAGCCTTCTTTGAGGTTACTCCCAATAGCGAGCAGCCTTTTATAGTTGATGCTTCCGGCTTATCGGTCAAGGTACTGGGAACCTCTTTCAGCGTACAGACCTCCGATCAAGGAAACGAGATCTCCGTGATCTTGGTAGAAGGAAAGGTGAGCCTGAATAATGCGCATGAGAAAGAATTGGTACAGTTGCATCCGAACCAAAAAGCCGATTATTTCGTGAATGACGAACATTATACGGTAACGGAAGTTGATAGTGAACGGCTTACCTCGTGGAGAAAAGGGATCATCTTTTATGATAACGCTTCCTTAGATGAAATCGTACGCTTGATCGAACAAACCTATAAGGTCTCACTCATGTACACACGTCCGGAAAACGATGATCAACGTTTCTCCGGCGCTTTTCTAAAGACACAAAAATTAGAAACCGTATTACAACAAACCAATAAACTCACGGGTACGAACTTGATTCTTATTCAATGAAGAGATACGCGCCACTGCTGTTAACCTTTCTTTTTCTCCCGCTGCTCTTCTCCTGCTTCGATCTGGAAGAAGACCTATACGACCAGCTGGAGAAAGAGGATTATTATACGGATTATGAATCCTTAATGGCCTCCGTACTCCGTCCTTATGAGCATGCGAAATGGGCGGAGACTAATTTCTCTTTCTGGCTGCAAGAGTTATCGGCGGATCAGCTCGTGATCACCCAAAAACGAGAGCATTGGGAAGACGGGGGCGTATGGCGTATGATCCACCAACATACATGGGACACGTACGAGAAAAACAGTGAGCAAATGTGGAACGCTTGCTACGGAGGTATCGGATATTGTAATAATACATTGGCGGATATCCAAGAGTTATCATATGATAACTTCGGACTCTGCGAGTCCGACAAGCGGCAGCATATCGCCGAGCTTACCGCTTTACGGGCTTATTTCCAACTTTTACTTCTGGATGCGTTCCGCATCCCCGCGATCTCCCTCACGACAGAGGAAGAGGTCGGTTCGGCTACCCCACAAGAAAATTTCCACTTTATAGAAGAGAGCTTATTAAACGCCATCCCCGATTTACCCAAAGCACCCTCTAAGAATTACGAGGGACGTATCACCCAAGGAGCGGCGGCCGTATTATTGATGAGGCTCTATTTTAACGCGTCTTGGTATATCAATATACCGATGTGGGAACAGACCGGAGCGCTTTGCGAACGGATTATCAACGGAGAGTTCGGCACTTACTCTCTCACCTCGGAATGGACTGATTTATGGAACGCAGGCAATCAAGATTGTCCGGAACTAATCCGGTCTTATCCCCAGTCCCGGCAAGTAGGGTATGATGATTTTTACTATCTGTTTTTTATGCACTACCAAGCGCCCGAACGATTCGGCTGTGGCAAGGATTTGCCGGCGGCCTATAATGGTTGTCACCTCAGTCCCTCTTACGATCCATCCGGCAAGCCCTACCCTTATACGTTAGGACGCACGTTTTCCAAATTTCCTGATACGGATCTCCGGAAGAAGAACTTCAAGGTACTCTCACAAGGCATTTACGAGGGATTATTCCTCTTCGGACCCCAACAGATATACAATAGCGACCAGCTTCAGTATGGCGCCGAGGAATGGGGAAACTACCCCCTCATTTTCATAGATCAAGTAGCACGTTATTCCGACCATCTATCCGATACGGAAAAGAAAGCACTCACAGATAAACAATTATCTTCCGATACGCCGTGGATCATACGAGATAAAAGATTCACCTCCCTCGCATCCAATATCAAGACCGGCGAGGAGAATACAGGTATCCGTATCGTGAAATATCCGCTTTATCCATCCGGAGACGTGGGGCTGATGGCGAATAATCTGGTAGTGTTACGGCTGACAGAGGTTTATTATACGCTGGCGGAAGTTTCCTTTCGTCTGGGTAATCCAGCCAAGGCCGAGGCGATCTTGAACCAGATACGCAAACGATACTATGCGCCGGAAGACTGGGAACAAGTACGCTATCCGGAAGATGGCTCCGTCCTTACCGCACAGGAATTATTGGATGAATGGGGACGTGAATTTCTAGCGGAGAAACGAAGACGTACCGATTTAAACCGGTTCGGCCTATTCACGACCGGTATCTGGTGGGATAAGCAACCCTCCGATAGTTATCGCCGGTTCTATCCGATACCTGCCCGGGCGATATCGGCCAATCCCTTATTGAAACGCTCGGAAGGATATATCTATTAACCGTTTAATTCACCCTATGCAAATCAAGATATACATATCATTCTTAATAACGGCTCTGTTCCTTTGCGTCCCGCATACACGGGCCCAAGAGATCGAGGTTCCCATCACCTTGAATGAACATGGGACTCAATTAAGGGATGTATTGCGGAAAATAGAGCAACAATCCCCTTATCTTTTCCTATACAACGAGACTCAGTTGGATATGAAACAGAAAATCAATGAGAAAATAACCTCGCCGGATATCCGTAAAATACTAGACCGGCTATGCGGACCGATCGGGATACGCTATGAGATCATGGACGTACAAATCTTGTTGATGCCTAAGATCGATACGGGGAAGCCCAAGCCCTATCCAGTCCCGGTTACGGGTTATATCACGGATGAGAAAGGGTCTCCCATGGAATTTGTCTCGGTAATCGACCTTCTTTCCGGTAAAGGAGGACTAACGAATGAGGAAGGGTATTTCCGCTTCTTTACGGATAAGGATTCGTGCCGGCTACAAATCTCCCATCTGGCCTATAAGCCGGAGCTAAGGACGGTGGGGCCCGATAACCGTCATTTACAGATCCAATTGATACCGGCCGTCTTTAATTTGGACGAGGTGGTAGCGATCGGCTACGGAACCTTGGCACGCAAGGAACTGACATCAGCCGTGGGTTATGTATCCTCGGAACGGTTCTTATCCGGGAAGGTCAACAATCCCATCCAAGGCATCAAAGGATTGATCGCCGGAATGAGTATCTCGGGATCTTCCTTGTCCGATATAAACTCGATACCGGATATACAGATACGGGGCGCCGGGTCTATTTTGGCCGGAAACAAGCCGCTAGTCGTGGTAGATGGGGTACCCGGAGTATCCTTGAATAGTTTATCACTAGCCGAAATCGCCTCCATATCGGTATTAAAAGACGGATCTTCCGCCGCCATTTACGGATCGAACGGGGCTAACGGAGTGATCTTGATAACGACCAAAAGCGGTAAAAGCTCGGATAAGTTGCAGGCCAATTACCAAACCTACCTAGCGGCCGCTCACGAATATAATAGACCTCGTGTCCTTTCGCCCGAAGCCTTTGTAGCAGCCGGGAGAGACGCTGATCTAGGGTACCATACGGATTGGCAAGCCGCTTTGATACGCTCCTGCCCCTTGGAACAAAATCATGATTTATCCATTCAAAACGGATGGAAAAGCGGGGCGTTCCGTATCTCCATGAATTACAGGGACGGACAAGGGCTAGACATTGTATCCTCCCGCCGGGAATACGCCTTACGTACCCATATCAGCCAAAACCTCCTCTCCGGCTATCTGGAGCTAACCGTATCGCTCGCTTACAAAAAACAACATTTGCGCCTAGGTAACCATACAGCTTTCCAACAGGCGATGCTAGCCAATCCTACCGCCCCGATCTATACCGATGAGGAGGAGACGGAGTATCTCTATCCTTCCGGTTTCGAGCGGGATAATCCCGTAGCCTCACTAAAAGAGGAAAACCGGCAACAAGAGAACCAGTTTATGACCGGCTCGCTAACCGCACGGATCAACTGGAGCAAACCTTTTTACTCCACCATTATGCTCGCCGAGAACCGGGAAGAGAGTGAGGAAAATGTCTATTGGACCTCACGGGCCAAAGAATCCGTAGACAATAACCGGAAAGGGCGAGCGGATCGTACCTCTTCCAAATATGTAAACCGGACGCTAGACTGGACCAATCATTACGATAATACGTGGGACCAGCACATGGTCAAAGCGATGATAGGCTATTCATTCCAACGTTGGGATCATTCGGGAATGAACGCCGGAAATGCCGACTTTCCTACCGACTTCTTCACATGGAACAACATAGGCACCGGTTCTTACCTTACCGATGGAAAAGCAACCTTAAGCTCATTCAAGAATTCCAGCAAGTTGATTAGTGTCTTTGCCCGGTTTAATTATTCCTACCGGGACTTATTGATGCTTTCCGCTTCGTTTCGCAGGGAAGGTTCCAGTAAATTCGGGGCGAATCATAAATGGGGCAACTTCCCTGCCCTTTCGGGTGGTATACGCTTGAGCGAGTTACCCGCCTTCCAAACGGAATGGTTGGACGATCTTAAATTCAGAGTTGGTTACGGGGTATCGGGCCGCCATAATTTCTCCCCTTACCAATCGCTAGAGACGTACGCCGGAGCGGGTAAAGTCATGGTAGACGGTAAATGGATACAAGTATTCGGGCCTAGCAATAATCCTAATCCGGATTTACGCTGGGAAAAAAGTCTGCATACCAACATAGGCGCCGAGGCGATCTTACTTAACTCCCGCCTCATGCTCTCCTTGAATCTATTCAAACGTACGACAAAAGATCTCCTGTTTGTCTACAACGCGATCAAGCCTCCCATGATCTATGATAATATCACGACAAACGTAGGCACTATCGACTCCAAAGGATTGGAATGGGAAATGAACTGGCTACCCGTGCGTACCAAGAACTTTCAATATTCGGCAAGCCTCACCGGTAGCCTATTGAGCAGTACGCTGAAAAGCCTTTCCAACAACCAGTTCAAGCTAGGCTATACCTATCTGTATGATCTTCCCACCCCCGGATTACCCGGCCCGGCTATCCGCTTGGAGGAGGGAAAGCCAATCGGCTCCTTTTTCGGTTGGCGCTATGCCGGAACCGACGCCGAGGGTAATATCTTGGTATGGAGCAAAGACGGGAGAAAGATCCCGACCACGGAACGAACCGAGGAAGACAAGAATTTTATCGGCAACGGCGTACCGAAAGTGCAGCTCTCTTTCAGCCATACGTTTACTTGGAAGAATTTTGATTTACGATTGTTTTTCACCTCTTGGCTGGGGTACGACCTGTTGAATCTGAAACAAATGTACTACGGGCTACAAAACGTACCGGTTACCAATCTTTTAGAAGACGCTTATACCCGTAACGACGCCATCAAGGGAGACAAGATCTATTGCGATTATTTTCTTGAGAACGGTAATTTCCTGAAATTAGAAGAATTGACCTTGGGATATAAAATTCCTCTCCCAGACAATAAATGGATTCAATCGTTACGCTGCTATTTCTCGGTAAATAATGTATTTACACTTACCGGATATACCGGAGGCGATCCCGCTAATATCAACGTGAATGGCGTAGAACCCGGTATCGAGACCACTTCCATCTATCCTGTAGCCCGTACCTTCACGCTGGGATTATCCGTCCAATTCTAAAGACCTCCACTGCAAGCCGGGTTGCAGTAACACAACCCGCAAGGCTCTATCCGGGAAACCTGTAGTCAATATTTATTTTGTACGAAAAGCAAGCGCAAAAGGAACAACCTAATCAGTTAATCCCTAACTTTGTGAGCCTAAACAGTAGAAAACATGGTACAAAGATTCGATTACTTAGTGATAGGCTCAGGAATCGCCGGTATGAGTTTCGCTCTGAAAGTAGCCAATGAAGGCAAGAGCGTAGCACTTATCTGTAAAGCCGGACAAGAAGAAGCCAACACATATTTCGCGCAAGGAGGTATCGCTTCCGTAACCAACTTGAAAGTAGATAATTTCGAGAAGCACATAGAAGACACGATGATCGCCGGCGACTGGATCAGTGACCGGGCAGCCGTGGAGAAAGTCGTGCGCGAGGCCCCTGCCCAGATCGAGGCGCTTATCCGATGGGGAGTTAATTTCGATAAGAAAGAAAGCGGAGAATTCGATCTGCATAAAGAAGGAGGACACTCCGAGTTTCGTATCCTGCACCATGCCGACAATACGGGAGCCGAGATACAGACGAGCTTGATAGAAACGGTAAACAACCATCCCAACATCGCCGTATTCACGAACCATTATGCGGTAGAGATTATCACCCAGCACCATATGGGCATTATCGTCACCCGCCATACCCCCGGTATCAAATGTTTCGGTGCCTATGTATTGAACGAGGATACGGGCGAGGTACATACTTTCTTGTCAAAGATAACCGTTATGGCGACAGGCGGTTGCGAGGCCGTTTACCGGAATACGACAAACCCGCTGGTAGCTACCGGAGACGGTATCGCCATGGTTTACCGCGCGAAAGGCTCCGTAAAAGATATGGAGTTCATCCAGTTCCACCCGACCGCCTTGTATCATCCGGGCGACCGTCCCTCTTTCCTCATCACCGAGGCGATGCGCGGATATGGAGCTGTATTGAGAAACCTTGGCGGCGAGGAGTTCATGCATAAATATGATCCCCGTCTTTCCTTGGCTCCCCGTGATATCGTAGCCCGTGCGATCGATAGCGAGATGAAACAACGGGGTGAAGACCATGTCTATTTGGACGTGACGCACAAAGATCCGGAAGAGACGAAGAAACACTTCCCCAATATCTATAAGAAATGCCTCAGCTTAGGGATCGATATCACGAAAGATTACATCCCGGTAGCCCCTGCGGCCCATTATTTATGTGGAGGTATCAAGGTAGACCTAAACGGGCAATCCAGCATCCGTCGCCTATATGCGATCGGAGAATGCTCTTGTACCGGCCTGCACGGTGGTAACCGCTTAGCTTCAAACTCATTGATCGAGGCAGTTGTATATGCCGACGCCGCGGCGAAACACTCATTAAGCGTCATGGATCGCTATGAGTTTAACCAAGATGTACCGGAATGGAACGATGAGGGAACGATCACCAATGAAGAGCGTGTATTGATCACCCAAAGCATGAAAGAGGTAAACCAGATCATGGAAGCGTATGTAGGTATCGTTCGTAGTAACACACGTTTGATCCGTGCGTGGAACCGTCTGGATATTTTATATGAGGAGACAGAGAGCCTTTTCAAACGTTGTAAGGCATCCCGTGAATTATGTGAGTTGCGTAATATGATCAATGTAGGTTATTTGATCACTCGTCAAGCGATGGAACGGAAAGAGAGCCGGGGATTACATTATACGATTGATTATCCGCCGGTTAAATAATTGAAAATTGAGAATTGAAAATTGAGAATTAACATAGTTAGTAATTCTCAATTTTCAATTCTCAACTTTTAATTATCAATAGTTCTGTTTCATCGGTTCGAAATAAGCTTGCGGATGAGCGCATGCCGGACAGTTAACCGGAGCTTTCTTGCCCTCGAATACGAAACCACAGTTGCGACATTGCCACAAGATAGCCTCAGCTTTCTCAAATACCGTACCTGTTTCTACATTATTCAATAACTTACGGTAACGATTCTCATGCTCTGCCTCTACCTTAGCGATCATCTTGAAAGCTACAGCGATAGCGGGGAAACCTTCTTCCTCTGCGATCTTAGCGAACTCAGGATACAATTCAGCCCACTCCTCATTCTCACCAGCTGCCGCGGCGGCCAAGTTCTCAGCGGTTGTTCCGATTACGCCTGCAGGATAAGAAGCGGTAATCTCAACCATTCCACCTTCCAAGAATTTAAAGAAACGTTTAGCGTGTTCCTTCTCTTGCTCGGCTGTTTCCATGAAAACACCTGCGATTTGCTCGTAACCTTCTTTTTTAGCTACGCTAGCGAAAAATGTGTAACGACTTCTTGCCTGAGATTCTCCGGCGAATGATTTCAATAAATTCTGCTCGGTACGTGTACCTTTAATACTTTTTTCCATAATGCTAATTTTATGTAGTAAATTAATGAGTCTGTTTTTTATATCGTTTTTCTTATGACCGATCAAAAGTAAGAATTTGTTTCCAAACATCGATTACGCAAACATTAAATAATATCTATCTCTCAATAGATATCACTTATTTATCAAGGAAAAACTTCTCCTCCTTTATACAATGAAACAACAAATCCTCCTAAATTGTTTACACAAAACCGGAATGCGTCTTTAGATTTTTTGCATCTTCTTTATTTTATTAACTTTGCATCCTCAAATCAAACAGGCAAGAAGAAAAATGAAGAACAAATTTGATTTTCAGCCCAAACTCTTTACGGCGCTGAGAAATTATTCCAAAGAGAGGTTCATGACGGATCTCATGGCGGGTATAATTGTCGGCATAGTTGCCCTACCACTCGCCATCGCTTTTGGTATCGCCTCCGGGGTAAGTCCGGAGAAAGGGTTGATCACGGCTATTATCGGTGGATTCATCGTCTCCCTTTTAGGAGGCTGCAACGTACAGATCGGCGGACCTACCGGAGCGTTTATCGTGATCGTTTATGGCATTATACAGAACTTCGGTATCGAAGGGCTTGCCATCGCTACCGTCATAGCGGGTATTATTCTGGTATTGATGGGCGTGTTGAAGCTCGGTACCGTGATTAAGTTTATCCCCTACCCGATTGTCGTAGGTTTCACGAGTGGTATCGCTATCACTATCTTCACGACACAAATGAAAGACTTATTTGGATTGACTATGGATAAAGTCCCCGCCGATTTCATCTCTAAATGGATCGCATATTTCGGGGCGTTCGATACGGTTAACCCTTGGGCATTCGTTATCGGTATCATTAGTATCCTGATCATTACGTTAAGCCCGAGGCTAACGAAGAAAATTCCGGGTTCCTTGATCGCTATCGTCATCATGACGATCGTTGTTTACATTATGCGTAATCATTTGGGTATTACAGGTATCGAGACGATTGGAGACCGGTTTACTATTAACGCTTCCTTGCCAGCCCCGGCTCCGATCACGTTTAATATGGAAACTATCAACTTATTGCTTCCCTCCGCCTTTACGATCGCTATCCTTGGGGCTATCGAGTCTTTATTATCCGCTACGGTAGCGGATGGTGTGACAGGCGACAAGCATAATTCAAATACGGAACTAATCGCCCAAGGTGCGGCGAATATCATCGTTCCTATTTTTGGCGGTATTCCCGTGACCGGCGCCATCGCCCGTACAATGACCAATATAAATAATGGTGGACGAACTCCGGTTGCCGGTATTATTCACGCCATCGTATTATTATTGATTTTGCTTTTCCTCGGACCGCTTACCAAACACATTCCAATGGCTTGTCTGGCTGGCGTATTGATCATCGTATCCTATAATATGAGTGAGTGGCGTACGTTCCGTTCCTTGATGAAAAACCCGAAAAGCGACGTATCCGTCTTGTTGGTGACTTTCTTCCTGACGGTTATCTTTGATCTTACGATCGCTATCGAGATCGGCCTTCTGATCGCCATGTTATTTTTTATGCGCCGTGTGGCTGAGACCACGCATGTATCCGTCACCACGGATGAGATCGATCTTTCCGACGAGGGCGAGATTCATCATGACGAGGAAGTCCTCTCCCTGCCTAAAGGTGTAGAGGTATACGAGATCGATGGTCCGTTCTTTTTCGGCGTAGCGAATAAGTTCGACGGCATCATGAAAAGTATGGGAGATAAACCGAAAGTCCGCATCATCCGTATGCGTAAGGTTTCGTTCATAGATTCTACCGGTCTGCATAACTTGGAAAGTCTTTTCCGTCTTTCCGAGGCAGAGCATATCCATATGATACTTTCCGGGGTCAATGAACATGTACACCGTGTATTGACAAAATCCGGATTCGATAAGAAGATTGGCGCAGAAAATATTTGCAGTAATATCAATGAGGCAGTAGAGAAAGCGAAAGCTGCCGTACAAGACTAAGATACTATCAGACAGTGGGAGACGCAGCATGCTGCGTCTCTACAACTGGATATTTATTCCGGTAAATAATACCAGTCCTCTGGTAAGACAGCTTCCTTTATTTTACGGCTGGAAACCCCGACCTCCAAGGCCTCGCCCATATAATCCTCGAAATACAAAACACGTAATTCGTGGAAACCAGCGTCTAACGCCACCTTTCCTTTCGCTATACGAGCGTTATGCGAGCCATCATTATCAACAATAGCTTTCCCGTCTATAAATAGTTTGGAACCATCATCCGAATACGTATAAAAGCGATATACACCTTTTTCAGGGATATTTATCAACGTACGGAACTCATAAGCGAAATGATCCTTGGCCGGAGCCTCCTGAATAGAGATATTTTTCATCGTACCCTCTTTCACTTTTGTCCCGGAAACGATCTGATCCGTATGTTTAAATTTACCTTCATAATAGGTATAAGCTACCCCGTGCTTTTTAGGTTCTACCGTTTTGGCGGGTAAGAATTCCATCGTTTCCTCATCCTTAGAGGTCAGGCCAGACGGATAATAATACGTATATTCCTTTCCGGACGAGGTACGAATCCATGAATCAAACTCAAACTTGCCCTCACGCAATTCAATGATACGGCCACCCCGCTCGAAATCTCCATAAGCGTCCCATCCGGATACACGCCCGAAAGCTAGCCCCACATTATATAACATTCCTATATAATCGTTATCATGATCGTGCCCGGCAAAAGTAGCCATCACATCCTTCATTTCCACCAAGGAAGCGAAGAAGCCCGTGTTGATCTTGGGAGAGGCGATTCCCTCTTCTTTCTGTCCTAATGTAGTCTCCGCCCCAACGATCTCATTATATTCCAACAGAGGAATATGGAAAAAAGCCAAGGCTGGCAACGGTTTGCCGCCATTTTCCTTGGTATAGCGCATACTTTGCTCACGATACCAATGGATCTGGTCGAAATGAATCCAATCATACGTGCCATAATCCTTCAGCGTAGGATAATCGTTGGAGTCGATACAATACAATAAGGCCGCCGGTTTCTTTCCGTCCGAACTGTAGACCGGTACCACATAGTTTCCGGCTCCATGGATATCACCCGGTCCCTTCTCGCCCATAAAATAAGGTGATTTACTAAGCATGGCATAAATCTCGTCCTTGGGGACGATCTCCGCGTCATGATTTCCCATCATGACCGTAAACGGTATCTTGGCCTCCTCAAAGATCCCGATCACCGACTTCCATCCTTCCAAACCGGGGTTTGCTGTCACCACGTCGCCCGTCAGCATTGCCACATCCGGATTCTCCGCCTTTAATACGGATTGTATCGTAGCGACTGTCTTAGCGCATTTAGATGATTTCTGATCCCAATGAATGTCTGTAAATTGGACGATCTTGAATTTCCCATCCTTGAAAGCAAGCTGTTTTTGTGCGAATAAGCTCATCGGGGCGCAAAAGCACAACAAGGCTATCGCTAATAAAAAAGTCTTTTTCATGTTCTTCGATTTAGTAATTGGGGGCTAAGTTATAAAAAAAAGAGAGCGATGTATAAAAACAGGCTCTCTTCTTTATGTTAAATGCCACAATGAAACCCTTGCTGTCAAACAAAAGCTATATACATATCCGCAAGCCGGGTTTTCCTGTCAAAATGCGGGATCTCTTTTACTATTTTCTCACAATCCTCAAGGCTCATTCCTCCTTTAGGTTCCCCCCAGTACCAAAGTTTAGGGGTATTCTGTTTTTTACTTGTTGACTCCATAATTCTCGTTGTTTTTATCGTAAGACAGGAAACGCTCAAATACCCCTATCCTCAAAATATATAAAAGATTAAAATAATGTGAATTTATATCCAACCGACAACCCCAATTTCAAATCCCGGTCATTGACACAATTCTGGAAATAGTTCACTCCCACATAAAATCTTTTTACCTCTATACCGGCCGCCGCCGTAGCTCCCAGATTCCAATATTCACCACTACCGGTGTAAGCACCCGCATTTAATCGGAGATTCACTTTATCGCTCAACGGAATATGAAAAGAAGCATACACGGGTACAAAAAAATCAATATTCCAATCATCTCCATATGAAAACGAATTCCCTGCGGTATGCAGCAACAATCCCGTTTGTATAGAAAACAACCGTGATTGTGGAAAGTTTATATACGCCCCCGTCTGAAGCCCCCATCCATCTCCTCCTAGTATTCCGGTACGAGCTTCTATATCAGCGGCCTGCGATCGACCAAAAGATAAAAGCAATATTAACAGAACAAACAACTTCTTCATTACTTACAAGGTATTAATATTAATATTTAGATTGAATAAAAGTTCGACATATCATGATATAGAACTCCCATTCAATCTAAATATTGCTTCTATATCATTATTCGGCTCCAAGTTAGTGTATTCCGAATATAGCATCTTTTATGACGATCGAATCTTCCGAATTCTCTATATTATATAGGATGCCTTCCATCTTCCCTTCAATATAAGGGGTACCACTTCCCTCATGAAAACGAATACTATCCACTTGTATCCGAAATGAAGATTTCAGTGGATGATACACTATTTTAGCGTCATCTTTCGTGATCCTAACAGTAGATTCTATCTCTTCATTCAATAATTTACCCTTATCGATCAGATATTCTCCTTCTCTCAATGGAATCAATGAGATCCTCAGCATAGGATAAGGATAGTCAGAGATATGCACTCCTAATGGTATCTCCCAATAGAAACCGCTTAAATCGGTATTTACCTCCTGCCAAAAATTTCCATGATCAATAAAAGAATGAGAGTTCGACTGATTAGCTATAGAAATATCTTGACTATTCACCTTTCCTTCAAAGTACCCCAAATAGTAAGGAGTTTCTTCAAAAGAAATATCTTCACCTTTATTACAAGATATAGACAAAAATAATAACATACTAAATAAAAAATAGATTACCTGTTTCATATTACAATAATTTTATATAAATATAATTCTTATTTATCAATTACCTACTTTAACAGAATCAGTTCGTACATTCTATCTTAAATATAGATATTATTTTTAAGATTATCTCTACATATTACAGTCAAAAAAATATCAAACCACAAAAATTAATTATATTTTAATGGACTTAGTGCTAATTGATACCATCCAGTCCTATATTTATCTGTATAGTCAGGTTTCCAATCCCTTCCAGTTGATAAATTCTTCTTTGATTTTAGAATTTTATCTTCAAAATTAACAATAACTTGACCTAATTCATCACTAGCTAAACTTTTAGTAACTGTATATGAAACTGTTTTTGATGTAGTTGCTGTAGCTCCAAATTTTAAACCAATCTTTACTTTTTCTCCAAAAGATGGATCAAATCCAAAATTAGTTGCAAATGTAGCTGTTGAAGATTCTACACTTTGAATAGTTTCACTAATATCTAGTTCTTCTATCGCTATTTTTATTATTGCACCATAATTCTCTATATTCCATTCGAATAATGGAAGGTCCAAAGCTATTCCATCTGTTAACTCTATTGATTTAACTTCGAATTTACTACTAAGCGGATCTTTTGGTGTTATTTTAAACAATGCAGATGGTTTAACTATAAAATTGTTAATATATTCATTACCTATACCAGCTTGATTTGCAACATACACTTTTACTATAAATTCAAGTGATCCGTCTGTCCATGGTGTAAGAATAGTACTACCTCCGGGACGACCACCTCCTGTTTCTTGATGAGTATTTCCATCAATTCTAGGATCTTCACTTTGATCACAAATTTTGTTCATAACTGTACGTGGATCTCCTAATAATTTAAAATACACCAAACTTTCCTTAAAATCTCGATTGAAAGGTCCTTTTGGCTGTTGAGGAGTCAAGCCATAATATATATAATCTCTCGGCCATTCATTTGTTGCAGCAAATACGTCGTAGGCTTCATAAACCTTTTTCATATTTTCAGGTATTGATCCTGTGCGATCTCTAGTATCACCACTAGAAAAATTTCTATTCTGTATGACTGAAGAAGCATTCTCTGTATTATCAAATACATCACTAAAGAATACAATATCAGGATTTATAATACTCATCGGTGACAAATTCCTTTGAGCCTTATTTACAGAAACCACTCTTTCATTTAACTTCACTACTACAATAGGATATTTAGGAATTTCATTTGATGGTATTAAGAATTCTTTATTTACTCCATAGCCCATTACATCATTACTATTTTTAACTCTTAAAGCTGTATATGGAACTTCACTCTCCACATTCCAAAGTTCAGCAGAAAAACTGTTATCAGGCAATTCTGGTACAAATATAGTTAAGGTTGAAAATAATTGTTTTATTTTTTCTAATCTAGTTATATCCATATACAAGCTCATTAATTCATCAACCGTTTTTCCAGAAGTTAATCTATAAGAATTAATAGATAAATATAATACATCATAATCATAATCAAACATCTTTAAAGCTTCATTTTTAATAATACGCCTTAATTCTATTGAAGAATCTAAACTATAAGCTAATGCCTTACTAAATTCTTCTAATAATTCATGATTTGTTATTGTATCACTACTAACAGTGGTAATATTACGGCTTACTTCATTTCTTGGTAAACTATAATCTATTTCCTCTACACAAGACATTAATAATAATACTGATAAGGAAAACATTATTTTAATTATTTTTTCATAATAACTATTATTTATAATTAATATTTTAATTAATAAAATCTATAGAAATAAGAATCCATATACATTGTTATAACCATCTGTTATTTGCAACACACCTTTTTCTTGATCTTTTAAAGGTATTACCAAAGATGGCATAGTACTCGTTTGTACCATTTCATTATAGATCACTTCTCCCGTAGAACTAGTAACGATAACACGCACATTACCTACATTTTCATGGAAGTTCACTATCAGTTCTCCACTAGCTTCTTCAATAGAAGCGTCCATAGGCAAATCTACGAGAATAGATTTTTTTGAATGCTTCCAGTTACCATCTAAGTGAACCCGCCTACCAAAACAGGGAATAGCACTTAACAAAGACATTACTACAAATAAAAATTTAAATAATTTCATTTCTCATCTCATTTTTTGATTTGGATGCGAAGAACAGGCTAATAGCTCGAATAACAAAGAAAAAGGGCTAATAAGTGACGGACAAACTCAATTTATAATTTACTGATAATTAATAAATTATAAATTCATGAATAGGACAAACATTTCATGGATATATACATATATCTATCTAATAAACAAAAAGTTACATCATATTAATAATATAGGTATACAAATCTAGCTCCTCCCCTATAATTCCTAGCTTCTGACGTACACGTTGGCGACGCTTATTTACAGAATCCGGCTGAATGTTTAATAGAATAGCCTCACTGATCGTATCTAAATGAAATAAAACTAAATAACAATAGCGTAAATCCGCAAGAGTCATATTGAACTCAGAGAATTTCTTTTCTAAAGATGGGTAGACCTCATTTGCTTGAGTAATAATATCTCGCCAATATTTTTCTGAAAGAGGGGATTTTGTCGTACCAGGAATTACTTTTTGGGATAGTTTAATCACTTTCCTTGCTATCATAGATGATAAAAACAGATTATTACGCTGTTCTGCGATTCTCTGGATAATGGATTTTTCTTCTTGTTTCGTTCGTTCATATCGCTCCTCTAACTTCGCTCTAGAATCAGATATATTGAGTAATTCATCTTTTTTTGATAACTTATCGAATAAATCCTGAAGCTCAAGTTGTTTTATATTCAAGCTATTCTGCAGTTTCAATAATTCAATATTCTTTTGCTCAATATCGATTTGCTGGACATATATTCTCTTATTTTTCTTATTCATTTGCAACTGATAAACGAATAACAATAATAGACAAACAGTAATAGAAGTAACAAGAAGTATAAAAGTCCATTGTTTATCCACCTTTAATTGGGTATTTGCTAACGATATTTTTAAATGATTATACTCTTTTTCTGTCTTTACGATATTCGCTTTATTTTGTAATGCTAAGATAGAATCTGCGGCTTCATTATATTGCTCTAAATAGGTTAAAGCATTTTCTATATTACCTTCTGCTTTTTCCAGTTCATAATAATTATAAATTATGGAGATATGCGTATTTTCATTTAGGGTTGGTATGATGTTCGCTTGCTCTAAACATAGGCGAGCATTCTTGAAATCTCCTTCTTCTATATAGACACCAGCTAAAGCGGAATAGTCTGGAGCATTATCCAATTCAGAAACATTTATTGATTTCCATAAGTATTGCTTAGCGAGTTCTATATTGCCTAACACACTATAAACATTTCCTATCCCATTGGATATATATCCTATATCAGAAGAATCCTCTAGTTCCGCTATAATAGTATCAGCTTCTAGCAAATATCTCAACCCGACCTCTGACGAATCCGCAAAAACATACATACGTCCCACATCCCGCAAAGCGAAAGCTGCGCTCCGCATATTTCCGACCTTTCGAAAGTACTGTTCCGCTTTTTTATATTTATCTTTTCCTAATAAATAGTCACCGTCAAAATGATACAAGTCTCCCATATAGCTACAAATATACCCGGCTTGATTATAGTCATGACAACGTAAAGCGATATCCAACGCCTGTAAATAAGCCTTCATAGCCAGCTCGTTATCCTTATCCTCCACATACGAACGCCCCAAGTACAAACCGATCCTCGCTTGCTCCTGCCCCGTTCCGTGCGACTCGTAATAGGCTTGCGCACGCCGCAATTGCTGTACGTAGGGCAGATCCGTATATAACGTGTCCGCCACTTTACCGGATAGCATACACCAACGAGCCAATAATTTATCACTCAAATTATCGGGCACGGCTATGCTATCTAATAGGATAAGGGAACTATCCGGATCGGATTTCAACAAGGATTCCGCACGATCAATTAGATATGTAGCCTCGCTCTCATCTTTACAACCTATAAAAGAGAGCGTGGATAATAGTAATATCAGAATAAGCAAATGCCTCATCGGTTCCTATCTTTAGATTCTATGCGCAAGATAGGCATATTTTTCATCAAACCTTAAAGAATAATTGATTATTAGGCTTATTGTATAAAATTCTTATCGCTTGGATATCTCCATCATCTTTTTGGAAAAACACGTACGTGTTTTCATAAATTCTCGTACGTGTTTCCGAAAAAAGACGTACGTGTTTTTCCGAAAACATGTACATGTTTTTATACATCTGATTTTCAATATACTAAAAACAGTATTCCCGAAGGCAGGGATATTGTAGGAAATTCCATTATCTTTGGACTTTCATTGGTAACTTTTTAATCTACTATCAATATGGCACAACAATCCGGAAGACTATTATCCCTTGACGTGATGAGGGGAATTACGATCGCGGGGATGATTTTGGTAAATAACCCCGGGTCATGGAAGTATGTATATACGCCTTTAGAGCATGCACGTTGGAACGGCCTCACTCCCACCGATTTGGTATTTCCGTTCTTTATGTTCATCATGGGGGTCTCCATGTTTTTCTCGCTTAGGAAATATAACTTCAAGCTGTCGAAAGAAAGCGTGACGAAAGTATTGAGACGCACGGTATTGATATTCCTCGTGGGATTAGGGCTGAATCTGTTCGGGCATGTTTGCTACAATGGATTTACCGATTTCCAGAATTTACGTATCCTTGGGGTGATGCAAAGGTTGGCGCTGGCATACGGCTTCGGGTCGTTGATAGGATTAGCGATTAATCATAAGTATATTTTGCAGGTAGCCGCTGGTATATTGATATTTTACTGGGCATTACTAGGTTTCACGCATAGTATGGAAATGTCGGAGGATAGCATTATAGCGATCGTGGACAGAACTTTATTCGGTACATCGCATATGTATCACGATGATATGGCAGATGGTACACGGATCGCCTTTGATCCGGAAGGGCTCTTGAGCTGCATCGGTAGCATAGCGCATGTATTACTCGGTTTCTACGTAGGAAAGGTAATACAGGATTGTAAAAAGAACAATGAGTTGATTATCCGTAATATCTTCATTTTCGGTACGATTATTCTTTTTGCCGGTTTCTTACTAAGTTACGGCTGCCCGATCAATAAGAAGATATGGAGTAGCACGTTCGTCTTGGTAACTTGCGGATTCGCCTCCTTATTCCTCGCTTTATTAATCTGGATCATCGATATAAACGGGAAGAAGAAATGGACGTTATTCTTTGAGTCGTTCGGTATCAACCCGTTGTATCTGTATGTACAAGGGGATATATTGGCCGTATTGCTGGGAATGAGCGGTATCTCCGCCTTTATGTATATGGATCTGTTCAGGCCGGTATTCGGCGATTTCGGAGGATCGCTGGCTTGGGCTATCTTCTTCGTGGTATTAAACTGGATACCGGGATATTTCTTGTATAAGAAGAAGATTTATATAAAGCTATAAAAGCAATATTCATATAGTAGCCTCGTAGTGATCGAGGCTACTATATAAATGAGAAATACCCCATAGAGACGGGTTTCTTAGAGCCTTCTTATTTCCTCCTCAGCGGCTCCTTTTCCCTTATACTTATTTTTGGTCGTATTAAACTTATAGCGAACGGTCAGTCGTACCTCACGGCTATCGGTTACATTATTCACCGTCAGATCCATGTGTTTGTTATAAATCACGTTGCCATCTTTACGCCCATGCGTAAGATCAATACCTTGTAGATTAAAGGAAAGACGGTCATCAAAGAAAGACTTAGTGAGCGAGGCATCCATCATAAACACGTTCTTGTTGATATAAATATTTTGGAAATCACCTTTACCCTGAAAAAACAAATCTACATGTAGTGTCCATCCATAAGGAAATTGAATTCCATTGTTAAACCGGCCGATAAACAACGGTCTATCCATAGAAAGCATCCTACTATTATGCTCAATATCCATCCATTGTTTCTGTAAACCTATCGTGAGTTGAGGATGCCACTTCTTTATAATAGGAGACGCTATCAAAAACACCGATACGTTATCAATCCGGTCATAATTACGATGCGTAATGATCGTTATAGCGGGATTTTTCTCATATTGATCCGTCATATAAAGAATAACGTCTTTTTCTCTCTGGTAGCTCAACATAAATTGAAACCAATCATAACTGCCTGATAAAGTGATATCGTGTAGGTTTGTAGGTTTTAACGCCGGATTACCGTTCATATAGGTAAACCGATTGATATAGTTCATATTACTTGACAATTGAGCGTAAGTAGGGCGTTTCGTTTTCGTCGTATAACCAAGTTGGGTTTGTAGTTTTCCTATTTGCGTGGATAACGAGACATTTGGAAAAAAATTATCATAGGAACGTTCTGTTGAAACATGTTCATAACGCAAACCCATATTTAGGTAGGCGATACGGATAAACTTACTATATTCAGCGAAAGCTCCCGCACGATCTTCCCGGATATGGCTATCGGTTGTAGGAAGGATTTCCTGTGGATTAGTAAATAAGTCTGTACGGCGGGTACTGGTAAACTCCGAGCCTAGGCTCAAATTACCACCTGCTAATGGATAGGAAGCAATCAATTTAGCGGCGTATAACTTATTGTCCACATTATTAGTGGAGGTCACGATACGACTTTCTTGCTCTTGACTGTTTTCTATTACCTCATTTCCTGTCCTCGCTTCGCTCCTTAGCATATCCGCATTGAAATCCAAAGAAAGCTTCCCTACGGCTCCCGAATAATAAACGTTGATTTGGTGAGCTGGATGTTTCACGGTCGTACTATAACTCTCGCTCAATAAATAGTCATAGAAATCATCATTGGCATCAATCCGACTTTCTGTTTGTCCCCCTATTTTATTTTCTGGAGAGGCAGACATTATATAACGGACACCCAAAGAATGGTTATCGTTAACTTGATAATTCACTCCCAGCTCTCCCCGGTAATCATTATCCAATGAATGCTGCTCCATCCGATTCTCTTGCCGCCAAAGCGTATCGACATATACTTGCTGACTTACATTATTGATGAGCAAATAGTTGTTATGCACATATTGAAACATAGCAAATACATCCAGATTATTATGACGGTAGTTTAAATTCAATTGTTCCGTAAAATCCGTGTTTTGCGACTGTCCCCAAGTAGAGCGAGCCTCAAAGCTCATCCCTTCACCTTCACGCTTTATAGTCTTAATACGGATAACCGATTTCACTTCCGCCCCATAACGTGATCCCGGATTAGTAATCACCTCTATTTGACGAATCTCAGAAGAGCTAAGACGATCCAGTTCGGAGAGATCCCTTACTTCACGTCCATTGATATATATAACAGGAATACCTTTACCGAACACCTGAAACTCCCCCTCTTTGCCTTGTATGCCGGGAATATACTTCAATACGTCGTTCGCTGTCCCGGATTTGCTTAGCAGGCTGTTTTCTATGCGGGTTGTCAAGGTACCGTCTTTGATCTGGAAATCCGGTCGTTTCCCTATGACAACGGCCTCATCCAACAAGATCGCCTCATCCGACAAAACGATATTTTCCATATTACCGGCTCGTGTATCTCGGTAGATGGTTTGATAACCGATCGAAGATACTTTGATCACATAAGTTCGTATAGATATAGAATCTCCTGTTTGAATGCGAAAACTACCACTCTCATCACTAACCGTACCTTGAAGGAAAGAAGAATCCGGAACAGATAACAATACTATATTAGCAAATTCCACGGGTAAACCCTGACGATCCGTAATTGAGCCGGTGATAAATTGCGCCGATCCATTGACAGCCACAAATAATAACAACATAACATTAATAAGAATCTTTTTTACTACTGACTTTTCCATATCGCTGATTATTTTTGCAATTGATTTTTCAGCAAATATAAAGTGGGTAAAAAAGCCAGTCAAACAATAGGGATAGATGTCAAGATTTGGTGATAAAACATGGAAATCTGTGCCTTATCACAAGTTTTAGGGATAAAATACAACCTAGTTTTCCTTATTAAGAAAACTCTTAAAGTCTTTTAGATAGGTACGTGAGACAGGAATCTCTTGTTGTGTATCCTCCAAATTCAAACGGTAGCCTTGCGCATTACCGTTTATGTTCATGATTTTATTCACGTTTACGATATAAGCCCGGTGACAACGGACAAAACAACCATATTTCTCCATCATCTCATCCATTTGCTTGATCGTGGAACGGAGAAGTTTATGCTTCATATTCCCTTCCTCTCTATAACAGACATCTACATAATTACCAGAAGATTCCATATACATAATATTATCCGGAAGTACGCAAATCGATTCTTTTGTATCGCCGGACAGGGTTATGGCATCACCCCCTTTCTCTTCTTGTATATTTCGTTCGGATAATAGTTTATTCATCCTTTTCGCTTCTTGCAAATTACGTTTCAAAGCATTATTCTCTATAATGAAAAATCCGAAAATAAGGGGAATAATAACAATCGTGATCGCCGCTGACACATCTATAAGCAACATTTTATAAAAAATAGTCGTATCTAAATCACTCCAAAAGTCCATTCGCATCAAGAAGTAATAGTCATAAATGAAACAAGCGAGTCCCAAAAATAACAAAAAGCAGGAACAATGTAGTAAGTTTTTACCAATAGTCCATCGTTCAGGATCATAAAAACGTTTGAATAATTTAGGAAACAAGACAAAAGCGACAACAGAGAATATAAATGTCAAGCCTACGAAACACCATAATACCCAAAACTGTATCACGCTATTTAGCCGATAGTGAAAAGGCTCGAAAATAGCGAGTATTAACGCCACTACCATCGAGTTTAACAGAACGATCACCCATGGTCTATCTATAGCGTACATAGGTTTATTAAGATATTCCTTCAAATTCATATTCAATTCTCACATGTAGTTAAAGATAAAATTTTCACAAAGGTATGCATTTGGATATAAAAAATCCCCTAGATCAAAATCTTTTGACCTAGAGGATTAATCTATCTATTACTCTACGTTATAACCGGAGATAACCACCTTCGGGGTCTCGCCTCTCGTATCTACATCTTTCCAATGGATGTTGATCTCTTTCTTCTCGCCCGGGAGCAATGAGAAATAGTTATCGCTATAGAAAACGGGGAGGAATTGCTCGCCATCCTTCTCGCCCACTACATTCACACGGATCATCAGAGCCGGGGTGGATGAAGTATTCTCTAAGGTAGCGGTAGCGGTCCAAGTACCGTCATTACCCTTATTAGTTGTCACGTTGGATTGTAAAGTAACCTTTGGCATCTCACGCAAAGCTTGGTAGTTGCCTTCCTCTACGCCACGCAGATAGAAGTTATCCGATACGATCTTACCGTTCTCGGTCAACGTCAACTTGACGAAATGAGCGCTGGATACGCTAGCTGGGAAATCCAGTTTCATACATTTGTTGGTCGTATCTTCCTTACTATCCACGGAAACCTCGTTTTCCCATGAAATAGAACCGTCCATATTGATGATTTGAGCCTTTGCCGTCAAACCATTACGTACGCCGGCGCTATAGTTCACTACCTCGATCTCGTCCGTAACCGGATTCCATTGAATGTGCAGAGGCTCGGAGGCCTTCTTGCAACCAAAGTAAGCGGCGGTAGGCTCGAAATAATAATCGTAAGTCTGCCATACCATAGAAGGCCATGCCGGATGCGTCATCCACAGCAATAATCCCTTACGGTTCAAGCTTCTCGATTCGAACATACCCCGGTAACCATCATAGTTTACCCACTGAGCCAGATCGGCGAATTCCTTGGCGTTGTTCGGCTTACCGAAGCCCTTTTCGATGATAGCGTTGAAAGAAGCGCAAGACTGGGCGCCTTCCATCGTATAATCATGTTGCCCCCATTGAGCGTTTTGCGGCCAAAGCGCTTCCGGAGAGAAAGTACGAACCAAGCTCTCGTAATTCATCACGTTGGGCATACCCCGCTCACTATGGAACTTATCACTACCATTCTTCAAGCTAAAGTATTCTTTAACAGGAAGCGCACGGTACGGGCCATGGCCACTTACCACCTCATCCGCCGAGCTGGAGATATAATGTAAGCCCGGATGATCCTCTTTCACGATACGGCGTAAAGCCTTGTCGATCTGCTCCGGCGGGAAGCCCTCGTTGCGCCCGCAATAAATACCGATAGAGGCATGGTTACGGAAACGTTTCACATAATCCTCTGCGTTGGCGATAAACATCTCCGGATCATAAGGATCGGGTCCGTCGGAAGGATTCGCCAACCAGAAATCTTGCCAGATCATGATACCATGACGATCGCAAGCCTCATACAATTCCTTGTCGCCGATTTGTCCTACCCAGTTACGCATCATCGTAAAGTTCATATCGGCATGGTAAGCCACGGCGATGTCGTACTCACGACCCCGGTAATTCAGGTTAGACTCACCGAATCCCCAGTTACCGCCACGGCCGATAAAACGACGCCCGTTGATAAAGAGACTCAAGATGCTATTATTCTCGTTGAAGGTCATTTGTCGGATACCTACCTTGAAATCCTCAGAGTCGGATACCTTATCGCCTACCTTAAAGGTGAAATTAGCGTCGTATAAATAAGGAGATCCGTACCCTTTAGGCCACCACAGACGTGGGTTCTGAACCTTCAATTGGCTGAAGCTATTTGGATCGAAAGTAACCGTCTTCTCCTCGTTTGCGGCCAATTCTACCGGTTGCTCGAAAGTGATATCGCCGATCTTTCCTGTCAATACACCCTTTACTGGAGCGGCATCATGGTTCTTCACGATCACTTCCGGAGTCAAGGTAGCGGAAGTCGTATCCGGCAACGGTAATACAACCTGTACGAACGGGTCTTGAATCGTTACCTTGCCTGTAGAAGTCAAGTACACATCATCCCAAATACCTATATTACGACCACGGATCGTCGAGATCCAATCCCAACCGATCGAAGCGTGGAAGGTTGGGTTATCAGCGCCTAAGATACCACCGTTGAAATCCGTATTCTTCTCACATTTCTCCTTGATAGCGCCGATATGCTCATTCTTGATGATCTCCACCGCGACAACGTTCTTACCCGGTACGACCCTGTCTGTAACGTCAAATACACCTCGGATAAACGCTCCCTCGATACGGCCGATCTTGTTACCGTTTAAATATACATTCGCTTTCCAGTTGATACCATCGAAATTCAAGAACAAACGATCTTGCTTGAATCCTTCGGGTACCTCAAACTCATCCCTATACCAGAAATTAGAGTTGAAGAATGACTCGGATATCTGCATCAAGTTATCCGCGTAATTCGGATTCGGGATAGCTCCGATATTCTTATAACTGCTCAATACCGTTCCCGGTACGGTCGCCACGATCCAATTTTCCGGAGAGAAAGAAGGTTTCGATATTTCCTCACCAGAAGCGGTTACCTCGGAAGCTCGTTGTACTTTCCAGTTTCCGCCCGACAAACGGATCTCGTCTTTTGTAGAAGCCGGAGCAGCAGCCGGTTGGGCAAGCAAGCCACCTTTACCCATCACCTCTATCTCGCTTAAGATATAACGTCCGTCATTAGCCGGTTGCTCCATCCATACCCGTACGTAGCGGCCCTTTCCTTTTAGCTTGATCTCATCCAGATTAGCATCTCCACCCGGAAGATTCGCTATGTCAACCCATTGTTTCGCGTCGTCGGAAACTTGAATCTTACCCTTGATCGCTTTATTGATCCAATGCAATTTTACTTTGTCAAATTCGGATTGGCTACCCAAGTCCACATAGACCCACTCCTCTCCTGTCGTGGCACTCATCCAAGCGCTATTAAAGAATTTGGAAGGAAGCAAATCTATCAACTTATCTTGGTTATAGAAATTCATCTCGAAGAATGCCCAATAAGCGGCACCTTCCATTTTCAATCGCATCCGATAATAAGCATATTCACCCGGTTGATCGAATGTCAAAGTCTCATTCAACATACGGGTGGGCAACGTACCCGGATCCCAGCTATTTTTATTTGGGTCTGAATGGGCCTTATACTTGCTGGCCTTACCCGGCATACCTTTACCCTTTAAGGCAGCCAATTCCGTCCAAGTATTTCCATCATTCGATCCCTCGCAAACAATCTCATATCCATCCTTAATCTTATTCTCGTCATAAGCCACGCTGCCGCGAAATTGTACCTTGTCGGCTTTCTCTTTCCAGTTATTCAGCGTGAACAGGAAATAGGCATCCTCGCCTGTAACCGCATTACGAGAATAAGGACCTTGATCGATCATCCACTCACGCTCACGACGAGCGATATCCCCATTTTGCGTGGAGAGATCGAGATACTGAGGTTGTTTATCGCTAATAACACCATCCGTCACCAGTTGAGCCGTTAGATTGTAATCATAACTGGAGGAGTTGTAAGCGCTACGCAAAAGAGCTATGTTACGATACGTGGAATAATCCGGACGTAATGAAGGAGAGAAATCCTCCCCCGGATCTCCCGGATACGAACCGATACCTCTGGTATAATAATCCGACCGATCGAAAGATTCCGCCGGAACACCGCTCTGCCCACATCCTCCTAGCAATGCTGAGACCGCTACCGCTCCACAAAGCGTCAAGAGTCGAGGCAATTTTTTCTTTTTACTGAATGTTCTCATACTACTTATTGTGTTTCTCTAAATTAGTTAGTTTAATAAGATACCGTCACGTCAAAACCCTCCTTCCGGGCCCGTTCCGCAATCGCATCTAATTCTTCTTTAGTAGCTTTTTTCAAAGCTTTAACCGGGGTCTCCCTATCTATCGTATAAATCATGACTTGTTTCGGACGGATTTGTTTTAAGGCGGAGATCCAGCCCGCTATCTCCTCTTCTGTCATATTATTAACCGATTCCCCGTTTAATTCCCCCTTCAAGAACATGGTCTGTATAATCAAGTTTCCGTTAAAACGACATAATTGCTTTAATAAAGACTCGAAATTAAACGCCGGAGAATTAGGTACGTCTATCTGCCGAATCCGACTGTCTAATACAGAATCCAGTTTCAATATGTTATCCTCTATTTTATTCAAGGCTTGAAAGACCTCCTCTTTCTGGAGCATCGTAGAATTAGAAAGTACGGCGATTTTAGCATCAGGGAAAAATCGATCCCGGGTAGCGATCGTATCATCAATGATTCCACCGAATTCCGGGTGTATCGTAGGCTCTCCGTTTCCGGCGAATGTAATTACATCCGGAGCGATCCCTTCCGCTTTCATGGAACTTAGTTTTTGCTCTAAGGCTTCCCTCACTTCCGTACGAGTAGGCAGTTTACTATGGGTCCTATGATTCTCATTCAATCCACATTCGCAATAAATGCAATTAAAAGAGCATAATTTCCCGTCTGTAGGAAGTAAATTCATCCCTAAAGAGACACCTAGGCGCCGACTATGTATCGGGCCAAATACAATTTTATCAAAAAGAATTGTAGACATAGCGCTGTTTGTTTTTACCCACGCAAATCTACTCTAAAATTTCCAGCGAAGCAAAGCATAAAGATCTGTTTTATCAGAACCGCTTATCTCCTCCGTATCAGTACCTATCAAATCCCTGTCCCAATAATGGGTGTGAGCCAGTTTCGCGGATAAGGATAAACGTTTCCAAATATCCAGACGAAAGGTAAGGGCAAACCGCATCCCATCCCCATAAAAAGAGGGCATATTAAAGGCATACAATATATTCTTCTCATACGAACTGACCCGGCTATTGTAATCATCCGTATGAAACCACGCTAGATAACCATCCATTTGAAGAGGTAGGGTAGTGGGCTTCCAGCCTATACTTTGGGATATCATAATTCCTTTATTAAGTTTCTTTATAGGATCATCGAATAGAATACCATCTAAGGAAGTCTTAAAAATAAAAGGAGAAGAAAAGTTATAAACCTGTTGAAAACGAATACGATGTTGTTTATAAGAATTGATTCTCAATAAATTATCATTTTCAAAAGTTCCATTCTTTTCTTTTTGCCGGTATTTATAACGAAGATAAGCTGAATAGTTTCTACTAGGGGTATAATCTATCTGAGCCATATATTCCTGTCCTCCGGAAGGAGCGTCTATCCCGTATTTCAACCAAGGAAAACGGAATAAGTCCGCATAAACGGATAATTTCCAGCGGGCGATCGGGGTTAATTGCAATCCCATATAAACCCCTTGCTCGTTTTGAACCGTAGAGCCTTGCGAGAAAGCATTTCCAAACAAAGCTTGATAACGGCGGTCGTAATAACGGTATAATACCAAGAAAGATATATAAGAAGCGGGTGTTAACTGCAAGGCATTCAAGGTAGAAATAGCTCCGTTTTTCGAAAGGGCAGTTTCGCCATAAAACTTAATACGGTTACTTTTCAACATATAGTCAACACCGATGTTGAAATTGTTGGAACCTCTGAAATAGAACAAATTATAAGGTTTTGGATCGGGGTCCATCTTAAACTTACCGAATGAATAGGAGAGAGCCGTTAAACCTACATGAAAATGAGATGTAGCATAGCGGATATTTCCTCCATATACCTGCATCGTTATCATTTTCCTCTTTTCCCAATCCCGTTGTAAACGATGAAGTCCATCCGTTTTTAATGAGGTGAATGTCAAGCTATCTACGGCCGCATCCATTTTCCGGTACGAATAGAAAACACTTATATCCAAGTTTTTAATCGTGATCGTACTAGCCACCCCTCGGAAGAAATCCTGTTCATTGGTTGAGAAGTGCCTACGGAAGCCATTTGTCCTTCGCTCCGCTTGAGCGACTACTGCCGTACGACTAGGAGAAAAGTCATTGCTAATCACCAGACCTTGTCCGAAAGACATCTTGTAATCCCCTATAGCCAAGCTTTTTAACCAGTTGATATCTTTTAGGAATAGATGTGCGGAATAAAAGTCATATCCTTTATGATATGCGTTCCAAAAAGGTTCGCCCGCATCTTTCTCGGCTACGAAGCCTGCTTGTAAACGATCCTCGAAAGTATAGGAATAACGTAAGGAGTGATAGAAAGGTTCTCCTCTATATTTACGATTTGGATATAACGAAAGTATGCTGTCCGTTTGTTCACCATATCCCTTTTTCTGTTGAAAACATTGATCATACCTGATTTGTAATTCATTACGACCATATTTCAACAGGTTCTTAACCGTAAGCAACCGTTTTTCAACAAGATTATCACCTATATAAACAAATGGAAGGAGAAGAGATATCGTCTGAAAATCGATATCCTCTATATTCTTCAACTCATAGATGCTAACCATATTTCCGTATCGTTTCCGGTAGGAAAGTAGCTGCTCGATTTGGCGATCGGATAGAAAAGGTAATCGCTTCAGTTGTTCTTCCGTCACGGCATTCAAATCAAAAGGATGCTCAGTTAAATAAGATAAATCGGCATACAAACTTTCGATACGCTCCGTATCCTCGGTTTCCAAGGCTAGTTCCTCTACATACTCCATCCACTTATCAACAGAATATTCTATTTGAGAATTAGCGTAATAACTATTTATCAACAGGATTATCGACAAGATTATAAACAATCGTTTCATAGCTAAGTATCATTTAAAAAGAGAATGATAAACCAAGACCGGTACTCATCCCTAAAATCGGATGGTAAATAGAGGCTACATCTATCGTAAAGCAAGAAAAGTTATAACCAATTCCTAAAGAGGGCAGGAGAGGAGCGGTCTGTATTCCGGCACGAATAAAAAAAGAATCGAAAGCGGTGTATTCAAGACCAAAGTTTCCAACAACTAGGTTTTCATTTTCCGTTCCTACACTTCCTGTAATTAACAGACTGTTTATAATCTCCCATTGAAAACTTATTTGAATTAAATAATAATTAAAATCTTCTATTTCAATATCTTTATCTCCTATAGAAACAGAAGGAAAATTCATTATTAACATTCCTATTAACAACTTATCAATAGAAGAGAAAGTGATTCCAATATCTGTTGACAGTCTGGATCTTGTATTTCCCAATAGATCAGTTTGCAAGAAACTATAGTGAACTCCAAGCCCTAACGCCCATTGATCCCCCAAGCGTTTTCCTCCCAGCACACGAACCATCATCTCCCTGTACTTATCAAACCCGAAAACAGAGATATCAACACCTGCGGATAATAGTTGATTCGGATAATAAAAACTACCGGACATCGTACCCAGTTCTTTCAACATGTACCGATTAAAGTATTCTAAGTGAATAGATTTTTTCTCTTTATCGACAATAAGGGCCGGATTGAATAAAATAGATTGCGTCGCCACATTCCCTCCCATTCCCACGCTACGAACATCCGGTAAACGTAAGTTATCAACACCATGTACATACAATGAAAATACCCCCGCAAACAGGGATAGCAATAGATATTTCATAGTTAAGATTTTGTATGGTTTCTACTTATTCTTCAAGTTTTTCTTATTATCCTTATTTATCCTACGCTGTACCTTTTTAATATCCTCATTAGGAGAAAGTTGTTCAGGCTTAATCCCCCTTTGCAATAACATATCACGTACAGCAGTATTGTTATCAATATGTTCTTTTTCAATAGGAGATTGTCCATATAGATCCTTCGCTTGCACATTTACGTTTGTCATTTCAGTCGCTAGGTCTTTAGCTTTTATACTTATAGTCGGTAAAAAATCAGCGATAGGTCTATTCGTGGGGACGTTCATTCTCTTTTTCAACATCTGTGTACTTAAATTGAATAAAGCTTGATCTCCCTTAGAACGAATAATCGCGAATCCTTTATTATCAATACCTCTTTCGTATAAGATTCCGGATAATTGTTTTTCAGTCTGACTTAATTTTTCTCTGGCCTTTAAGCGTTCACAATCCAATAGGCGTTGTTCAATCACCTCGGCCTTACGGGTTTGTACCGCAAAATAAGTCTGAGCGAAAGCTACTTGTGGTTTACGACTATCACCATTTTGTGCGATTAAGTAGCATGCGTAGCGTGTTAATAAGATGTCATTTATTTGTTGCTCAGCACCATGCCCCACAATAATCACTTTCCCGACATCGGGAAAGTGATCCTCTATATTTTCTCCCGCATTCCGGCACGCTTCTTTGGCTTTCACCACTACATTATTGATAAAGTTATCCCATTTGGCATATCCTAATAGAGGTTGTAACTCTCTGGCACTCCAGCATTCTATGCCTTCTACCTCACATGAAATGGATTCGAATTTTCCGAATAGGGCGGTAATTTCTTCTTTCTTCATAGTTAATATATTCTTAAGTTGTTGTCAATTGCGCAAATGTAATGTTTTATATTCATTTAGCAAGTTATTAACAGATAAATGATGCTGAGAGTCACGCAGTATTTATATTTTCGCGGTATATGATACGAAAAGGGATATATTGTATTTTGGCTCTACTCGCTCTCTGTAGCTTTAAAGGGATGGCGCAGGCGGTAAAGACAAATATTGTTCCGGAAGGTTATCAGAAAGCTCAACTGTATGAAGGTGATACAATGGCTGTCGTCAACCTTCGGGAAGTTTTCATATATCCTCAAGTTAAGTTTAAGAATAAGCGTGAACAAGCGAAGTACAATAAGTTGGTACGAGACGTAAAGCGTACTTTGCCCTATGCCAAGATGGTGTATGATACGTTGATAGAGACCTACGAATACATGGAAACCTTACCGAATGACAAGGCCCGCCAAGCCCACTTGAAACGGATGGAGAAAGAGTTGTTCGCCCAATATAAACCGGAACTAAAAAAATTATCCTTCTCGCAAGGTAAGCTACTTATCAAACTGATCGATAGGGAATGTAATCAATCCAGTTACAATTTATTGAAAGCCTATCTAGGAAGTTTCCGTGCGGGCTTTTGGAATTTCTTCGCCGGAATGTTCGGAGCCAGTCTGAAATCGGAATACGACCCGAAAGGTAAAGATGCCATGACCGAACGGGTCGTCGTATTGGTTGAGAATGGTTTAATCTGATAGTTGCTTGAAGAAATCCCAGATCACGATACCGGTAGTAACCGATACGTTCAAGGAATGCTTTGTACCGTATTGAGGTATTTCAATACATATATCACAGTTATCAACCACATTTTGTTGAACGCCTTTTACCTCGTTACCCATGACGATAGCGTATTTCTTTGTTTTGTCTAACTGCAAGTTATCTAACATGACACTACCTTCCGCTTGCTCTACGGCACATACCGTATACCCCTCTTGGCGCAGTTTATCAACAGCCTCCGGGGTATCCTTGAAATATTCCCAATCTACGGTTTCTTCCGCTCCTAAAGCGGTCTTATGGATCTCCGCATTCGGAGGGCAAGCCGTAATACCACAAAGATAAATAGCCTCTACCCGGAAAGCATCGGAGGTACGAAACACGGAACCCACGTTGTTTAGACTTCTAACATGGTCTAAAACAACGATTAAAGGTATCTTCTTACTATCCTTAAAAGCCTCGGGAGTCAGGCGGTTCAATTCGGTTACTTTTAATTTTCGCATAACAAATATCTTTGACCGCAAAAGTAGCGAATATCCGTGGATATGCCGTTGAAAAGCTATTAATAAGTAGTGGACATAAAATGAAAAATATTTCTTGCTTTATTCAAATACTTGTCCATACACCCCCCTTTCTCAAATTAGCAAATGAATAAGCCACTTATTTATTACGCGCTATCAACAGCCCTTATACACCTATTGACAGCCTTGCTGGAGGATCTATTTTTTCACAATCAAGGTTATCAACAATAAACAGCTAAATATTCATAAAGTCTATAACTATAAGAATTACAATCTATAGATAGACATCCATGCTGTTGGTATCCTTTTGATAAACCGTTCACAGACTTTAATAAGTCAATAACCAAAGATTGTAACAAAAATGTATTAACCATTTCAACAGCCTATCATATTCATCATATTTATTTTTAAAATTAAAGATTAATAAGAATATAATATAATGATTGTGGATAACTCTTGATGGTTCACGACAGCTCATCCATCGACAGCAAAGATAAGAATCTTTCTTGTTATTTCTATAAATGAAGAAAGTTTATACCTTTGTGCTTTGTGAACAATAGGTTGATAAACTAGATAAGATGAAGATTATCAGTAATACTTTCTGTGGATAATATTGTTTATATATAGTGAAAAGCCTATTGGGAGCAGTAGAAACAGGAATCATTAATATATAAGGCTATGTTGACAAACCAATCAATCGGGTACATGGATGCGCCCGTTCCTAAGGATTTAGACCTTAAGGAAGCGATCGACAAGTTACGTAAAGAGAAGAATGCGATTATTTTGGCGCATTACTATCAAACAGGCGATATACAAGATATAGCGGACTATGTGGGAGACAGTCTGGCCTTGGCACAATGGGCGGCTAAGACGAAGGCGGATATCATCGTGCTTTGTGGGGTTCACTTTATGGGAGAAACAGCGAAAATCCTCTGCCCGGATAAGAAAGTGCTGGTACCGGACTTGAATGCCGGTTGCTCCTTGGCGGATAGTTGTCCGGCTCCGGAGTTCGCCGAGTTCGTCAAGCAACATCCCGGTCATACGGTAATCTCTTACGTGAATACGACCGCCGCCGTGAAAGCGGTCACGGATGTGGTGGTTACTTCCACGAACGCCCGCCAGATCGTGGAGAGCTTCCCGGAAGGTACACCGATGATTTTCGGTCCGGATCGTAACTTAGGTAATTATATCAATAGCATCACGGGACGTAATATGTTGCTTTGGGATGGCGCTTGCCACGTGCATGAGCAATTCTCATTGGAGAAGATCTTATCTTTGAAGAAACAGTACCCGAACGCGGAAGTGATCACCCATCCGGAATGCAAGCAGCCGGTTATACAGGTCTCAGACTTCGTAGGATCGACCGCGGCTTTGCTGAAGCATACCATTAAGTCCGACGCGAAACAATTCATTGTAGCGACGGAAAGTGGCGTTATTCACGAGATGCGCAAGCAGAGTCCGGATAAGGAATTCATCCCGGCTCCTCCGAACGACAGTACTTGCGCTTGCAACGAATGTAATTTCATGCGCTTGAACACGATGGAGAAGCTATATAATTGCTTGAAGTTCGAGATGCCGGAGATATTCGTGGACGAGGAGGTACAGAAGAAGGCCATCAAACCGATCAAGAAGATGTTGGAGATCTCTGAGAAGCTGGGACTCTGATCCAAACAAATGCGGGATAGGTCTCAACCGATAGGCCGGACTTGAGTGATATAAAAGCTAAGCCCGGTCTATTATATGTAAATAATCAAAATTATGTACAATATCTACAACTATCCTTATAATCATTTGAATTTAAAATATTTATCCTATTGTTGTAGATAGGAAAACATCTACAATAGTAAGTCTTTATCTACCATCATTTCCCGCTTTTAGTAAGTGTCTTTGCCATGCCGTCAAAGGAATTTTCTACACTCTACGTATATAATCAGTCCGTTTTTCTTCCTTTCTTTATATAGATAAAATATTAATATATAAGTATTTGTGGTTTTTTGTGGTATAAAACAAAAGTTTTACACATAGGAAACATTTGTTTTCATAGAAGAAAACTAAAGTTTTGTACTGAAGAAACTTTTGTTTCCCTAGGAAGAAACCATTTGCTTCGCTACTCGAACTCGGACGATCCCGGGAAAGAATATATCAAGAATGATCGCTATTAATTACCGTAACATTCTGAATTTAGTTACTTTTGCGTAGAAATCTAATTGTAATTCTCAATATCATGAAAAAGATAGGACTAATGTTGGCCTTATTATGGGTGATTTGTGCGCTCTCGTGGGCTACTTCTCCGAATGCCCGTATTAAGGGGCAGTTAATAGATGCCTCTACGAATCAAGTGATTAATTATGCGGATATCTTTCTGTTTGCGATGGGAAGTGAAAAACCTTTGCAACAGACTTTTCCGGACGATCAAGGACGTTTCTCGTTTACTAAGGTGGCTCCGGGTAATTATGTGGTCATGGTCCGTCTGATGGGATATGATGTGTTTACAAAGAATGATATCATCTTGGATGCCTCGTCTCCGGTGGATTTAGGTAAGTTGATGATGAGTCCCTTGGAGGTAGGTATCGCCGAAGTGGAGGTAGTGGCTGAGAAACGCCAATTGGTTTATAAGTTGGATAAGAAAGTGGTCGAGGCTTCCTCCAATATGATGGGAGGAGGCGGTTCCGCCGTGGATATATTAGAGAATACGCCTTCCATACGGGTAGACGCGGAAGGCGATGTTACTTTTCGTGGAAGCAGCGGCTTTTTGGTTTACATAGATGGTAAGCCGAGTGTCTTCTCGGGTACACAGGCTTTGGAGCAAGTCCCGGCCGGGCATATAGAGAATATAGAGATTATCACGACGCCCTCCGCCAAGCATGATACGGAAGGCGACGTGGGCATTATCAATATTATCACGAAGAAGCATTCCCAGCGAGGATTGAGCGGGATGGTGAATCTCTCGGGAAGTACGTGGCTTTCCCGCCATGTCGATTTCTTGTTGGCACAGCAACATCAGCGTTCCCGTTGGTACATCGGCGGACAGTGGACGGATCGTATGCGTAAGAGTGATTTCGATCAAGAGAAGAAGACGGTGGTTGGCGATCAAACAACGACTTCGCATTCCGTCGGGCCTCGTACGGGAGACAGTTACCATTATACGCTGAAAGGCGGTTGGAGCCTGAATCTTCCCAAGACAACCATCGCGTTGGATCTGGAGGGCGGCTATGGCGGAAATAAGCGTAAGGGAGAGATGAACTATAAGGAAACCCGTTCGGTAGCGGGCGGCTCTCCGGTGACGGAAGATTATCGAAGCATAGATGATTATGATAATGATGAGAATATAGGTTTGGGAAGTCTGGCGGTACAGCATAAGTTCAACGATAAGGGGCACGAGCTTTCCGGTAGCGCCTATTACAAATATGGCGGTCATGCGTTGGAATATTTCTTTAATGACTTGATGTCTTTGGAAGGGCAACGCCAACAGGGGCACCGTGCTTATGAGGCCGAGCATCGGGAAACGATGCGTATCAATCTGGATTACGCCTTGCCTTTCGGGAAAGGAGGTAAGCTAGAGGCGGGTTACCAATATTATTCTTATCTGGAAGACGGCGATTACAATATGGAATGGTGGGACCCCAAGGGACAAACGTTCTTTTGGCGTGACGATATCTACAACACGTTTTATTTTCAAGAAGGGGTGAATTCTATCTATACGATTCTTTCCCATACGTGGAAGAATTTAGAGGCGCAAGCCGGCGTTCGGGGAGAGCATACGCATACGGTCTTGCGAAGTTCCGTGGAGGGAGCGGATCGTACGAAGAATCGTTTTGAGTTTTTCCCATCGGTGCATTTGGGCTATACGTTCCCGAATGAGCATCGCTTGTTGGCTTCCTATTCCCGTCGTACCACACGTCCGCAGCTTTTCTATATGGAGCCTTATATTACGTATCGCGACTTTTATACGGCCGAGATCGGTAATCCGGATATACGTCCGGAGTACATCAACTCCTTTGAATTGAACTACCGGAAGAATTTCGGGGAAAATACGGTATCCGCTACCGCCTTTCATCGGTATCGGAAAGATAAGATCGAGCGGTTGCGCGTACCTTATTCAGCCGGTGTAACCTTAGACTCGATGTCAAACGTAGGACATGATTATTCAACAGGTATCGAGCTAAGCGTCAGCCTGCATCCGGTACGTTGGTGGAATACCACGGTCAACGGAAACGTTTATCACTATAAGGTGAAGAACGAACAGGCCGCCGGTGGAAATACGACCTCAAGCACCAATTACGATATCCTATGGAATAACCTGTTTAATCTGGGGAAATACACCCGTATCCAATTGGATGGTAGTTTTGTAGGCCCTTCCGTAACGACGCAGGGCCGTACGGACGCTTATTGGTATGCGAACGTAGCCGTTCGCCAGCAACTATGTAACCGAAAACTAACCGCTACCTTAGCTTTCCGGGATATTTTCCGTTCTGCCAAATATATCAGCGATATCCAAACAGCGGATTTACGCTCCCTGACACGTATCAAACCCAAATATCCACAAATCACGTTGACGTTGAGTTGGACATTTAATAGTTTCAAGGCCAAATCCACCCAAGCGAAAGAAGATCGCTCGGAGATGTTCGAGGGTATAAAGCATTAGTATATATCTTCGCGGTTATTATGCTATTTAATTCGATTGAATATTTGATTTATTTGCCAATCGTATTTTTATTGTATTGGCTTGTCTTCGGAAAGCGACTACGACTACAGAATTTATTTGTAGTCGTAGTTAGTTATCTTTTTTACGGGTGGTGGGATTACCGGTTCTTGGCATTGATAGCCCTTACCTCTTTCTGTAGTTGGCTGAGTGGGATAGGAATAGAGGAAGTACGTGCGAGGGCCGGGAAGATACCTCGCTGGTTCGATAAAGGTATCGTGGCTGCGAATGTCATATTTAACTTACTGATACTCTCTTTCTTCAAGTATTACGACTTTTTTGTGGATAGTTTGATAGATGCTTTCTCTTATATAGGGATTTCATTGCACATCTCTACGCTTTCTCTCTTATTACCGGTCGGGATTAGTTTTTATACATTCCAAGCCTTAAGTTATACGATTGACGTGTATAGAGGTAAATTACCGGTAACAAGAGATATCGTTTCCTTTTTCGCATTTGTTAGTTTTTTCCCTCAGTTGGTGGCCGGTCCTATCGAACGGGCTACTAACCTGTTGATACAATTTGAGAGACCTCGCAGCTTCGAGTATAACGACGCTGTAGATGGGATACGACAAATGATGTGGGGGTTTTTCAAAAAAATCCTGATAGCCGATAATTGTGCCTTGGTCGTAGATGACATATTCGGGAACTATGGAAATTACCCGGCTAGTACTTTGCTATTGGGAGCCGTTTTGTTCTCATTCCAGATTTATGGAGATTTTTCCGGATATTCAGATATCGCTATAGGTACAGCCAAGTTGTTTGGGATACAGTTGAGGCAAAATTTCCGGTATCCCTATTTTTCTTTAGATATAGCCGAATTTTGGAGACGTTGGCATATCTCGTTGAATACTTGGTTCGTAGATTATGTATATATTCCCTTGGGAGGTAGCCATAATGGTTTCTTTAGACATATTCGGAATATCTTGATCATATTTTTCTTGAGCGGTCTTTGGCATGGAGCGAACTGGACATTTGTGGCTTGGGGTGTTTACCATGGTTTGCTATGTATAGCATTGTTGATACTAAAGAAATATGTAAAGATAAGGTTGATACCATCAAACGTTGTGTCTATGTTGGTTACATTTGGCTTCGTGGTGATCGGATGGATTCTATTTAGGGCTGAGAATATATCAATGGCATTCGATTATATATATGATCTGTTCTCCTCTTCTTTATTCCGTGTGCCTAAGGTAAGTGGGGCCAATAATGTTTCTGCTTTATTATCGCTTATTTTTATTGCTTGTATGCTGGTGGTCGAATGGATGAACCGGGAACGACCGTTTGGATTTGATATTAAGAAAATACGAAGTATATATATACGATATACTTTATATGCGATCCTCTTATTTTGTATATATTTCTTCGGAAATAACGCTTCTAGCTTTATTTATTTTCAATTCTAGCAAGTATGAAACCAACGCATAAACAAATAAAGAGTATGATAAGATTCCTGTTGTTTCTGGGGATCTTGTTGTTTTTGTTCAATCAGATCACTCCCTATCTCTATCGATTATTGCCTAACGACTACGTACGAACACGACTTATATGGAGTACGTTAAATAATCCGGAAGAGCGTCCGGATCTTGTCATTTTAGGTAATAGCCGCGGTATGAGTGGTGTGAACGGATACAAGTTAGAAGCAGAGTTGCGAGGAAATCCCTGTGTATATAATCTTACCTCTACCGGTCAGAGATTGAGTGAGAGTGCCTTGTATTATTCCTATTTACCATCTTCTGTTCAAGTAGTTGTACAGTGTGTGGATTTAGATCAATTACGTGGCCCGATCGAATTGGATGATCCCAACCGGGTAGCTCTACATATGTATGGATATAAAATGGATGGTTTTACCCGTGAATTACTTCCTGCTTTAGAGAAACCTCTAAGTGAACCGAATTTATACTATAATTATGTGGCTCGAAATTGTTTATTCTCCGGCTTGACTACTTATCTGCGTAATAAGTTGGATGATGATGTTATCCCCGGAATTATAACCTCTGATTTACGTTATCCAAACTCTACGATGTCTGATAGAAATGAATCTGTCTATAAACGGAAAGTAGAAGAACAGAATGAAGAAAATAAATTCGAGGCATATCAAATCACTCCTGAATGGAAAAGGTTAATAGAGCGTTCTTCCGTTTATTTTAGGGATAGGGGTATTATTTATTGTCTGGTTGTCATGCCGTATAACCCGGATATAACAGCTTTTACAGTAGCGGAGAAACAACGAGCTTTGCGAATGTTTACTCAAATGTTTGATTCTATCCTTATCGTCGACTGTATGGATCTATTGGATACGTCGGATTTTTATGACGCTATCCATCCGAACCGGAAAGGAGCGGAGAAGATAACAGATCAGATCATCCGGTCATTGCGTTCTTCTAGGCTTTCTTTTTAGGATGATATAAACAGGGTTTCTCTATGTATTTCCAGGATAACATACCCAATCCGGTGCTAAGGATAGTGGTAAGAGCCAATGTCAATATCAAGCTATACCGATCAAGTCCGTAATGAATGAATATTTGGATGATCGGGAAATGAATCAAGAAAATACCATACGAGAAATTTCCCATCCGGTTGAATACATGTAACCACTTGAATCCGTAAGCTACCGTGATAATGATAGAGGCTAGAGCGATAGGCTCGAAAATACTCAGCAACATATACTCTCTACCCAATAAAAGAAATAGGCTGACAGGGAACAAATATCTCATATATTTTCGAAAAACAGGGAAATAGGCAAGTATGATAATACCGGAACAAAAGTACATCATTTGTCCGGGGAATTGTCTTTTCATGAATTCATAAATAGGGTTGTGTGTCATATCATCTAAATAATTACACGTTGTCGAGTAGATGAAAGATAAGATATAAATAAGAAGTAGGCATACCAATTTATTGTATCTTTTCAGTAACCAATAGATAATGGGTATGGTGATATATAGCATGAATTCAACCTTGATAGTCCATAAAGACCCATTCATCGCTTGTAAAGGATTGGTATCGAATACGCCGGGTAAATCCGGCGATAAAAAGTTAAATGTAAGTAAATTACAGATAAGATAGGTGTATAAGCTAGAAGAGGTGAGGTATTCCCTGCAGGATAAAGAGGTAAGGAATAATCCGATTAAGGCACATAATAAAATAGTCAAGCTGTAGGCGGGCATAATACGTTGAATACGTTTACGGAAAAAAATCCGGGTATTAGGCGTACGTAAGAAGCTAAACATAACAAGAAATCCACTAATAATAAAGAAACCTTTCACTCGAAATCCTCCGCTAACAAACCAAAAAGGATCTGTCTCTGTCAGTGTGCTGAAATGGTTGAACATGACAGAATACGCAAGAAAGAAGCGAATAAAATCAAAATTATTCGCTTCTTTTACTTGATTTATTAATCTGGAGTTGAGTAAAACTTTCTCTGATTGATTCATTGTTCTATTTGACTACAATGATTTTTGTTACGACGCTCTCTGAGGCTTCCTCTGTGGAAGCTAGTACAAGATATACGCCTGTCGCTACACGTGATCCGTTTGCGCTCCGGCAATTCCAGATAGCTTGTCCCCCCAAGGATTTAGTTTGATAAATAATATTTCCGTTTAAATCCGTGATTTTTACATTCGAATTATCCATTAATCCTACAATCGTTACTTTATCCATATGTTCGGGACGTACCGGATTAGGATATGCATAGATCTCCGAGTAATCAGATTTACCTTCCGAAGCTTCTCCTTGATAGGAATTTAGTCCTTTATCGGTACCGATAAAAACCTCACCGGTCTTATCGTTTATCTCTATATCGTATATGTTATCGGAAAGGAGCGGGCTATTGGTCGTATTAAATTGATAAACGATTGTCTCATTATCATTATCTAGAACATAGACGCCATTTCCTTTGGTTCCAATCCATTTTCGATTACCTGCGTCTACTTTTAGGGTCGTGACGACAACGTTATCTAAGAAATAAGCGAGATTGCCAGTTTCCTCATTGGTATATTTTACCCTTGTACAACGTGTAGCGGCTTTATCCTCAGCGGAAGAGATCCTAGGTTTAGTGAAATATACGGCCCCCCGATTCGTACCAACCCAGATATATCCATCCTTATCCTCGGCTACGCATGTATAATTACTAGGAGTCAATTCTTTTCCGTCGGTATCAATAAGTGTAGTAAACTCATACGAGGAAACTTCATCTAAAGACTCGCTATTCGGTATCATTACAAGTTTAGGGGTGTTACGAGGCACATAAATCCATTTATCGTTAGTGGAGGTTATAAGTATATCGTTTATTGTATAAACTCCTCTAAGTTGCTCGATATCCAAACGATGCCATGCTCCTGCTTTGTCAAGAACAAGTACCGCATGGTTAACTTCTGAGCTTGTCATCCACAAATTTCCATTTTTATCAAAGGCCAGTCCATCTATATAACAATAACCGGACCCATAGCCTCCCGCGGTTTCTTTAAAGGCATTCTTTTCATTGTATGACTGGACGGGAGTTCCATTCTTATATTGGATAACGCCATCACCCATGGAAGAGGCGTATACGATCTCATCATTAGAATCGTCGGTCGTTACGGCTATACTTGTATAGTCTCGTGGATTTCTTGGTAAATTGAGTTTCTTTTGGGCTTCTTTAGGATCGATAAAAGACCATTTATCATAATCGTATGTAAGAATATAACCTCCTTTGTCGAAGCGCTTACCATTTAGGAGGTCTTTACCTCCTATGATCATATATACTTTATCATTTTTACAAACAATATCGAATGCGCTATTGCTGTAAGGTCCGTCTAAAATGATAGGTTCATTAAGAGCCTCAAAACTATTTGAGCCTTTCCGTTGGATAGAACGTAGCCCTTTGCTTCCTTCCGCTATCCAATATTTGTCTGTTTGATAGGTACTGATATCATTGATACTTAAGTTTATTTGGTCAAACTTTTGCGTATCGGATACGATGAAAACCCTTGAGTTATCTATACATGCTAATTTTTCGCCTATTACTTTCATGTATTTTAGGGTTGAGCTATTTATTATTAGGGAAAGCTCTCCATTGTTTTCATAGAAGATACCTTGCTGACTGACCAAGTAGAACAAGGTATTCTTGAATGAAGCGATAGCTGAGATCGTATGACTATCGGAAAGGTTTGATAATCCATAGGGCTTCCAGTTTGCCTTATCCAGTAGGTTTTCTTTTAATGAGGCGTATATAATCCCCGAAGATACTTCTGCCTTATTGGTTGTAGAGGCATATATATTGCCATTCTGTATGGCACACGATGTTATATTTAAGGAAAGCTTGTAGGTATCCTTTATTTCCTTTTTGGCCATATTGATCACGACGATACCGAATGCTGTCGATAAATAGGCATATTCATCGTGTACCAATACTGAATTGATTTGTTTGTCTCTTATGGACGTACTGGTCGACAGATAAGGTAGATTTGTCGCCACTCCTCCCTCAAGTATATCTATATTTGAATTATCATAGATAATAAGGAGTGATTTTGTTTGTTTATTATAGCGGATCAAAGAAATCGTATTATCATTTAATCCGTTTCCTTTATAATATTGCTTAATACTATTATCTTCTTTTCCATACGTATAAAGAGATCCTTCCGCTACCACAAATACTTGGTCGTTCGATTCCTCTACGCTGTTTGTGTTATTGTAAGAAAGATACGTTTTCCATCCGGTTGTATTAAAATTCGCGGCTAATACAGTGAATGAAAAGAATGAAAATAGAATGATAGTAAGTATATGTCTCATATTAACAATTGTAATCAGATAAAAATAATGTTAACTTCATGACGGCTTTCGCACGATGGCTGATCTGGTTTTTTGTATCGTTACCCATCTCGGCGAAAGTTTGTGTATAGGTATCAGGCATGAATATAGGATCGTATCCAAATCCGCTATCTCCGCGTTTTTCGGTAGTGATAGAGCCATTTACGATACCGTCGAAGGTATATTCTTTTCCGTCAAGGATTAGAGCTATGACCGTGCGGAAACGTGCTTTTCTGTTTTCTTTATGATTCATTTCGGACAACAGCTTGTTCATATTAGCTTCCGAGTCGTGCTCTGTTCCTGCGTAACGAGCCGAATAGACTCCCGGAGCATTATTTAATACCTCGACTTCTAATCCCGTGTCGTCAGCGAAACAATCATATCCGAATTTCTCTTTGATATAGCGGGCTTTTAGCAAAGCATTTCCCTCTAAGGTATCTGCCGTCTCGGGGATATCGTCATGGCAATCGATATCGGATAAACTTATGATTTCCGCGTATCCGGCGGTTATCTTGCGGACCTCGTCCAGTTTGTGTTGATTATTTGTCGCGAATACAAGTTTCATATTTCGTAATCTATTAAATAAGAAAGCATTTCTATACGGTAGATATATAACGTATGGAAATGCTTTAAATTGTTTGTATATTCTTTTTTAAGTCTTTATCTGATCGAACCCCTCACCATATACCCCTCGGACAATGCTTTGGGAGATGAACGCTTGGTGGTCTATCCGTTTCACGATCCGGAAGATGGAGACGGATTCGGATTTCTTGGCGAGTAGTACGACTACCTTGACGGGTTTGCGGGAATAACCGCCCTCGCCGTCCAGTATCGTGCAGCCACGGCCTAAGTCATGGATGATGCGATCCGCTATCTCGTCGTACTTCTGGGAGAAGATGAGGAATTGTACGGATTGGCGGTTACCGTTCAATACCATGTCGAGAACGTAATTGCTTATGACCATCTCCACGAAACCGAAAACGATCTTGTCCACGTTATGGAACAGGAAGAAAGAGGAACTGATGATGAAGAAATCGCAAAACAGAAGGATACGTCCGATCGATATATTCTTATATTTATTGATTACCGCACCGATAATATCCGTACCTCCGGTACTACCGTTGGCCGAGAATACCAGTCCTAGTCCGGCACCACACATAAACGCTCCGATTATGATAGCCATAAACGGCTGGTCGTGCAGTATAGGTTGTCCTTTCAGCAGCCACTCGAAGAGAGAGAGAGAAGCCGAGAGTGAGAAAACTCCGAAAATAGTTTTTATCAAGAATTTTAGACCAAGGATCTTTAAGGCTACCACCAACAAGGCTACGTTGATGACAAAATAAGATACGGATACCGGGATCAATCCATTGGAGGCAAAGAAGATCAACGCACAGATACCACTTACCCCACCTGTCACGATTTCGTTGGAAAGGATAAAGGCGTTGAATCCGAATCCGTATAATAGAGTTCCGAACAGGATCATTAGATAATCCTGTACGGAAAAATAGATTTTTGTGAGTTTTAAGTTCATCCCACTACGATATTAACGATTTTGCCGGGAACGACAATTACCTTCTTAACGGTCTTGCCTTCCATCCACTTCGCTGAGTTCTCATGGCTCAAGGCCGCCTTCTCAGCGTCTTCACGGGAGATATCTGCCGGAAGTTCGAGGTTGAAACGGGCTTTACCATTGAATGAGATGACGTAGGTAACTGATTTTTCTACCAGATACTCTTCGTTATGTTCCGGCCACTGGGCATCGCAGATGGTCGTATCATGTCCTAATTGATGCCATAGCTCTTCCGTGATGTGGGGAGCGAACGGAGCCAATAAGGTGATCAGCGGCTCCAAGATGGCGCGCTTGCTGCATTTTAAGCTCGTTAACTCGTTCACGCAAATCATGAAGGCGCTAATGGACGTGTTGTATGAGAAATGCTCGATGTCGAACGTTACTTTCTTGATCAGCTTATGCAAGGATTTCAATTCGTCGGCCATAGGCTCGGCATCGGTAACTTGTAGGGTATCCGTATTGCCGAAGAACAAGCCCCAAAGCTTCTTTAAGAAACGGTGTACGCCGTCGATACCGTTCGTATCCCAAGGCTTGGATTGCTCCAGCGGGCCTAGGAACATCTCGTACAAACGTAGGGTATCGGCACCATATTTCTCAACGATCATATCCGGGTTCACTACGTTGAACATGGATTTGGACATCTTCTCGACTGCCCATCCGCAGATATATTTACCATCTTCCAATACGAACTCCGCGTCGTTGTATTCCGGACGCCAGTTCTTGAAAGCCTCTATATCCAACAGATCGTTAGATACGATATTTACGTCTACATGGATAGGGGTGACCTCGTATTGGTCTTTCAAGTTCAAGGAAACGAATTTATTGGTTCCGTTGATGCGGTACACGAAGTTCGAGCGTCCTTGGATCATACCTTGGTTGATCAATTTCTTGAACGGCTCTTCCTCGCAAACGATACCCAAGTCGAACAAGAACTTATTCCAGAAACGGCTGTAAATCAAGTGGCCGGTAGCGTGTTCCGTACCACCGATATATAAATCCACGTTTCTCCAATATTCATCCACGTCTTTAGCTACCAAGGCTTTATCATTACGCGGGTCCATATAGCGCAAATAATAAGCGGAAGAACCGGCGAAGCCCGGCATCGTACAAAGCTCCAGCGGGAAGATCGTCTGGTTATCGATCTTCGATACCTCGGTGACTTTTTGGTTTACCGTGTCCCAAGCCCATTTAACGGCGTGTCCTAATGGAGGCTCGCCCGTCTCGGTAGGCAAGAATTTATCTACTTCCGGCAGCAACAAGGGCAGACATTCTTCCGGCAACATCTGAGGCATACCATCGGCGTCGTAATATACCGGGAACGGTTCGCCCCAATAACGCTGGCGGCTGAAAATAGCGTCGCGCAAGCGGTAGTTTATCTTCACACGTCCCAAATCGTGATCTTTTACGTATTTCTTGGTAGCGGCTATCGCTTCCTTGATCGTCAGTCCGTTCAAGGAAAGATCGCAATAAGGAGTAACGCCGGCTCTCGGAGAATTGCATACGATACCTTCCTTGGCATCGAAACTTTCCTCGCTTACGTCGCAACCTTCCACCAAGGGGCGGATTTCCAGTCCGAAATGCTTCGCGAAAGCGTAGTCGCGGCTATCGTGCGCCGGAACCGCCATAATTGCTCCCGTACCGTAGCCGGCCAATACATAGTCGCTGATCCAGATGGGAACTGCCTCGCCCGTAAACGGGTTAATAGCGTAGGAACCACTGAATACACCGGTTACCTGACGGTCGGCGATGCGCTCGCGCTCGGTACGTTTCTTGGTACGATCTAGGTAAGCGTCTACTTCCGCTTTTTGGTCTGCCGTAGTTAATTGTTGAACCAATTCGCTTTCCGGAGCTAATACCATGAAGGTAACACCAAACATCGTATCGGCACGGGTCGTAAAGATCGTGAATTCCTTGTCGCTGTCTTTTACCTTGAAGCGAACCTCGGCACCTTCGCTGCGTCCGATCCAGTTCTTTTGGGTCTCTTTCAAGGAATCCGTCCAGTCGATCGTATCCAACCCGTCCAACAGGCGTTGCGCGTAAGCGGATACACGTAAGCACCATTGGCGCATGATCTTTTGTTCCACCGGATAGCCTCCACGCTCGGAGACACCGTTCACGACCTCATCATTCGCTAATACGGTACCCAAGGCGGCACACCAGTTCACCATGGTCTCTCCACGATAAGCGATCCGGTAGTTGAGTAATATCTCTTGTTTTTCTTTATCGCTCTTGGCTTTCCATTCCTCGGCGGTGAAACTAAGTTCCTCTCCGCAAGCTACGTTCAGACCTTCCGTTCCACTGGTCTCGAAAGCCTGTATCAACTCGCTGATCGGGCGGGCTTGCTTCTCGTCGTTGCAGTAGTAGCTGTTGAACATCCGGATGAAGGCCCATTGCGTCCATTTGTAATATTCGGGATCACAGGTACGGATCTCACGGCTCCAATCGTAGCAGAAACCGATCTTTTCCAATTGCTCCCGATAACGGGCTATATTATTCTTTGTCGTGATCTCCGGATGTTGTCCGGTCTGGATGGCGTATTGCTCCGCAGGCAATCCGTAAGCGTCGTAACCCATCGGGTGCAATACGTTAAAACCTTGCAAACGTTTGAAACGCGAATAAATATCAGAAGCTATATAACCGAGCGGGTGGCCAACGTGTAATCCCGCACCGGAAGGATAGGGGAACATGTCCAATACATAGTATTTAGGCTTATTCGTGTCTTTTTCGACTTTATAAACCTTTTCGGCAATCCAGTAGTCGTGCCACTTCTTCTCAATCTCTCTGAAATTGTACTCCATGATCGTTTATCGTTTTTGTATCGTTTTCTATTTAAGGCCACAAAGTTAGTGAATTTATTTATTTTATATGAGTTATTTACATGAACTGTTTATTTCACGTACCCAATCCGGGGGCGAGATTGATTCTCGGTTCTTTTCGCTTGTAACTCAGCGAGTGACAGATTGATTAGCTCAAGTTGCGTACGGGTATCTTCGTTGATGTCGTTGTAATCGGCAAATGCTTCTTCGATATACGCTTTGAGTTCCTTTACTTCTTGTTGGAGTTCAAGCAAAGGGGAGGAAGAACTTATTATTTGTCGTATGCCGACGAAAGCACGCATGATAGAGATATTGACTTTAATGGCTGTATCGGATCTGAGTACAGAAGAAAGCATTGCTATACCTTGCTCCGTGAAAGCGAATGGAGCATATTGGTTACCTCCTTTCTTTGAGATGCCAATTTGGCATACCATATTGTTTTTCAGGTTGTTAAATTCTTGAATTGTTAATGTGAACATAAAATCATCAGGAAAGCGTTCTATATTACGTCTGACCGCACGTTTCAGTTGGGCGGTTTCCGTTCCATACATTTCCGCCAGATCAAAATCCAGCATGACTTTTAGCCCTCTGATCTCATAAATCTTGTTTTGTATCGCTTGTAATTCCATAGTATAAGAACTTATTAATTTACTTTATTTGATATAACCAATTTTAGGCCTTTTAGCATTGTTCTTTTTCTTTGTAGCCAGTTCGGAAAGAGCTATGTAAATATCATCCAAAGACTTTTGGGTGTCTTCACTGAGATCATTGATAGCGCAAAGCGTTTCCTCATTAGCCATTTCAAGAGATTTGATACGTTCTTGTAGTTCTTTAATTTCGATGGAACTAGTGATAGTTTGTAAGGTATAATTCCGGATAGCGACAAAGGCTCTCATAATGTTTCTGTTGATTTCTATGGCAGTTTTAGAATTTAGCACACTACTAAGCATAGCCACCCCTAATTCCGTGAAAGCAAAAGGCTTATATTTGAAATTACTACCTCTTCCTTTGTTCAAGATACCAAATTGGCATCTTGAAAGTTCCTCCTTGGTTAACTCAAACATGAAATCATCTCCTTCAAAGCGTTCTATATTACGTCTGACCGCACGTTTCAGTTGGGCGGTTTCCGTTCCATACATTTCCGCCAGATCAAAATCCAGCATGACTTTTTGCCCTCTGATCTCATAAATCTTGTTTTGTATCGTTTGTAATTCCATAGTAAAGATTTTAGTTTAATATTATGGTCGCAAAGGTTTGTAAAATAATTGAGATAAGCAATAAGCTAGTTGGATATTTATGATTGGTTGCATTTGTAAGTTGTACAATGAATTATTGCTGATCCGGCTTATTGTCTATTTTTTATGTGTTCTTATTTTCCTTATAAGATTTCCGGGAAAAACACGTACGTGATTTATGAAAAACACGTACGACTTTTTGGAAAAACATGTACGTGTTTTCCGGAAAACATGATGATGTTTTTATATCACTGATATTCATGTATATATAACTTGATACCTTTGCATGGACTTATTGTGTGTTTTTTCTTCTTGTATTTGTTATTTTGTTGTTCTATCGTTTGTTTATGAATTAAAAATATTTAATTTTGCTTATCTATAATAAAGGATGAAGTCATTTATATATATACTATTAACTTCCTTGACTTTCCTTGTGGTAGGATGCCAAAATGAATCTGAGGAAATCCGTTTGATCAATCAGGCGGAACGCCTGTTTGATGCCTATCCGGATAGCGTAATCACTACATTGGATTCCATTCCGCTCCCGGAAGAGATGAGTCCCCGTCTGATAGCCCGTTGGTGTATGTTATACGCACGTGCCGCCGATAAAATAGAGGACGAGATGCCTTATACGAACCAGCTTGAGATCGCCTTGAAATACTATCAAAAGAAAAAGATGCGGGAAGAGGAGGCTGAGATCGGCCTTTATCTGGGGCGTTCGTATGTGGAGGATAAGGAGTACGAGAAGGCAATGAGGGCTTACTCCGATGCGCTGGAGGTTGCGTTGGCGATTAAGAACTATAATCGTGCCGGGTATATTTGTAGTTATATGGGGGATTTGTATGAACTGGATGATCGTTATGTGTTAGCTGCAAAAAAATATAAGGAGAGCGGACGGTATTTTCGATTGGCCGGTAATATGAAAAGCTATGTGCGTTCGTTTGTGAATGAGGGAAGGAGTTATATGGATGTTGATTCTAATTATTTAGCTTTAACTATATTGAAGCGAGCAGAAGTGATAATAGATTCCTTGAGAGTAGATGAGGTTAGAAATTATGTATACAATGGTCTAGGTAATATATTTAATGTTTTGGAAAAATATGATTTAGCTGAAAAATATTTATTGAAGAGCATAAAAGAGGATTCGAGTGATACTGCTTCGGATTATTTGACCTTATCAGATCTTGAGCAAAAGCGTGGAAATTTAGAACAAGCGGAAAATTATCTTCAAAAGGCTAATAGTGTATCCATAGATAATGATTTTGTACCGGCTACTATTGCTTATCATTATTATAAAATAAATAAAGAAAGAGATGATTATAAAAGAGCTTTGTCTTTTTATGAAGAATATGTAGCAGCAGAGGATTCCCTTATGAATATAAGTAAATCTGTCGATATATATGATACAGAACAAAAATATGAACATTTGAAATTGCATAATGAAAATATAAGATTACTATTAAAGGGGCAAAGGAATTATACTTTTATATTGATATTGTTATTTTTATGTGCTTTACTCATTATTGTCTATTTAGCTACGATAAGAAGAAAGAATCGTTCACTTTTAAAACAACAAGAAAAAATTAATACTTTGAATCAAAGCATATATCAATTATATGCAGAACTTCGGAGAAAGAGTGATGAACTAATCCAATTGCAAAATACTCAGCATTCTTCGGTGAAAATGCAAGTGGAATATGAAAATGTAAAGAAAGAGGTAGATAGCTTGAGATCTCGATTATTCGAATTAAGAGAATCTAAAATTCTCAATAGTAATTTAGCTAAAAAAATAAAGAAAATATCTCAAACTGTGCAGCCTAATCATTCTGAAGCACCCGTTTCCGAAAAAATGTGGATTGATATTGAAGTTTTGATGATGGAAGTTTACCCTAGTGTTATAAAGGTACTGAAGGATGCAGGCTTGTCACCATCGGAGATGCATCTTTGTTTCCTTACATTATTTAAACTTGATTCAACAGCTATATCTATCCTTTTAAATATTATTCCTACTTCCGTCGATCGTACACGTTTGCGAGTACGAAAGAAATTAAATTGGGAAGGTAAACAAGGATTGTATGAATCTCTTGTTAATATTTAGTATGTAATAAACCTTCATTTAAGGGGCTCTACGATTGTTTGTCTATGTATTTGTTTTTATAGTATTTGATTGTCAAGTGTTTACGTTTTTTTCTTTGTCTATGTGGATTACATAATTTAACCCCTTTAGATCATATATAATCTCTAGATTTGCAACCGAAACATAACAAAAAAGAGAGATTATGAAAAATGTAAAATGGCTACTAGCAGTGTTGTTTATTTTTTCAATTTGTATTCCATCTTTTGCAGGTCATGTGCCTTTACATGGTCATCTTAAGAAAAAACAGCGATCTGTAAATTTGGATGTACCTATAAAAGCAGACATAGATGAAACCTCAAAAGTTTTATCCTTGGAGTTTTTGGAATATGTAGGAGAGGTACGAGTATCTGTTGCGGATGCGAATGGAAATATCGTTTATGAGGAGATAGTGGATACACAAGATGTTTCTTCTAGTATTATCTCATTAGATGAATGTACTTCTGGATCTTATGGACTTTATATATCAGATTCAGAAAACTACGCAGAAGGTCTTTTTAATTTATAAATAATTTAAATTTTAGATGTATGGACAAAAAGACAGTGCTTTTAGCATCTGCATGTACTTTATTAATGATGTCATGTAGTAATGATGCGGAGTTGATTAAGGTTGCTGAAACGACAGGATTACAAACGAAGGCTTTTGTTGGTGAAGCAGATTTCCAAATTGTAGATTATGCGGGAGATAAATGTATTCAGTTCAAGAATGATTCCGTATTTAATGCGATGCTTTGGGAGATGAATGATATGTCAGAAGAAGAGATAAATAATATTTTCTCGGGAGCTGGTTTCGTAAGTCAATGGCAACTTATGCAAGAAGCAGATCAAGAACAGGAGCTTATTGTAGACAATTATGAGAAAGATCTTAGCCAACCTTGGCCTGCTCATCAAATTAAAGAATTCAAACAAAAATATGATGATGTTTTCATGTTTGAACCTTATGATTCTACAGATTTTATTGCGCATTATAAATTAAAAGGTTCCACGTATAGTCCTTTTGTAAATAGGCAAGGATTGTTTTTAATTGGAGATAGTGTTGTATATACTGCTGTATATGAATCTTTAGAGGAATATTTTGGATTAGGAATATCATTGTATGGTAGTAATGGAGCCACAACTGAATCTGATATGAATTGTGCTGAAATTAAATATCAAATACCTGGTGGTGATTATGTAAAAGCAAGAGCAATTCCTAAATTTACAGGTTCTCGGATGATATCTAATCAAGAATATCGGGTAGTAAGTTGTGAAATACTTAGTCAGAAAAAAAAGGTGATGTGGAAAAAACACCATGCAGATGTGTATTTAGATTATAGAGTGAAAGGATCTGGTGTAGGTTTTGGTGTTACAAATCCTAACAATGGGCAATTTTTGAGTTGTAATGATCAACCACTTAAACTAAAATATGCAGCTTATGGTAAAAATACAATTGATTTAGGTATTTGTGGTAAAAATGCCTATTCACCTCTTTGGATACTTAATGGAACTTTGGAAATTCAAGCCGATGACATTCCATTTAAGGGTTATTCGTCAATACTACTGAGAGAAGGATAAATATTTAATACGATGAAAAAAGTTTTATTTTTATTATTGTTAATAACAACTTCAGCTTTCGCTCAAGTAGAGCATGGGTTATTAGTAGGTGCTGGTGTTGGATTCCCTTTGCAGGACGGTTGGAAGGAGACTACTTGGGGGGATAAATCGAATTTGGATTATCGGAACGATTATAAATTGAATAGTATGATCGGTTATCGCTTCCGATTCCTTCCGGAACAGAAATTCTTCTATGACTTGGATATGACGATGGGATTCCAAAAAATGGAAACTGTCAAGTCTTCTCGTTATCTTTCTTACGAAGGTATGGAAGGTGGTTCACATATATTCAAAGGTGGTACTGAGACGATTGATGAATTTGTCATGCCTATCTCCGTAGCCGCTAGTTGGAATTGGCGTTTTGCCAAGAAATTCCATTTGGGTGCCGGTATCGCTCCTACGCTTTATGTACAACCACAAGCCGTGTTTGATCTGTCCGTGATGGCGAAGGTGGGATATCGTTTAAGCAAGCATTGTGAGTTCGGCCTTTCTTATCAATATGGCTGTTTCAATACCTTGAAGCATTTCAATAACGGACCGGCTAATGGCCGTCGTGGACATCTTTCGGATTTGATGCTCTCTGTATATGTTCCTTTTGTTTTGAAATGATGGAATAATAAAATATAGAAACACATAATGTTTTATTTAGAACCAAAACAAAGATGAATAACTGCCTATAAGAAAAGAGTACGTGAAAAAGAGCCATGTGTAGAGAGATAATTCTATGCATGGCTTTTGCTTGTATATGATGTATAAATTTTGAATAATTATTGAGGCCTTTTTGCATTTTTTGTTTGCGATATTGTCTCTTTCGTGATTAAGAACTATCTTTGACAAACTATTCAATATAAGGCTAATGCCAAAAAAAATGAAAGCTTTAGGTATTGACTCTGGAATAATTTGGTAAGTCACGGGCCTTGAACCGGGGGAATAGGATTGAAAGTAGAATATTATAATAGTTAGGGATATGCGTATTGTTGCCTTTTTTAGTGCTATTGCCGTAATTATTCTGCTATTGGCAGGATGTGGACATGAGAAATCAAATAATTCTCAAGTTGTTAATTTAGTTCAACTTGGTGGAGTGGAGTATCCGGAAATACCGAAGTCGAATATCATTCAGCTAGAGAAATCTGATTTCCCGAAAGGGGAGATCCGTTCTATTGAGCGGATACCGATTGACTTGGAGATCGAGCTTCGGGAAGTGAATATATTGGCTAAAGGCAACTACCTCATCGTTAAACACCTTGAGTGGCGGGAGGGAGCCTATCTTTTGCATGTACTCTCTTTGCCCGATTATAAAACGGTTGCTCAATTAGCCCCTTTTGGCGAGGGACCGGATGAGTTCAATGATATACGCATGATACCCACGGAAGAGACCGATAAGCTTTGCTACGTCTGGAACATACGTAATAATCGGATCTTTAGCTTGTCCACTACCCTTAAACTAGAGGAGTATGATCAATTGGCTGAAATCCCTGAAAATAAGATAGTCCCTGATAAGCCTTTATATATGGGAGATGGCAAGATGCAGGTTAGTCTAGGTTCAAATGATGGAATGGGAATAGGATTGGTAAGCTTGAATGATACTATAGTGAAGGGAACCGTACCTTTCCTGTTCGCTGAAGGAGCAGGTTGGTTTTTCTATATCGGAAATTTGGCGCATAGCTTTTCAAGAAAACGAGAAGCATTTGCGTTTACCTTTCATGACCGGATCGTTTTCTTTGACTTTGATGGTAACCATGTGAAGATGTGCCGATTTGGAGATAAAACCTTACAAACTACCTCTTCGCCGGATAATCCTCTCTATTATTACAGTTGTTTCGCGAGTGACAAGTATGTCTATGCCGTTTACCGGGAATCAAAGAAAGATACGGATGAAACGAATCCCTTGTATCTGGAGCAATTTGATTGGGATGGGAATCCGGTAGCTCGTTATTCGTTACCCAAAGGAAGAGGCCTATACACTGGATGTGCGACAGAAGATAATTCGATAATCTATATGGTAGATTATTATGAGGACAATTTCCTGCATAAGATTGTTTTGAGCAAAGACTAATAAATTCTAGTGCTTTTCCCGTGATTTTTGTAGATTTGCGATTCTTTTGATAAAAAATAGTATATAGCAAGGATCGGAAATGAAAAGAGGTGGAAAGGATATTGAATCGTTGGATAGCTTACGGGTCTTGTCCCTGTTCTCCGGATGTGGGGGCATGGATTTAGGATTCGAGGGGGATTTTATATGTCATCGTAAGTCTATATCTCCTCAAAATACGTGGGTTCAAGAGGTTATCGATGAACACTGGGTTCGTTTACAGAAGAATCGTTTTCGAACGGTCTTTGCGAATGATATATTGAAAGAGGCACAAACCGCTTGGCTTCAATATATGGATCGATTCGGATATGATAAAAACGTTTATAATACAAAGAGTATCGTAGACTTGGTGAAAGAGCATCGAGCGGGGAAAAAAGTCTTCCCTAAAAATATAGATGTCGTCACGGGAGGTTTTCCTTGCCAGGATTTCAGTGTCTCCGGTAAACGTTTAGGGTTTGAGTCGAATAAGGATCATACCGGGAAATTGCGTGAGGACGATGAGGCCTCGGAAGAGACGAGGGGTAAACTTTACTATTGGATGAAGCAGGTGATCGATATTACGAGACCCAAGATATTTATCGCGGAGAACGTGAAGGGACTAGTGAATCTGGGAGACGTGAAAAGTATTATTCAGAGAGACTTCGCCCATGCGGCTGGGGATGGATATATTGTTTTAGATCCTCAAGTTTTACATGCGGGCAATTATGGGGTTCCGGAGTCTAGAGAGCGTGTGATTTTTATCGGGATACGTAAGTCCGCGTTAAAGGTTAAGGCTTTAAGAGCGCTTCAAGAGGAGAAGATACCCAAAGCTTACGATCCTTATCCGAGTCCGACACATGCTTGCACCGTGGAAGATAAGAAACTATTGCCACCGGTGGTTTGTCGGGATGTATTTGTAGGATTGGAGGAACCGGATAGGACAGAAGATCCATCCCAGCGGTATTATTCACAGGCGAAATATATGGGAGCTCATTGTCAAGGTCAAAAGGAGATCGCGCTGGATAATATTGGCCCGACGATTCGTTCCGAGCATCATGGAAATATAGAATACCGTCGTTTATCCCGGGAGCATGGGGGCGTTATTACGGAAGAATTAGACGCCGGTTTACAAGAACGTCGCTTAACTCCTCGAGAATGTGCTTTGATACAGACGTTTCCGCCGGATTATACGTTTGTCTCCCATAAAAAGAACAGTACACGTTTTGAGTTAAGTGCCTCAGGCGCTTATAAAGTAATCGGTAATGCGGTTCCTCCGGTATTAGCGTATCATATAGCGAATCGCATACAGACTTTATGGCCGTTGTATTTTAAAAAGAGATAATATGGAAGAGGAGAATATTATTACTGTGCGTAATAGAAATCTTCAAAAAGCGGATGAGGCTTTTGCGGATTTTATGTTTATGCTGGAATCATACTTGAATGAAAAAGCAGCTGCTATTCCGGGTACGTATTGCGATTGTAAGAGTAAGGAACTGGAAAATGTAGTAGTGAACGTGATGAAAGAACTTTGCGGTAGAACTCCTTTCCGTGCGGAGGAGATACGCTTGGTTTCCGCCCAATATTTTCCAGATATTATCGCGGAGAAATATTATGGGGTTGAGGTAAAATCTACAAAAGAGAACCATTGGACATCTACGGGAAGTAGCATCGTGGAGTCTACACGTGATAAGAATGTAGAAAATATCTATATGCTCTTCGGCAAACTGGGAGGTAAGACGGCGGAGTTTAAGTGCCGTCCTTATGAGGATTGTCTCTCCGATATAGCTGTTACCCATTCTCCCCGTTATTTGATTAATATGGAATTAACGAAAGAGCAGACTATTTTTAGTAAGATGGGAGTTGCTTATGATCAATTAAGGAATGCTTCGGATTCTATAGAGATCGTTCGAAAATATTATAGGGAAAAAGCCATTAAAGCCAAAAAGAAAGCTATGCCTTGGTGGTTGGGCACTTCCGCTGAGGAAAGTTTGGAGGAGCATACGGATATGAATATAAGCCTGTGGGTGGATAATGGAGAATATGCGGATCCGGACAAGGAATAAGAGACTAAAAGCGGAGATATTTATTTTATTCCCGGAAGTAGTGAGTGGGAATTATGAGAATGCTGCCTTATGGTTATGTACGCGCCGGTCTGTTGTTAATTTTCATATGCGGGACACTTTTTCCGCTGGGGGCCAACAATTGAAACTGAATGATGAACTTCTGCCTTTTCCTTTACCGCATGTGGTTGGTGAGTTGTTAGAATCTGCGACTTTAATAAAGAACTATCTTCTTTATAGTGATGATTTAGACTTAGATATATCGGAATTCCGTCCAGAACTTATGTTGCCTAACCGATATGAGGTCTGGCTTAATGATATTTGGAAACGTATTCATCAACTAAAACCTTATAAAAGGAAAGAGACTATCGAAGAATTGGGCGGTATTTCATTGGCCGAATGGATCGATAGGAAATATACTTTGTCTGTAAAATAAGTATTCTCATAAAATATCTTTTCTTCTCGATCGTCTCCCTAAATAGAAGGACATGTCTGACTCGAGAATGAAGTTTAATAATTAAAAGAGAAGAAAAGATGTTTTGGCATAAAAAGAAGGAGGTACTCTCTTTGGAGATAGCCTCATATGATTGTACAGGATGTGGAAGTTGCGTTGATAGATGTAGGCGCGATGTGTTGAAGATGATCGATAACGGACACTGCCTGCTGGCTTCCGTGGAATATCTGGAAAACTGCGTAGGATGCGGGAAATGTGTCCATATATGTCCTGCTAAGGCGATTGAGTTAGTGACCACAAAGTAAAAACGAATAAAAAATCAGATAAGTAATATGAACGCATGGAGAAAAATAACGCACGTCGTTATATTTATCGCTGTCTTCGCGGCGATCGTAGCAGTGGTTATGTTGTTGTGGAATGCCTTGATCCCGTCTATCACGGGCTGGACGACTATCAATTACTGGCAGGCGGCAGGCTTGATGGTATTGACACGCCTATTGTTTGGGGGACCTTGGCATCACTTCGGTTTCATGGGTAACCGGAATGTGAATTGGCGGAAAGAGCATAGGCGTTTTCATGAGCGGATGGGACATGTATCTCTGGAGGAGAAAAAAGCCTTTATTCGTAGATGGATGAATGGCTTTAATGAGGAGAAAGAATGACACGGCAGACTGAAAATATACCTATATCGGATATATTCAGGAAATACCAATCTCAGCTAAAGAGTTTTATCTCTAAACGAGTCCCCTCCAAAGAGGATTGCGAGGATATCTTACAAAATGTTTTTTACCAACTGTTGAAAACAGACTCGGAGGGTACCGTGATAGGGCAAGTATCTGCTTGGCTTTATTCCGTGGCGAGGAACCAGATCATAGATCGTAGCAGGAAGCATACGGAGGAGCCAATGCCCTATAAGCAAGGGGAAGATTCGGAAGGAAGGTTTATGAATGAGATTTCTGAGTGGCTGATGGATGAGGATCAGTCCCCTGAGATGGATTTTATCCGTTCCTTGGTATGGGAGGAGTTAGAGAACGCTTTAGCGGAGTTGCCGGATGAGCAGCGTACGGTTTTTGAGTTGACCGAGCTGGAAGGCTTTTCTTTTAAGGAGATCTCCGAGGCGACGGATGTTCCGGTGAATACGCTTCTGTCCCGGAAAAGATACGCCGTCTTACATCTCCGCAAATGGCTTAACGACTTGTATATCGAATTAGTAGGCGATTGAGGCGGTTGATTTAGAACTAATAGCGAATCAGAAGGGTTATATAAATACGTAACATTAAAGTGTAAAGCTATGAAGTTTTTTATTGACACGGCGAATCTGGATCAAATCCGGGAAGCGAATGAATTGGGAGTATTGGATGGCGTGACGACTAATCCGTCCTTAATGGCGAAAGAGGGAATCCGGGGGGTGGAAAATCAACGGAAACACTATTTGGAAATTTGCGAGATCGTGGGCGGGGATGTAAGCGCCGAGGTAATCGCTACCGACTTAGAGGGCATGATAAAAGAAGGGGAGGAGTTGGCAGCTTTACATCCTAATATAGTCGTTAAAGTACCTTGTATCGAAGCGGGGATTAAAGCGATAAAATATTTCACCAGAAAAGGCATCCGTACGAATTGTACGCTGGTTTTCTCTGTCGGTCAGGCGTTATTGGCGGCTAAGGCCGGGGCTACGTATGTATCGCCCTTTGTCGGGCGTTTGGATGATATCGCCAGCGACGGGATAGAGCTGGTACGTAAGATCGTGGAAATGTATGATTATTACGATTATGATACCCAAGTATTGGCGGCTTCTATCCGTAGCACCCAGCATATCATCCAATGCGTGGAGGCCGGGGCGGATGTGGCTACTTGTCCTTTGTCCGCCATTAAAGGCTTATTGAAACACCCGTTAACGGATAGTGGGCTGGCTACTTTTCTAGCGGATTATAAGAAAGTAAACGGATAGAAAAAAAATAGTACCTTTGTGCGGATAAATTGTAAACGCATTTAAAAGATTACTATCGTGGCAAAAGTTGTGGAAACCCCTTTGATGAAGCAGTATTTCGATATAAAAGCGAAACATCCGGACGCTATCCTTTTATTCCGGGTTGGAGACTTTTACGAGATGTATGGCGAGGACGCCGTGATTGGCGCGGAAATACTGGGTATCGTACAGACCAAACGTGCGAATGGCGTGGCGCAGCATGTCGAGATGGCGGGATTTCCACATCATGCCTTGGATTCTTATCTGCCGAAGTTGGTGCGGGCCGGAAAGCGTGTGGCTATTTGCGACCAGCTGGAAGACCCTAAGTTGACGAAGAAACTGGTGAAGCGGGGTATTACGGAATTGGTGACTCCCGGTGTTTCCATCAATGATAATATACTGAATCATAAAGAGAATAATTTCTTGGCCTCTATCCATTTCGCCAAGGAGGTATGTGGTATCTCTTTCTTGGATATCTCTACCGGCGAGTTTATGACGGCGGAGGGTTCTATAGACTATATCGACAAATTACTCAATAACTTTTCCCCGAAGGAAGTCTTGATCGAACGAGGAAACAAGAAACGTTTCGAGGAGGCTTTCGGTCCTCGTTTCTTTATCTTTGAGCTGGATGACTGGATCTTTACGACCTCGGCTGCCGAGGATCGCCTGTTGAAGCATTTCGAGACGAAGAACCTGAAGGGTTTTGGCGTACAACATCTGAAATTAGGTATTATCGCTTCCGGGGCGATTCTGTATTATCTGGACCAGACCCAGCACACGCATATTTCCCATATCACCGCTTTATCCCGTATCGAGGAGGATCGATACGTCCGCTTGGATAAGTTTACGGTACGCAGCTTGGAACTGGTGGGTACGATGAACGATGAGGGAACAAGCTTGTTGGACGTGATCGATAAGACGATCTCGCCGATGGGCTCTCGTATGCTTCGCCGGTGGATACTATTCCCGCTAAAGGATGTAAAACCGATCCAAGAACGCCAAGAGGTCGTGGATTATTTCTTCCGTGAACCGGAGACAAAGGAGTTGCTGGATACGCAGTTGGAGCAGATCGGCGATTTGGAACGTATTATCTCCAAGGTGGCTGTCGGCCGTGTATCTCCTCGTGAGGTGGTTCAGCTAAAGGTCGCGCTTCGTGCGATCGAGCCGATCAAGGAGGCATGTATGGCGAGTGAGGAACCCAGCTTATGCCGGATCGGGGAGCAATTAAACGCTTGCGCCTTGATCCGCGACCGGATTGAGAAAGAGATTAATAACGATCCCCCTTCGTTGGTCAATAAGGGAGGAATTATAGCGAAGGGGGTCAACGAGGAATTGGATGACTTGCGTGCCATCGCTTATTCCGGCAAGGATTATTTGTTGAAGGTACAGCAGCGCGAGATCGAATTGACGGGTATCCCAAGCTTGAAGATCGCTTTCAACAACGTCTTCGGCTATTATATAGAGGTACGTAATACCCATAAGGATAAAGTCCCGGCGAATTGGATCCGTAAACAGACCTTGGTGAACGCCGAGCGCTATATTACCGAGGAGTTGAAGGAATACGAGGAGAAGATATTAGGGGCGGAAGAAAAGATACTTGCTCTGGAGACCCGCCTTTTCAATGAGCTGGTATTGGCCTTGACGGAGTATATTCCGCCTATCCAGATGAACGCGAACTTGATCGGGCGTATCGATTGCCTTTTATCTTTCGCCAAGGCCGCGGAGGCGAATAAGTATATCCGTCCGATCGTGAGTGATTCCGACAAGATCGACATAAAGGGAGGTCGCCACCCGGTAATCGAGAAACAACTGCCCTTGGGAGAACCTTATATCGCCAATGATGTCTATCTGGATGACGAGAAACAACAGATCATCATTATCACGGGTCCGAATATGGCCGGTAAGTCCGCCTTATTGCGTCAGACAGCCTTGATTACGCTCATGGCGCAAATCGGTTGCTTTGTTCCGGCCGAGAGCGCCCATATAGGTATCGTGGATAAGATATTTACCCGTGTAGGTGCCTCGGATAATATCTCGGTGGGTGAGTCTACTTTTATGGTAGAGATGAATGAGGCCTCCGATATATTGAATAATATGACTTCCCGGAGCTTGGTACTGTTCGACGAGTTAGGCCGGGGTACCAGTACCTACGATGGCATATCGATCGCTTGGGCGATCGTGGAATATATTCATGAGCACCCGAATGCGAAGGCGAAGACGCTGTTCGCTACCCATTACCACGAGCTGAACGAGATGGAGCGTGCCTTTAAGCGGATCAAGAACTATAACGTATCGGTCAAGGAAGTAGGGAATAAGGTGATATTCTTGCGTAAGTTGATACCGGGAGGAAGCGAGCATAGCTTTGGTATCCACGTGGCGAAAATGGCCGGTATGCCTAAAAGCATCGTGAAGCGTTCGAATGAGATCTTGAAGCAGTTGGAGTCCGAGAATCGTCAGGAAGGCATCGGGGGTAAACCTGTAAAAGCGATCGCGTCTGCCGCCGAGGGGTATCAGCTGAGTTTCTTCCAGTTGGATGATCCGGTGTTGAGCCAAGTACGGGATGAGATCAAGAACTTGGACGTGAATAATCTTACCCCCTTGGAAGCCTTGAACAAACTGAGTGAGATTAAGCGGATTATTACGGGGAAATAATCCGCTTGATCGTATTACCGATGATTGGTAATCGTTTACTTTTTAGGTCTCACCAACACTACCACCCGGTTGTCATCCTCTTCCAATGTCGCGGCTACCTCTTTTAGTTTGCCTTTCAGCTTTCCCCTTTTATAGTCCTGGCAAAGATCGGAAGCATTGATGGTAGAACACAATTCGCCTTTTGAATTGATGGGAGGAAATGTCACCATATAGATTTCTTTCTTATAAGAATAATCATCGTTGTATGTGATATAGTTGAAAAATTTCTTTTCTTGCGTATCGTATGCGAAGTACTTTCTCGGGAAACCTTCTCCTGTGTTAAAATCATATATATTCGTTACGCTTTCCATGAAATAATAACGATCGGAAATCAATCTTAAGACGACGAAAACGCCCGGATCCATGGTGTGGATAGGGGGTGTTCGTGCGATAAGCGGGCGCAAACTGTAATCAGGCATTAAGGTGTAGACCGTATCTGCAGAGGCCTCAAATAGAATCCAATTACCCTTAAAAGGAATTATACTGTTATACGGACCTGGTCCAGCTGCTCTTGTTTCTCCTTTATCATAAAGTCTTTCAACGATATGGAATAATTGCTTCTCTTTATATGGAACCGTGATTTCTTTCGTTATACTTCCATCTTGCTTCGACACAAGCAAGAACGGTACCTCAAAATTAAACTTATCATAGCAAATCAAGTTGTCCTTGTCATAATCAAGCATTTCCACGTAAAACGAACTTTTCTCGCTTCTTTGATTCAGACTTCGTTTGAAATTTCCTTCCAAATCATAAACCCTTATCTTTTTCGCATGAAAATCATTTACGAAAATCTCTTCGTTTTCTTCATCTAACGAAACCGATCTCATAGACACGTATTCTTCTCCACCTTGTCCCTTGCGATTTATTTTGCGAATAGCTTTTCCGTTCCGGCCATATACGAAAATATTGCCATCATCGTAAAAGTTTGTCACGATTATGTATTTCTCGCCAACCGCCTGCACGCATGCCCGATTGATAAACTCATCGTTTGTTTCCAGCGGAATATACTCCACATCCATGAAGTCTTGAAGGACCAACTCTTTTTTGGTTGAATAACTATCGTTTACATCCACGGTTATAAGACCATCGGTCGATGAATGGTCGCCTCCACATCCAGCCATAACAAACAGGATGATTATCCCTGTAAAAATGAATCTTTTCATACGCGTATGATTTTTGTTTAACTTATGGTGGTGAAGATACTATAAAAAGCCGATGGTTTTCACGAAATTATCCTAATTATTTGTTGATCTCACTGGTAATTTCCTGCACATCTTGGAGCGTAAAACGCCCTAACAATTGCATGACGCTGAAACCCCCATCGTCCATGTCGGCTATCATGATCAACTCCTGTATCAGTTCTCCTTGTTGCTTGACGTAGAAATTGGCTTTGGTCTTTCCGTCTTTTACTCGCATGAGTTCCTCATGGTCCTTTCCGATCAAGGCTTTGAGCTCCCCTCGCATTCGTTCCCTCAAATCCGCTTTTTGGGTGGTGAGTATTTGCAGGGATTCTATTTTCCCTTTCAGATTGGCAAGGTTGAGTCCGGCGGTTTCCATGACCGGCATCATCTGAAACATCTTCTTGGAGATATATACGGAAGTAACATCGTCCATATCCGCATATTTGTCGAAAAGCTTGTTCTGGGCAAAACAGATATTCACGCAGCAGAGAAGCAGTATTGTATATAGTTGTTTGAGTCTCATTGTATTAATCATTTAAATGTTTATTTACGATCTTGTTTATTTTTGTGATCTCTTGACCGGCTTCATTGACCTGCCCGAGACCTTTGTTTAAATTCCTAGACATGAACGCCAAGGCATTTTGGGCTACGACAGCTGCCTCTTCAGGATCGGTAAAGGTATCGGCCATAGTGGGAGCCGGACGATTTGTCTCCGTGAAGATGAGGAATAGGGCGCCAAGAATAGCGGCGGCGATTCCGCTTATCCAATAGAAGGAACGTCTTCGTGAGACTCGGGGAGATACCTCTTCTTGGGCTAGGAAGTCGATTCGTCGTTCCAGCCTTTCGGAAAGTCCCTCCGGTAAGGCTAAATCCTCTTGGAGTGCCTTGTTTATTAGTTCATCTATCTTTTTATCATCCATGACAACTTGCTTTTTCTAGTTTCTCCCGGATCAATTTGCGTGCCCGGGAAAGTAATGTTCTTATATTAGAGGAGCTAAGCCCTGTAATCTGTTCAATGTCCTCATAGGAACAATCCTCAATACCACGCAGGCGGATTACCTGCCTCTGGTTCTCGGGGAGCTGCTCGATCAGTTCCTGTATATGCCGGATATCCTCCTTTTCTTCCAGTTCCTTTTCCGGCGAGGAGTCGGTCGTTAATAGAACGGTCTCCAATGCCTCTTCGTTGTCTCTTCGGCTTGCTTTAGGCGAGCGCAGGAAATCCAGACAAAGATTCTTGACCAATGTTATGGAAAATGCTTCCGGATTCTGGATGTCTCCCAGCTCATCCCTTTTATTCCATAATTTGCAATAGGCATCTTGAAGTATGTCTTCCGCATCCGCTTTATTGTCTAATAAGGCATAAGCGATTCGATAGAGTTTAGGATGAAATGGAAGGAACCGTTGTTTAAAAACATCAACGTCCATCGGTATCGCCCTTAATGATTTCCAGTTTTGTGCTCATTGATTACCCGGTCTAGATCGGACGGGCTGATCTTTCCTTTGATACGGATTAACGCATTGTCGTTTCCTGTCGTGAATATGACCAGTTCACGGATCATATCCTCTTTTATTTTGACAAGAACTTTCGTGCGACTGTCCCTTTCATTTGCCGTGACCATCGTCTCGTAATCAGGATCTCTCAGGTTCCGTATGGCGGTAGACAGTCGGTCTTTCACCTCTTGGGCACAATTATCAAATTCAAGGATCTCTATACCGTTTACTCCCATTGTCTCGGTGAACAGGCTGGCTAGCTTCATCGTTATGTTTCCGATATTTACGGAAGTAACATCGCTTTCACCCCGGAAAGCATTGAATAATTGATCCATCTTCTGCTGCCCGTATCCTACTTGGCTGATAAGGAGGATGGCCAGTAACGCTAGTAATCTTTTCATTGTAATTGACTTTTTCGTTAATACTATGTTTTTGGATAGCCCTTCGTCCGTGCGCCTTAGAGTGGGGCTTTCACAAAGAAGACGGGATAAGGGATTTGTTTGTTACAAAAATAGGCAAAAAAAGAATTATTTTTTATTCAACTTAGGTATCCAAATGCAGGCAACTAAGTCGTGAAACTTAATCTCCTTACCATCGAAGTAGAATTTGTATGAGTATTTATATCCTTTATTCCAACAGGTGCCTTCCGGAATGATGTATTTGTAAGTCTTCCCATTGATCGTAAAGATCGCCTCAACTTCTTTTTCCCGGATAGGAGAGTAGGTAGGGACTATACGGATATTTTGCTCCTCCGCTTTCGCGTGTCGTAAAGTTACGGATGGATCTATTGTAAGTAAAGTGGCCTTGTGTGCCCCGGGAGTTCCTTTGATATTTCCGGTTACGATATCCATTGTGCCGGTATACTGCAAGGTATTACCTCCCGCACGGTTACCGATCTGTATGGAGGTTAGCTTGAATAGCCCGTTAATGTTCGAATCTTGATATATTTCGAAAGAGAGAAGTGATAACGCGTAATTCATGGAGAGTTTCGCGAGCGGAGATTTACGGTTAACCTCTTTTTGACCTTGCGAGAGCCTCCCATATTTATAAAAGGGGGTTTCCGCCGCGATTGGGGATATTTTGATCGGTATGGAAGTGGGATCTAACGGTATTTGTACTTTATAAGGTGAGTAAGCGTAGATCATGACTGGTCGATTAGATCTGAGGAATACCTGCGGTGTTTGTTTCCATTTTAAAGAACCTTTTGATGAGCCTACAGCCTTTGATTTTACGTTTTTATAAAGAGATGCGCCTTTATATAAACTGTCTTGATTACCATAGGTTATAAATAATCCTATTTCGGACCCTTCGGGCAGAATTTCGGTGAATACTGAAGAACCTGCCGTATAGGACCGGGTGGTCATTTCAAGAACTGACTTTCGTGTGGTTGATTTCTCTTTGGACATCCACTGCTGATTTTCATGACATCCGGTAAAGATGATTAACAAGATCGTAATTAATAATAATTTGTTCATTTTGTCTAATGTTTTAATGGAACCTTTCAAACAATAAACATTTGAGCCAATATAGTTTATTATTCTATTACTATTAATTATCATTCCTGTTATAAAATGATATTTTTATATATTATATAGTAACGATTGTTTTATCCTCTTAATACGCAAAGTAACCTGCTTTATTGTATACTATAATAATCAATATATCCAAGAGATATAAAGATATTATTAAACGGGTCTCGTTCTTGTAATAGTCAAATAGAAGAGTGTTTTTGGCGATAAGTTGAGAGGGAATGATAGCCCTTGAATGTAAAAGGGTATTTGGACGAGACCCGTTGTTTCTCTTATTGAGAGAATATATAGAGTCGGCTGAGTGAAAAACACATCGTACGGGTAGTGACGCCGATGGTCTAATTCGCCGGAATGATAGAGCCAATTGTTATTTTCAGTGTAGTTGCCGGTGGCAAACGGATCAAAGCTTGCCACGGCATTACACCTTAATAACCACAACATAAAAAACTTACATGATATTGCCAATCAATCCTTCGTCGTTACCCGGTAACCAGTCTGTGATAGAGACGTCTCGCAATTGTAACGACCTTCCGTTAAAGCTTAGCTTATATAAATATTTTTTCCCTTTTTCCCATTGGGTGTTAGCGGGTATGTCAAATTTGTAGGTTTCTCCGTTGATCGTGAATAAGGTCTCCACGTCTCCGGTTCCGATCGTGCCGGAAGGTGGAATTACCATGAGCCGCATAGGATCACAATATTTCTCGTTGATGAGGGTAACTGGATTCGTCAAGGATAATACCGTGGATGCGGACGTGCTACGGGCGGTAGAACCGATGATATCGCCTGTCGTGATATCGAGGGTTCCTTCGCTGACTAAAGTTGTTCCACCGGGCTTATTTCCTACTTGAACGGAACTTATAATAAAGGCACCTGTCTTGCCTTTGCTTAGGTTCAGCTGGAAAGATATAAGCGATAGGGCATGATTCATGCTGAGTAATACAAGTGGCGAGGTACTGTTGACTGCTTTTTGTCCGATCGCATGGGTTCCATACATATAATCATCGGTCTCCAATGCGTTCGGGGCCAGTTTAACAGGTATCTGCCGGGCGTTAAAATTTATATCTTCTTGATATGGATAATATGCGTATATCGTAGCTTCATTAGAGTCGAGGATCACTTCCGGACTCTGTTGCCACCGGATTTTTCCATTCACTCTATAAGCTTTTACGCTTACGTTTTTATAAGTGGATATGCCATTGTATAAATCGTCGACTGTACCGGACGTGATTTGTAGTCCGAGCATAGAGCCTTCTTTAAATTCTTGTATAAAATTGGTGGATTTTGTAGTTAGGATACGAGTCGTTATTTGGAGTGGTTTTTCATTCCAGCCGATATTCTCAAGACCTCCGAAGTCTTTGTCGTTGGAGCAACCCCAAAAGCTTAAAATCATACTGGTAAAGAGTACTAAATTTCTCATTATTTTACTTATTTTTGTGTGAAACTTCTGGATGCAAATATCGGGTGGTTAAGGGGAAAGGGAGGTGCATACGGTCTAAAACGTCGGTGAAATCGTATAAAATTAGATCGTTCAAATTGTCTAAGGCGTTCATATTGTTAACTGAGGGGTCAAAAAGAACATTCGGGGGGCGTATTGTTTAATAGATAGGAGGTAGTGTTATTATGTTGGATAAAATTCAGTTTCTACTAAGCTTACAGATATTAGGCTTTTGTGTTTTTGGTGGTATTACCCTGCTACTACGGGCCCGTGAGAATAGGGCAAAACAGATTTTGGGGTGGAGTATGTTATTATGGGCGTTTTTAGCGGCGGTACGAGTATCGGTTAACCTGTATTTAGAGGATTCAAAAGAGATATTTCATCCGGATGTGCTGATTATGGGATGTATTGTGGTAGCTACATTGGCTTGTTACGTGATAGAAGTGTTACGACCTTGCTATATGACCGTTCGCCGTTTCTTTATTTTTACCAGTCCGATATGGGTATTGGGTATTTCTTTTTTGATTTACCGGCTATCCGGTGGAAATATTCATCGTTATAACTCTTTTGGCGAGGTATTCGATACCTTGAATCTGGATGTGGTTATAAGGCTTTTGATTTTATTTTTCACGCTTCTGTATATGATCGTTCCTATTTATCTGATCTTGCGCTATAGTGAGGGATTTAAGGTGTATTTAAGGGAAAATGTATCGGACCCGGAAGATTATGATCTGGACTGGTTGAAAAAGACCATGCTGATCCTTTCTTCTATGTATATTTTTTATTTGGTATTGTTGTTTACGGATCGGGTTAGCCTATATGTAATCGACAAAACGTTTTTATTGGTTTTATGGTACTATTTCTTTTATAAGGCCTTGTTCCTAAAGGTTATCCATTTGGATCACACATTCGAGAGCGGATGGGGATTACCCGATTTGGAGGAGGATACGGATGATGATCAAGGTAGTGAGGAACAGAAAGGCATCATACGCCAAAGGTATGTTGAGGAAGTACAGGCGTGGTTTGAACGTGAAAAGCCCTATCTACGGGAAGATTTGCGCTTAACGGATTTACAGCGGATCTTCCCGATGAGCCGTTCTTATCTATCCCAATTGTTTAATAAAGAACTAGGTTGTTCCTTCTCGGATTACGTAAACCATTTCAGGGTAGAGGAAAGTAAACGTCTATTGGAAGCCGAACCTCTGGCCAGTATACAAGAGATAGCCGAACGTTCGGGCTTCCATTCTATCAGTACGTTCCGTCGTGCGTTTATTAAGCAGACGGGGGTTATTCCTTCCGAATACAGGAGAGACGGGAACGAGTCAATTTAACCGGTAGCTGACGAAAGCGAATCGTTTGCTATCGGGTGCCCAAGAGTTTACGTTTATGGTACCTTGGCCGCCGAATAGTTTGACTAAAGTCTTAGGTTCTCCGCCCTCGGCCGGCATAAGGCGTAACTCTACGTTTTTATTGGCGAGGTGCTGTCCGGGTTCCAGATCTCCTTTTGTATAGGTGATGAAAACGATTTGTTTTCCATCCGGAGAGATGTGGGGAAACCAAGAATTACGGGTCTCATCGAATGTCATTTGGGTTTGTTCGGAACCATCCGCTTTCATGCGCCAGACTTGCATAAGCCCGGTACGTACGGAGTTGAACCAGATATATTGTCCGCAAGGTGAGTATTCGGGGCCATCGTCCAAACCTTCGGCTGTCGTAAGACGTTTTTCTTCTCCGCCTAGGGAAGGAATGACGTAAACATCAAAATTACCGTTTCTTTCAGCGCAATAAGCGAGTTGTTTTCCGTCGGGGCTCCACCCGTGTAGGTAGCTAGGACCGAGTGGGGTAATCAACCGGGGAACACCTCCTTCGAAAGGCAGGGTATAGACACGCGATTTACCATCTTCTTTTGTTCCGTTACTGATCGCTATTTGTTTGCCATCCGCAGAGATCACATGGTCGTTGTTGCAACGGGTCGCATAGTCGCTATTGATTAATTGCGGCTCGCCCGGAGATTCCGGAGAGAGCTTATATAATTTTCCTCCACTATTATATACAAGCCAATTACCATCCGGAGTCCAGTTAGGTGCCTCGATTAAAAAAGGGAATTCCTTGACAACGGAACGTTGCCCGGTCGTAATGTCCATCACTTCCAGCACACTAGTCACATTCTTTTTTTGGGCATGCGTACAAAAAACGGCGATACACATACAAAGTACAGAATTGAGAAAACGTTTCATATACATATAGATTTAAAGGATATAAGAAAACCGGGTAAAATTAGCTTTACGCTATTTTACCCGGTTTCAAAGATATAATTTATTTCGATTACTCTTTATACATTGAAACGGAAATGCATGATATCTCCATCTTGCACAACATATTCCTTACCTTCAACGCTCATCTTTCCGGCCTCTTTAACAGCAGCCTCGGAGCCATAAGCGATATAATCCTCGTACTTGATCACCTCGGCACGGATAAATCCTTTTTCGAAGTCCGTATGGATAACACCGGCGCATTGAGGAGCTTTCCAGCCTTTATGGAACGTCCACGCACGACATTCGTCCGGTCCGGCGGTCAAGAAGGTTTGCAGATTCAATAATTTATAAGCCGATTTAATCAAACGGCTTACGCCAGACTCTTCCAATCCGATCTCTTGTAAGAACATCTGGCGTTCCTCATAGGTATCGAACTCAGCGATCTCGCTCTCGATCTTAGCGGCGACTACTAAAATCTGGGCATCTTCGTCTTTAACCGCCTCACGTACGGCATCTACATATTTATTGCCATTTACGGCGCTAGCCTCATCCACGTTACAAACATACATGACAGGTTTATCCGTCAGCAAGAATAAATCGTGGGCAATGCGCTCCTCGTCTTTCGTATCAAAAGAAACGGTACGTGCGCTTTTTCCTTGTTCTAAAGCCTCTTTGTATTTACAAAGTACCTCGTAAGCGATCTTGGCTTGCTTATCACCTCCGGTTTGCGCTTGTTTTTGCACCTTGGCGATACGGCTGTCTATCGTTTCCAAATCCTTGATCTGAAGCTCATAGTCAATGATCTCCTTATCACGGACCGGGTCTACACGTCCGTCCACGTGCACGATATTATCGTCGTCGAAGCAACGCAATACGTGCAAGATAGCGTCTGTCTCACGGATATTAGCCAAGAACTTATTGCCCAGTCCCTCGCCTTTACTCGCTCCTTTCACCAATCCGGCGATATCCACGATCTCTACGGTGGTGGGGATCACTCGTTGCGGATGTTCGATTTCCGCTAGTTTATTCAGTCGCTCGTCGGGTACGGTGATCACGCCTACATTCGGTTCGATCGTACAGAACGGAAAGTTCGCTGATTGTGCCTTCGCGTTGGATAGGCAATTGAAAAGGGTAGACTTTCCTACGTTCGGAAGTCCCACAATGCCACATTGTAAAGCCATATTATTATAGTATTTTTCTTATTATCAATTAGTTATATATCTCTGTAAAATAGACGAGTAACAAAATGGTAACAATATAAAGTTAAAAAAGAATAATTGTCCCTTCTACCTCGTTTTGGTGTGCAAAGATAATCAATTTTAGGCTAATGCGGTTATCTTCTTATACTTTCTCTTTTGTCCATTATTAGTTTTTAAGTAGAATCGTTATCTTTGCTCATATTAATGAAACAGAGAACATTATGGAAAATACAGAGTTTAAAGCTAAATTTGACAATATACAAAGGTTATTTGACCGTTGCATTAACCATGCCTATGAAACCTTAGAAAGAAGTATTTATATGAAATCCCAATACCTGAATATGGAACAGGTGGAAGAATTGGAAGGACAAGAGTATATTCGTGCTGCTGATGAATTAGCGAGTTTGTATATGAGTTATTCTGTACTAAGTGAGATACAGCGTTGTTATTTCATACATGACTTCTTTTGGGAAAGCGGTTTTTATGAAGCCTTGAAGCCCGATGAAAAAAGAAAGTACCTTTTATTCTCTCCTCTTTCATTTGATTATTCCCGATACGAACAGGACAATTCAGCCTATGATGAAGAACTGCCTTATTTTTCTGTAGTGGTTAAAACCGTTGTGTTGGAAAGATATTCAGCATACTTGCGAAAAAAGAAAGAAGATAGAGCGCGGGCAGAACTGGAGCCACAGCCGGAACAGGAAGTACAGAAGCCGACAACAAACACCGAGCTTCCGATAAAAGTCGTACCCCCTATTGCTGAAACGGAAAATCCGTTTGGTTCAATTCTTAATGACAAACAGATAGAATTGATTGCAGATTGCATCAACGAGGTTAAAATGTTCAATGCCTCTGTAACTGTTGATGATTTGAAAGCGATACTCTCCTGTAAACCTAATGCAATATTAAGGTCAAATAATAATAGATATGTAGCTTTCCTTTTTTCGGAATTAAGTAATAGGTCTTTGATTACCGGTAATTGGCAATCGGTTATTGCCAATAATAAACTGTTTCTTTCCAAAGACAAAAGTAGGGATAAATACCTCAATCAAGGGGATTTAGCCACAGCAACCAATTATGTGAAAGGTATCTCCCATGAGAAAGGATTTGCAACCATATACAACTATATCAAACAACTGAAAAGACTTTAAGAATAGGTTAAGACCTTAAACATAACTTAATCCACTATCAAGCTAATCCTCAATACATTTGCCCTCGTTAACGAAAAGAAAACGAGGGTGCGCACCTTCATATTGTTTCACTAAATCCAAAAAAGCAATATGGATAAGACATTAGAGATGCGAGTTGAGGAACTCGAACAGATGCTGTTTTTAACTAAGAATGTGCTTAGCTTTGATGAAGCGAGCAAGTTTCTTAACCTTTCCAAAAGTTACCTGTACAAACTGACTTCGGGTAACTTGATACCCCACTATAAACCGCAGGGCAAGATGCTGTTTTTTGAACGGGCAGATTTGGAGGCGTGGCTACGCCAAAATCCTATCAAGACACAGGCGCAAATAGAACAGGAAGCGCAGAAGTATATCCTTAGTAACCGTCCTTTAAAAAAGTAAAACTATGGAAGACAAAAAAGTGACGGAAAAGAAGAAAGAGGATGCAGCAATAACAAGAGAAGATTTTGCAGTCCTTTGGAAAACCATTCATTTGAAGATTACCGATACTTACGATGTGCCACCCGAAATCCTTTGGGTAAATGGTTCAACTATTGGAACACTGGGAAATTTCAGCGCATCCACAGGTAAAGCCAAAAGCAAAAAGACATTCAATATTTCTGCTATTGTGGCAGCGGCATTGAAGAATGATGAAGTTTTGCAATATTCAGCGTTCCTGCCCGAAAACAAGCGTAAAATTCTGTATGTGGACACAGAACAGAGCAAATACCACTGCCATAAGGTGATGGAACGCATCATGCGTTTGGCTGGTCTTCCTACTGATAAGGATAGAGAGGATTTTATCTTTGTCGTGTTGAGAGAATGTACACCCGACAAGCGAAAGCAGATAATAGACTACATGCTTGCTAATATGGAGGGTATAGGTCTTGTGATTATAGACGGTATCCGTGATTTGATGTACGACATCAACAGCCCCAGCGAATCATCCGACGTCATCAATTTGCTAATGCGTTGGTCAAGTGAGTATAATTTGCATATTCACACCGTATTACACTTGAATAAAGGGGATGATAATACACGTGGGCATATAGGAACGGAACTTAACAACAAGGCTGAAACCGTCCTACAGATAACCAAAAGTACGCAGGATGTGGATATTAGCGAAGTAAAGGCGATGCACATTCGAGACAAGGATTTTGAACCGTTTGCATTTCGCATCAATGAAACTGCATTGCCCGAAGTTGTGAAAGATTACGTTTTTGAACAACCTAAACAGAATCGCAACTTTCCACTTACAGAACTTACGGAGCAACAGCATCGTGAAGCGTTAGAAAACGGATTTGGAAAGGATGTAGTGCAAGGCTATCCCAATGTTATCGCAGCCTTGAAAAAAGGTTACGCAAGTATCGGTTTTGAACGTGGGCGCAATATTCTCGTGGACTTGAACAAATTCCTTGTAAACAAGCGCATGATAATAAAAGAGGGAAAAGGCTACAAGTACAATTCTGATTTCCACTACTAAAAGTAAGTTTGGTTTAGTCCGTGTGTATATATAAAAGGAATGGACTTCTTTTTAACGAACCACTATACAAGGTCAGTTTAATACACTCCGGGTGTATATATAGCGGACTAAACGGAACTGATTCAATTATTCATTTACCAATACATTCAGATTATGACAATCGAAGAATCCAAAAATATAAAGTTGGCAGACTATCTGCACAGTTTAGGCTATAACCCGATAAAGCAACAGGGCAATAGTCTTTGGTATAAATCACCGTTGAGAGAGGAACAAGAGCCTTCTTTCAAAGTGAACACAGACCGCAATTTATGGTACGACTTTGGAGCAGGAAAAGGCGGCAACATCATTGCATTGGCACAGGAACTTTACGCATCCGACAGTTTACCCTACCTTTTAGACCGTATAGCGGAGCAAAGCCCCTCTATCCGTCCCGTTTCTTTTTCCTTTCGCCAGCAGTCATCAACCCAACCGAGTTTCCAGCATTTGGAAACAGTGCCGCTTTCTTCTCCTGCTTTGTTTGCATACTTGCAGGATAGAGGCATAAATACAGCACTTGCGAAAAAAGAATGTATGGAAGTCCGTTTCTCGCTTAACGGTAAATGGAACTTTGCCATCGGCTTTCCTAACGCATCGGGAGGTTATGAGGTACGCAATAAGTATTTTAAAGGCTGCATAGCTCCTAAAGACATCACCCATATACGGCAGACTGGAGAACCTAAAGAAATCTGCTATGTGTTCGAGGGGTTTATGGACTATCTTTCTTTTCTGACCTTGCGACAGAAAAATTGTTCTGATTATCCCGACTTTGACAAGCAGGACTATCTTATTCTGAACTCTGTTTCCAATCTTTCCAAAGCCTTGTACCCGTTGGGGAACTATGAGAGAATACATTGTTTTTTCGACAATGATACGGCAGGGATAAGAGCCGTACAGGAACTTTATAAAGAGTACAGTTTCCGTGTCCGTGATTCCTCGCGCATTTATAGTGGCTATAAAGATTTGAATGATTATTTGTGTGGAAAACGGTTGATACAGTCGGCAGACTTGACACAGCAGACCAAACAATCACAGACGGTCAAACAAGCCGACAGGCAGGAACAACAACCAGCCAAAAAGAGAAGCAGAGGGTTTAGAATGTAGTTGCCGCACGCTTCCCACAGGCTTTTGAGTAAGGAAAAGCCATAGCTCAATAGGGCGTTTTCTTCACGCAGTGCAAGCACCGCTAAAAACACCCTATCGAGCAAAGGGGCGATGCCCCTTTTGAAACCCCGTGAACCATGCGGCGAATGTGCGAGGCAAACGGAATTGTCTAACGAAAAAACAGTATTCAATATGGGATATTTTACTCTTGATTTCAAGAAAGCAAAGGGAGCATCCGACGCTCGTATGTCCGACCATATCGAGCGCAGGGTGATAGCTCCGAATGTGGATTCTACACGTACACATCTTAATCGTGAACTGGTGGAACTTCCCGAAGGTGTGACGGTACGTGATGAAGCGATAGCACATCGCATCAAGTCGGCAGGCATCAAACGGAAGATTACTCCCGACCAAGTAAGGGCTATCCGTGTCATGATGTCGGGAACACACGAGGATATGATGAAGATACAGCAAGACGGGCGTATGAATGAATGGTGCAACGACAGTATGGAATGGTTGCACAAGACTTTCGGACGGGAAAATACCGTTTCAGCAGTTCTGCACATGGATGAAACTACACCTCACATACACGCCACCATCGTACCGATAGTAACGGGAGAGCGCAGGAAAGCAAAACAGAAGCAAACGGAGGGTAAGCGTTCCTACCGAAAGAAAGCGGATGCAGCCCGGCTATGTGCTGATGATGTATTGAACCGTGACAAGTTGATAGGCTACCATGACGACTACGCCAAAATCATGGATAAATACGGTTTGCAGCGTGGCGTGCGTGGTTCGGAAGCAAGGCACGTCACCACAGCCCAGTATTACCGTGATTTGAAGCGGCAGACGGGCAAACTGGAAACGGGCGTGCAGCAACTCCAAGAGGAAAGGGAGGAAGCTGAGAAGCAGTTAAAACAGGTTAAGAAAGAAATAGGAACGCAGAAACTTGAAGCGGTCAAGACCGAAGCAAAAGCCGCTCTTATTGCAAAGGTGGGTTCTCTTTTGGGCAGTGGGGAAATCAAGGAGCTTAAACAGGAGAATAGGCAACTGTATGAAGAAGTTACCACTCGTGACGAAAGTATAGAAAAACTGCAAACCATGGTGCAGGAGCAGCAGAAACAACATCGTAAGGAATTAACAGAAGTACAAGCGAAGCACATTGAAATACTGAATGAGAGGGATAAGGAAATTTCACGTCTTAACCGTATCATTGAGAAGGCGTGCAAATGGTTTCCATACTTCATGGAGTTACTCCGCATTGAAAAGCTATGCCGCCTTGTCGGTTTCAATCAGGAATTGACAGACAAACTTGTAAAAGGCGAGCCGATTGTGTGCAGTGGAAATTTGTACTCGGAAGAATATAGACGGAAATTTACAACGGAAAAGGCAGGTTTTCAAGTAGTGAAAAATCCGACAGATAATACGAAGTTGGTTCTAAGTATTAACAGACAACCGATTTCCGAATGGTTCAAAGAGCAGTTTAACAAACTACATCAGAACATACAGTCAAAACAGGAACAGAAAAGGAGCAAAGGATTTAAATTGTAAATTCTTTATTTAGCTAAAATATACAAAAGGTCAAATCTAAAATAATTCACGATTTGATATTTTGTATATTTATAGAATAGATTTACTGATTAGGTTTAGTCTATTCCTTTGTCTATATGTTCAAAACAAACTAAACTCATTTGTATGAACAGCAGCAAAATAGGGGCTGGCGAAAAGAGAAATGTTTTTCTGTTTTTCGCCAGTTTATGTTATTATTTGTACCAGCCCGATAATTGTAAATAACACCTGTTTTCAACTTCAACATCATTTGGTGACCACCATCGTGCAAGAGAAACACGTAATAATGTTCCTTTGGGAATTATGTCTTCTGTAGGTTGTAGCCCTACATATTTAATTTGTATCTCAGAACTCCAAGGATCATCGGTTTGGTATTTATACCGAACTTTTCCTTTAGAATCTATACTTTTTATTAGGTCTTTATCGGCAATCCAAAAAGAAACACTGTTTTGTGGAATTTTTGAAGAATTTATGTATCCACTTCCATTAGTTGTAAATTTTAGAGCCTTATCAAATAAATTATCAATATTACCTCTGCATATACTGATATTTCTTTTTGTTATAAAGTCAATCATGCTTATGCCATCTTTTAGTCGTCCTACATATTTAGAACTTTGTACTAAAATGTCTTCGATATGGGGTGGGGTCGGATTTTGTTTTTCTATGAATGTAATATCATAAGCCTCATTGATTTTAAATGGACAATCGTCAGATTGATTGTGACCATTGTTATCAAGCAATCGTACAAATCTTCCATCAAAAGTTATGCCTCCAACGCATACTCCTGTATTCATGTGTGTTTTTGATACTATTAGAACTTTCATTTTATAGGTGTTTAATGAAATTATTGTATTTAAGGTGTAAAGCTTTTGCTACTATAGAACGATGACATGCTTCAGGATGTTCTTCAACGCAGAATAGAGCTATTTTCTGAGAATTGTTTTCTTTTAATGTATGTATTAATGTATCAAAATTAAACTGTGATAATATTTTGTTCTTATACTCAATTTCAAATACTTTTCCGATTTCTATCCGAGCAGATTTCGATATTCCATTCTTCTTATCTATTTCTTTTTGTAGCTCTCGAATTTCAGTAGTTGGAGATAATTGGCTTATATATAAATATTTAATTCCATATTCTTTTAATTTGTTTTGTAAATAGGTACTATTTACATATGCGTATTTTTTACCTCTAACTCCTCTTCGTTGTCGAATATCGCAAAATGTATCTATTCCATTTTCTTTTAGCTTTGTAAAGAAAGATTGTTCTGTAGAGCCATATACCCCAATTGTGTAGAATTCCATATTTTATTAGATGTATTTTTTTCTTGATGTGAAATGTTCTTCGCCAAATATGGTATTAAGACCATCGCCATTAGTTAGTTCGAAAATTACTTGGTTTTGTGTTTTCTCTTTCTCAATACCAATGATATGTCTTAATTCAATTCCCATTTTTTGTAGTTCAACTCCAATGAGTTTTGCTCTATGGCATTCTTTGGGATTGCTTTCACTGCATAAAATGCAAACATTAAATCCTTTACTATTTGCATTTTGTAATCTTTTTAATCCTTCGATGAAAAACTCTTTGTTTTTTAGCTTGTTATAATCGACTTTACCATCAGTATAACACGTTCTATCTAAAGGTAATCCCCCTAATAAATCTCCCATATATCCATACTTAATGTGGTATTCTTCTACAGAATATTTGAGGAAGCCTTGGTTAAAATGAGTATAAAATTTAGAATATGGTTTAGAGCGTATATCAACAAGAAACTCAATATCGAAACTTTGTAGTTCCAATATAAGCTCTTTGATATCCTTGCTTCCATGTCCTATGGAAAATATGTGACTTAATTGTTCCATATATTCTTTTTGAATAGATTCTATACTATTACAAAAGTAACAAAATCTTTTTAATGTGGTTCTAATTTTACTTTTTTTATTTTGATTGTTAGCTAATCTGTGAAGTTGGGTATCAGGTCAATAGCTTTCTTCTTGCTTTCATCCACAATCTTAGCATATATTTGCGTAACTTGAATATTTGTATGCCCAAGTAATTTTGATACAGTATATAAATCTGCTCCAAGTGTAATCATCATAGTTGCATGGGTATGGCGGGATACATGGAATGTAAGATGTTTGTCTATTCCTGCACTTTCTGCCCATTTGGGCAATATTTCATTTGTCCTGCCCAATGATATTAAATCAGCGAAAACTTTGTCTGTGGGCTTTGCATTGCCTTTAGGAGGCAGTTGCTTTATAGCTTCACCACTTAGTGGTATTGAGATTGCTATTTTAGTTTTTTGCTGTACCATATTGAGGGTATATTTTCCTTCATTGTCTTCCTTTAAGTCACCCCATGTTAAGGCAGCTACATCGCAATGGCGAATACCACAAAAACAGCAGAAGAGGAAAGCTCGTTTTACCGTGTTATTGCGGAAATCTGTTTTTACCAAAATTTTCAACTCGTCTATGGTGAGAAATTCTCGCTTGGCTTGTACTTGCTTAGGCTTATCTTCCAATTTTATTTTATCCATAGGATTAGCAGGTAAAATATCTTCTGTTACAGCATAATTGATGCAATAACGAAGCATCTTGTAGTAGTGGGCACGTGTATTTGGACTTACATATTTTTCTTTCTTACAATGTTGTTGTTTAGCTGTTTTCAGATATTCGACAAAACCAATAATGTATTCCTTATCGAGTTGTTTAAATGTAATCCCTGTCTTATCGTATCGTTGCAAATGATGGATAAGGGTATTAGAGGTGACCTTTCTGCCTGTCTTTTCTATATCTTTATCAGCTATGTACTGGATATAGTCAATCAACTTGATGTTTGACTTATTTTTACTGTTGCTGAAGCCATAGCGGTTATTTTGTATTTCAACGATTTTTTGCGCTTTGATGGCATTTGCCAATTTCATGGTTTCTGCATTACGGTTCTTGGCTGCACGGTCTTTTTCTGGAACAAGATAGAGTTTTAGAAATTCATAGTTTCTTTTTCCATCTACATAGATGTCCAAGTAAATAGATTCGTTTCCGTTGTTCAATTTCTTGGTTCTGATACGGATTGGCTCCTTTATTTTCACTTCTTTGCTCATGGTTACTTCTTGTTTGATACAGTAGCAAAGATAGAAAATATTTTTGTTTTTGAGTAACAAACGAGTAACAGAAGTAACAAGAAACAAGGGTGAAGAAGGGAAAAATGAAGTAACAACAGAAAATGATAAATGAATGTAATATATTGATATATAGTATATTTATATTCTTTTGTTACTCTTTTGTTATTTTGAATATGGCATTACCATTATTCCACATTGTAATGCCATATTATTATCGTATTTTTTATTATCAATCTGTTATATAGTCGCTCCAAGCGACTTGTTTTGAGTTCGCAAAGATAATCAATTTTAGGCTGATACGGTTATTTTCTTAGGCTTTCTCTTCATGCTTAACCGGTTGCCTCATCGATTGTTTGTTTAATAATGTTTTAACGAGTTTGTTCATAGGCTTCTCGAAATGGTAGTAAGAAAACAGGCTCAACAGGATTATGACACAAAATAGAAGCGGGATCGAGATGTACCAGTCTATATGAAAGTCGCTTTCTTTTTGCCATTTAGCATAAGAGAGCAGTACAAAAAGATGAATCAAATAGAAACTGTAACTGATTTCTCCGCCAATCACTAAGAGGCGGTTCGATAGGAGTCGTGAGACCATACCTTTTTGCAGGGAAAAACTTATTAGGATAAACGCGATGGGAATCCAGTAGTAGCAGGAGTATCGGTATACTTTGGGGATTTCAGCGGCATACAGATAGAAACTTAAGAATAATGCTATTGACGCGATCTCTATGATACTTCCTTGGCTGGAGGTGATGTTTTTAGTTTTCAAATGGTCGTATAATTGAAATAATAGCATCCCGGCTATAAAATCCGGAAGTCGGGTGATTGGATTAACATACCAATATCCTTTTATACTTTCCAAAGGCGTAAAATACATACCGACAACGCTCAATATCGCGCAAATCAAGAAAGTGCTAAGTAATTTTCTGTAGTCTTTCGTGAATGCTATAAGGAAAGGAAAACAAATATAGAAAAGCTGTTCACAACATAAACTCCACGAAGGGCTGTTGAATGAAAAAAAGTAATTGTCTTTTGGTATATAGGCGTTTGTCAATGTGAGTGAGGCGAGGAAATGCTTGCACCAATCTATAGTTCCCGATGCTATTACATAGTTTCCTAAAGCGACGGCAATCAATAAGGTCAGCGAGTGTAAGGGATAAATACGGGCGATGCGTGCTACCCAAAAAGTGCGTTTGGTTATCTTATTCTCACTAAATTTCTTTTGATAATTGTACGCTATAATAAAACCGCTTAGCATGAAAAAGAAACTAACCCCTACAAATCCCTCCTTGAAAAAATGGATATCGAAGTGATTATCTATTACATAACAGTGCGCCCCAAAAACCATCATGGCGAATATAAATCGCAAAGATGTTAAAGTGTTAATCATAATTTCGTTACATTAAGTCTGTAAATGTAGGAAATCAATATGGAAATTTAGACAAGATTCTCATCATACTATTAGATTTACTGATCCTTTGGCTAATTTGTCATAATTTTCTTGCATGAATTAGCGTAGAGACTTGCCTATGTATAGAAAGAATTTGAAAGCTTTTGATAACTTTGTATGTATTAGTATTTAATATTCATTCAAAACTTTATGTCAATGAAACACGTCTACTTGGCTTTGTTAGCTTGTGCTACGCTATGTGTACAAACACTTTCAGCTGATCCGATAGGTTCGGCCGAAGCGCTCCGGATTGCCCAGCAACAGTATTCAATGGAGAATACCTCGGTGTTGAGGGCCGGTTCTTTTCCTGAGTTTAAGTTGGCCTACGTAGGGACGGAGGAAGGCATCGAGGCTCCTTCTAAATTACGTTCCTCGAGTGTGGAGAATGCCTTACTTTACCTGTATAACGTAGGGGATAACCAAGGTTTTGTAATCGTATCCGGAGAAGATCGTGGAAAGCAGTTATTGGGTATATCCGATAAGGGGTCTTTGCCGGAGAAAGGTCTGTCCGCTACGATGGAGAATTTTATGCGTATGTATATCCATTATGTAAAGGCGTTACGGTCCGGGATGCCTCTAGCGGTGGATAGTGTTGAGGCTTCTTCACGGTTTCCGGAGGCGGTGATCCCTTTGATTAAAACGGAATGGAAGGATGATGCTCCCTACAATGAGATGTGCCCGGTTGTCAATGATGTTCTAACTTTTGCGGGTGGGGAAGGTGTCGCTATGGCGCAGATCATGAATTATTATCAATATCCGAAAAGCGGTATGGGTAACGTAAATTATAAGAATCCGGGAAGTACGTTGCTTGTTTCCGCTGATTTTGGGCATACAACGTATGATTGGGAAAATATGCCTGCTACTCTTGATGAGTCTTCCTCTTGGGATGAGATAGAGGCTGTTTCCACGCTGATTTTTCATTGTGGAGCGGCTGCCTATATGAATTATGAATGGGATATGGGGGCTAATAAAGAAGATGTACGGAAGGCTTTCATTAATAATTTTGGATATGATAAGAATATACAATTGTATGATAGGACCTTCTTTTCCGGAAAAGAATGGACGGATCTGCTGAAAACGGAACTAGCCGCTCAACGTCCGGTTTATTATGAAGGAGGTAGCGGAGAAAATAATCAGGCCTATAAATGGGCATTTGTTTGCGATGGCTATAATCGGAGCGGACTTTTCCATTTAAATACGGGCTGGTTTGGTAGTGGATATTTTGAGTTAGGTGCGATTGACGATAATTTACGTACTTACAATGAACGCCAAGCCATGATCACGGGTATCCGCAAACCGTCTGATGACTCGAAGCCTGTGAAGTTGTTAACGATCAGTTCTTTGGGTACTAAAGATATTGAAAGTATCAAGCTAGGTGAGAAGTTTCCGATTACTTATAACCTATTTAACTTGGGGAAAGATGGGAGCTATGTCCATACATTAGCCTTTTTCGAGGAGAATGAGGCGGTGGAGTTGCCTATCAGCGAAGCGGCATTTTTAGATACGATCGCGGACTTTCAGCTAGGTAATTATATAACGAAAGATTTCCTTTGTGAGTCCCTAGGTATCACGGATACTACGGTTACTCTGTATATGTACGTACTGGGAGGAATGGAAGGAGATAGCATCCTACGTCCGATCCGTTCGGTAAATCATCCGTATGATTATATCTTGTTGGATGTGAAGGATAGCGTTATTTCTTTCTCACAGGCACGGAATAGCTTGACCGCCGATCCTGTAAAGGTCGAGTATGATGCGGAAAGTGGGACCGCTACCTTTGAGGTGACTTTCTATAACAAGCAAAAAACGAATTTCCAAGGTACGGCCGGCCTTTACGTGCGAGATCCTAATCTCTCGATAGACGATTACAGTTGGGAGGTGAATAATTGGCTGGAGATTCCGGCAGGGAAAAGCCAGACGGTATCTTATAGTGGCTCGTTTGATTGGGGTATTGGTGATATGCTTGCCGTAATGGCTACTTACCAAGGTGACTTGAGTGAGCTGTGGGAAACCAAGTATACGGATATCCGTGAAAGCTATCGTACGTTCTGCCTAAAGATCGATGGTTCGCTAGTGGTTTCTAATGAGGTTACCGAGCCGTCTGTCTCGGATTTGGAATATGCGTTTGATTCCGCTTCCGGCCTATTATCGGTTCAATCGGATGTGGCGATAGAAAATATGATGCTTTATACTTACGACGGTGCGTCTGTCTGGGGAACTACCATAGATAGCCGGAAACAATATACGACTACCTTGTCGATACCTTCCGGGCATTATATCTTACGTATAAAGACGGCGGATGGAATAATCTCTAAGAAGATTTATAAGCAATAAGAGTTCCTTTTGATCACTAATAAATAGGGTGTCCTAAAAAGCTTCCGGCGATTTAGGACACCCTGTTGTTTTTACTTAGGCTGTTATGGTCTTAAAAAAACACGTACGTGTTTTTGGAAAAAGTCGTACAAGTTTTTCGGAAAACACGTACATGTTTTTTTAAGGGGAATTCCGGCATTATTTTAATGCGCCTCCAACCAGTTCTCTCCCTCGCCGCAATCGGCGATTAAGGGGACTTGTAGTTTCATGACGTTTTCCATTTCCTCCAGCACGATTTTCTTTACCTCCTCGGCTTCCTCTTTGTAGACATTGAAGTTTAACTCATCGTGTACTTGGAGGATCATCTTGCTTTTCAATCCCTCTTCCTCAAAGCGTTCGTAAATGCGTACCATCGCTAGTTTGATGATATCGGCGGCGCTCCCTTGGATAGGGGCATTGATCGCGTTTCGCTCGGCATAGCCGCGTACGACGGCGTTGTGTGAGTTGATATCCGGAAGGAAACGCTTGCGCTTGAAAATGGTCTCTACGTATCCTTTTTCCTTGGCTACCTTGATGCTCTCCTCCATGTATTCCTTGATGCGGGGGTAGGTGCTGAAATAACCGTCTATCAGTTCCTTGGACTCAGAACGAGGGATGCCCAGACGCTCGGCGAGCCCGAAGACGGAGATGCCGTAGATGATACCGAAGTTGGCGGTTTTCGCCTTCCGGCGCATATCGCTGGTTACTTCTTCTACCGGGATTCCGTAGATCTTGGCGGCTGTGGCGGCGTGGATATCCGCTCCGCTTTGGAAAGCCTCGATCATATGCGGGTCACCGCTCAGGTGGGCCATGATACGAAGCTCGATCTGGGAGTAGTCGGCCGAGAAGAAGAGGCAATCCGTATTGTCCGGGATAAATGCCTTACGGATCTCACGGCCCAGATCGTCCCGTACCGGAATGTTTTGCAGGTTCGGATTGGTAGAGCTGAGGCGTCCGGTAGATGTTACCGCTTGGTTGAAAGAGGTATGTATCTTTCCGGTCTGCGGATTGATCAACTCGGGTAGAGCGTCGATATAGGTACTTAATAACTTTTTAAGTCCGCGGTATTCAAGAAGCTTGCCGATGATGGGATGCTTGTTGCGAAGTTTCTCCAATACATCCTCGCTGGTACTGTAACCGCCTGTTTTGGTCTTCTTCGCTTTCTCGTCCAGCTTCAAGCGGTCGAAAAGGATTTCGCCGACCTGTTTCGTGGAGTTAATGTTGAACTCCGTGCCGGCCAGCTCGTAAACCTCTTGCTCCAGTTTGTTCATGGAGGCGGTAAGTTCGCCCGAAGATTGCTTAAGCGCTACCGTGTCTAGCGTGACGCCGGTGGCCTCCATTTCCACTAATACATATATTAATGGCATCTCGATCGTGGTGAAGAGGGATTCCAGTCCTTCCTTCTTTAACTCGGGTGCGAAATAATTCTTTAGCTTGAGCGTGATGTCCGCGTCCTCGGCGGCGTATTCGGCGATTTGCTCCACGGGTACGTTTCGCATCGATAACTGGTTCTTTCCTTTTGGGCCGATCAGTTCCTCGATGTGGACGGTCTGGTACTTGAGGTAGGTCTCCGCTAGGTAATCCATTCCGTGCCGCAATTCCGGATTCAGCAGGTAATGGGCGATCATCGTATCGAACAGAGGACCGGCTACCTTCACGTTGTATTTACGAAGTACCAAAATATCGAATTTGATGTTTTGCCCGATCTTTAATGATTTCGGATTTTGCAGGGCAGGGGAGAAGCGTTCCACTACTTTCGCCGCCTCTACTGAGTTGGCGGGAACAGGGACATACCAAGCCTCGTTTTCTTTCACGGCGAACGACATTCCGACCAATCCGGCTTTCAAGGGATCGATGCCATCGGTTTCCGTGTCAAAAGCGAAAAATTCTTGACCCAATAAAAAGCGGGCTAAATCGGCTTGTTTTTCCTCTGTATCAGTTAAATAATAGTTATGGGGGGTGGACTTTAAGTCCGTGAGAATCGATTTTTTGGGCTCTTCCGTACTCTCGGGCGTAAAAATCGCGAACAAATCGCCTTGAACGGGACCTTTCGGAGCGGCTTTGACCGGCTCAGAACTTAGTTTGTTAATAAATGTTCTAAATTCCAATTCTGTGTAAATCTCAGTCAGGCGCTCTTCGTTTGGCTTTTCACGAACGCAACGGGCGGCATCGAACTCGATAGGGACATCCGTCTTGATCGTCGCCAAGAATTTGGAGAAACGGATTTGCTCGGCGTTCTCCTCTACCTTCTTCTTTTGCGCGCCTTTCAACTTATCAGTGTTCGCTAACAGGTTCTCGATACTTCCGAATTCGGTCAGTAGTTTTTGAGCGGTCTTCTCGCCGACACCCGGACAGCCGGGGATATTATCGGAAGCGTCGCCCATCAGTCCCAGCAAGTCGATCACTTGCTCCGTACTCGTGAGGCCGTACTTGTTTAAGACCTCGGGCACGCCCATGATCTCGTAATCGCCTCCGAATTTCGGACGATACATAAATATATGTTCGGACACCAATTGGCCGTAATCTTTATCTGGCGTCATCATGTACACCTCGAAGCCTTCCTTCTCCGCCTGTTTGGACACGGTGCCGATCACATCGTCCGCCTCGTAGCGGGGTACTTCCAGAATCGGAATATTGTAAGCCTCTATGATTTCTTTAATGATAGGGACGGATTGACGGATCACTTCCGGCGTCTCTTCCCGTTGTGCCTTGTATTGCTCGAAGGCCTCATGGCGGAAAGTCGGTCCCTTCGGGTCAAAGGCCACCGCTATATGAGTCGGGTTCTCACGTTTTAATACATCCTCCAGACTGTTGATAAAACCGAAAATGGCGGAGGTATTCACACCCTTGGAGTTGATACGCGGATTCTTGATGAAGGCGTAATAGGAGCGATAAATTAACGCATACGCATCTATAAGGAATAACTTCATTACTTTTAACACGTTTTAGTGGGACAAAATCTGGGTAAATGTACGAAAAAACTCGCTTACTCGATAGTTTTTGTTACTTTTGCGAATCTTTGCATGGAATTATGGATGAAAGAAGGAAAATAGAAGAACCGGTTTCCGCTGAATTTGAACGTTTCAATAAGGATTTCGAGGCATCTCTACGCAGCGAGACGACCCGGTTACAATCGGCTATCGACGTTATACTGAATTCTACCGGGAAGCATGTGCGTCCGTTATTGGTGCTCCTTACCGCCAAGGTCTGTGGACAGGTTACGGATAACACGATCAATTCCGCTGTTTTGCTGGAGCTTTTGCATACCGCTACATTGATTCACGATGACGTGATCGATGAGACGAAGCAACGTCGTGGCGTTCCCTCATTGAACGCTATCTTCGATAACCGTATTTCCGTGTTGGTAGGTGATTATGTGCTTTCTACCGCTTTGATCCGTTCCATACAAACCGGCGATTTGCGGATTGTCGGGATTATCTCTAATTTAGGCAGAGACTTGTCCGAAGGTGAGATCAAGCAATTGGAGACCGCCGAGGAGAGTATTTTAGACGAGAATTGTTATCTGCAAGTTATCAAGAAGAAGACGGCTACCTTGCTTTCCGCTTGCACGGAGATTGGGGCCATTTCGTCGGGCGCCTCCGCGGAGGTGATCGCTCTTTGCCGTGAGTTTGGCGAGTATCTGGGGTATTGCTTCCAGATCAAGGATGATATCTTTGATTATTTCAAGGAGGCGAATATCGGTAAGCCGACGGGAAATGACATTCGTGAGGGTAAGGTTACGCTTCCATTATTATATGCCTTGCGGCAGGGTAGGGAAGAGGAGGCCGCCCGTTATTTGGATATGATTTTACGGAAGGATTTCGCGGCGGAGAATGTCGATTCTTTGATCGAGTTTGCCAAGGCGAACGGTGGAATCGAATATGCCGAGGCCCGCATGAAGGAATATCATGATAAGGCGGTCGATGTTCTTTTGAGATTGCCAGAATCCGGGGCACGGACATCCTTGATCCAGTTGGCGGATTATATTATGACTCGCTCCAAATAGAAATTCCTTTATCTATTAGTTGTAGAGAGATGGCTCTTGTTAGTAAAAAAGTAAGTATGCTTCAATAGCCAATGAAGTTAACTTACTTGACGAAGTCAGTTAACTTCGATGCCAAGGTAAGTTAACTGACTTTGAGAGTGCTTACCGGACACAGGATTCTAAGTCATTTGCGCCCGGTTTATTAGAATGGACTATTTCCCGAGTCGTTTTTCTATATCACCGACCAGACTGCTCGCTCCTATACGGAACAAATCCTTGTTCAGCCATTCGTTGCCCAGTATTTCCTTTACGATCGTATAATATCGAACTGCGTCTTCCGCCGTGCGTACGCCTCCGGAGATCTTGATGCCAACCTTGTTTCCGGTGATGGAATGGTAGGTTTTGATGGCTTTGCACATGGTATAGGCGGCCTCGAAAGTGGCTCCCGGGTATCCTTTACCCGTGGAGGTCTTGATGAAGTCCGCACCGGAATACATGGCTAGGATGGATGCCTTTTGGATGTTCTCCGCTGTGACTAAAGCTCCGGTCTCTAAGATTACCTTTAAATGGGCGTGGCGACAGCTCTCTTTGATCTCTTGTAATTCTTCCGTCAGTTCCTCGAAATTGTCTTCCATGAAGTAGCCTAGGTTCATGACAACATCGATTTCATCGGCTCCTTGCATGACTGCCATGGCCGTTTCGGCGATCTTGACTTCCGTAAATGTCTGTGAGGAAGGAAAACCTCCGGCAACCGACGCGATCTTAATCTCTTGTGCGGTAAGTGCCTGCTTAACCGTTTCCACGAATAGGGGATAGACGCAAATAGCGGCTACGTTCGGGACATCCGGACGAGTTCCCTCGAAATCATTTACCGTGTCTACCATCTTCCAGATACTTTCTTTGGTATCCAGACTGGTTAATGAGGTCAAGTCGATGCAACCATGAATCGTTTTCAATACTTCCGGTGTAAAGTTTTCTTGGAAATGTTTCTCTAAAAGAGCGTTTACAGCCTCGGTGGTCTGGGTATCCGGCAGGGCCGGCTCAAACTTATTGAAAGCTTCATGATAACGGTCTATCTGTACGGAATTTGATTCGTGTTCATGTTCATGATGATGATCATGTCCACATTCGCAATCGTGATGATGTGCCATATGCTTATAGTTTTTGATTGTTTATATGTCGTTCTTTATCTCGGTCTGTTTTCTTTTGGAGATTCTTCTCGAAAGCGGCGGTAAGATCTACTCCGGTCTGGTTGGCGAGGCAAAGCAGTACCCATAAGACATCTGCCATTTCATCGCCTAAATCCCGGTGTTTGTCACTTTCCTTGAAAGACTGCTCACCGTAGGTACGTGCCATGATCCGGGCTAGCTCGCCCACTTCCTCGGTGAGGATGGTCATATTGGTAAGCTCATTGAAATAACGGACCCCATAGGTCTTGATCCAAGAGTCTACCATTTGCTGGGCTTGTTGTAAAGTTATATCTGCCATACTTATTCTTTATTTTGAGAGTCGATAATAATAGTAACCGGCCCGTCGTTTAAAAGTTCAATTTTCATATCAGCTCCGAATGTTCCGGTTTGTACAGGTTTTCCGAGTTGAAGCCCTACCTCTTCGCAAAAAGCTTTATACATCGGAATGGCGATATCCGGTTTAGACGCTTTTAAGTAGGAGGGGCGGTTCCCTTTTTTCGTAGAGGCGTGTAAGGTAAATTGGCTGACAACCATGATCTCGCCTCCCGCTTCGATAACCGAGCGGTTCATGACCCCGTTTTCATCGTCAAATATGCGTAGGTTGGTGATCTTTTTTGCCAACCATTCAATGTCTTCTTGCGTATCCTTGTCCTCGATACCGACTAATACCAATAGCCCCTTTCCAATTTTGGACTTAAGCTGTCCGTCTATCGTGACGGAAGCGTGCTGCACACGTTGTGTAACTGTTCTCATCTTGTTCGCTTTTTGTTCGCTTTTGTTCTATTTTTGTTCGCTTTCTGTTCGCTTTCCATCCAGTCCCTCTTGTAGTGCCTTGGCTTTCGCCTCGCCAATCACGGATTTCAGTTCCTCGAAGCTTGCTTCCTTGATTCGTTTTACGCTTTTAAAGTGACGTAAAAGTAATACTTTTGTCTTTTCACCGATACCCTTAATGGTGTCTAATTCGGATTTTGTCTGGGTCTTACTTCGTTTATCCTTGTGGAAAGTGATGGCGAAACGGTGTACCTCGTCTTGTATCCGGGTAAGTAGATGGAATAGCGGACTGTCCAAACGCATGCCAACGGTTACGGGTGGGAACCCGAATAATAACTCCGAGGTTCGGTGCTTACCATCTTTCGCTAGTCCGGCGATTGGAATGGACAAGCCTAATTCATCTTCTACCACCGAGCGAACCACTTCCATTTGCCCCTTTCCACCGTCTGTTATAATCAAGTCGGGTAGGGGAGATTGCTCCTCGATCGCTCGCCCGTAACGCCTACGGACGACTTCTTTCATGGAGGCGTAATCATCCGGACCGACTACGGTCTTTATATTGTATTTACGATACTCCTGCTTGGACGGTTTCCCCATCTTGAATACCACGCAAGCCGCTACCGCATCGCTTCCCTGTATGTTTGAATTATCGAAACATTCGATATGAGCGGGCAGTTTTTCCAGATGCAAGGCCTCTTGGATCTCTTTCAAGATACGGGTATTCCGTTGTTCCGGATTCAACTTTTCCGCTTGCTTCAAGCGGTCTACCTTAAACTGCTTGACGTTCATCTCGGATAAATCGAGCAGTTTCTTTTTATCCCCTCTTTGGGGAATGGTGAAAGTGACATTCTCTAGCTGCATGTCCAGCTTGAAGGGTACGATAATCTCCCGGGCGGTGCTTTTAAAACGATTCCGCATCTCGATAATACCGAGGCTTAACAATTCCTCCTTGGTCTCGTCCAATCGTTTTTTATACTCGAATGTATAGGCTTGTACGATCGCCCCGTTTCCGATATGCATAAAGTTCACATAAGCGGAATGGTCATTCTCTATGATCGTGAATACATCTATATTATGTAGCATCGGGGTTACGACCGTAGATTTAGAACGGTAGTTCTCGATGACTTCGTATTTTTCCTTGATCTTTTGCGCTTCCTCGAACTTGAGCTCGGCAGCGAGCGATTGCATCTCCTCATAGAGGTGTTTGCTAATTTGCGAGATGTTGCCTCGCAGAATCTCTTTGATCTCGGAAATATTTTGCTGGTATTCTTCCAATGATTGCAAGCCTTCACAAGGCCCTTTACAACGCTTGATATGGTATTCCAGACAAACCTTATAGCGTCCTTGTGCGATGGATTCGGGAGTGAGGGGATATTTGCAAGTGCGTAAAGGGTAAAGTTCCTTTAGCATCTGTAGCATCACTTTCGCCGTGAACAAAGAGGGATAAGGACCGTAATATTGCGATCCGTCCCGAACGATGTTCCGGGTTTGGAAAACCCGGGGAAAGTACTCGTTCTTTACCACGATGGAAGGGTAGGTTTTGTCGTCCTTCAATAATACGTTATAGCGGGGACGATACTGTTTGATGAGGTTGTTTTCCAGTAGTAACGCGTCTTCTTCCGTATCGACGACTATATATTTGATATCCCGGATTTGTTTGACTAACACACGTGTCTTATTGCTGTCATGTACCTTGTTGAAATAAGAGGATACCCGTCGTTTTAGGTTCTTCGCCTTGCCGACGTATATAATCGTTCCGTTTTCATCGAAATACTGGTAGCATCCCGGCTTTTCCGGAATGACCGATAGGATCGTCTTGATATGTTCGTCTTTATCGGCTATCATACGAATAGGGGAGTAAATTGGAATGTCTCGCTATTGAACAAACCTTTGTTGCTAAGTTTCAAGGATGGGATCACCAGCAATCCCATAAAAGAAAGCGTCATTTGTAATGAATCCATCGGGGTCTTTAATCGCTTGATCTTTTCCTCGATCTCTTCGTAACGGCGACTTGTTTCCTCCAGCGATTCGTCGCTCATCAATCCCGCTACCGGCAAGGGCAGGAGAGTGACTTCGTCCATACTGCTTACTGCGATTCCACCTTTAGCCTTTATTACCGCATTGATCGCTTGCATAAGCTCGAAATCGGTTACGCCTATAGCGATGATGTTATGGCTATCGTGGGAAATACTTTGAGCGATGGCACCGAGCTTGAGCCCTGTTCCTTTTATAAAGGCAATAGCGGGAGGAGCCGTTTGATAGCGATTTAGAATGACGAGTTTTAAAATGTCTCGTTCTGTATCTGATTCTACAAATCCATCGAATGTATGTACAGGATATAGTTCTTCTTTCGTGATTAATTCGCGGTCTTCGCAAACAATGACACGCATCTGTTTTCCTTTCGCTTTTACCGCTAGCTTTTCTAATGGGATCGGTTTCGTGTGGAAATTATTGCGGAGTATAGGTTTGTGGAAAGGAAGCGTGCATTTCTCTCCATCGTATACACAGGTTCCTTGTATATAGGTTGCCTGTATGGTTAGATTCTTTAAATTGTTTACTTGGATAAAATCGGCGGAGTCTCCCTCTCGTAAGAAACCTGCGGGAATTTTATAGTGCATGGCCGGATTATAGGAAGCGGCCCGTAATACATCATATAGATCATATCCTAAATCCAGCGATTTTTTTACCATCCTATTTATGTGTCCTTTGTTTAAAAACGAAGGATGCGCGTCATCCGTACAGAACATGATTTGTTCGGGATACTCTTTCAATAGCGGATGAAGTGCGTCAAAGTTTTTCGCCGCGCTTCCTTCCCGAATAAGGACATGCATCCCAAGCTCACATTTTTCACGGCCTTTTTCTAGATAGATGGTTTCATGATCGGTGGAAATACCAGACTCGATATATGCCTTTAGCTTGGGGCCTGTTGCTAGGGGATAATGTCCGTCGATGGGTTTACCCGCTTGTTTCGCGGCTTCTATTTTGCGCATAACTTCCGGATCTTTATTTAAGACTCCGGGGTAATTCATCATCTCAGCCAAGAAGTGTAGATCCTCTCGTTCCAACAAACGAGCGGTTTCGTCTGCGTCTATGATCGCACCGGATGTTTCCATAATCGTAGCCGGTACGCAAGACGGGATACCGAACCATGTGTAGAAAGGAATCCCTTTCGCGTTGTCGAGCATATATTCGACTCCTTCGATACCCATTACATTCGCTATCTCATGAGGGTCCGCCACGCCACCGATACTGCCATGGCGTACGGCTGCGTGAATGAATGCCGCAGGGGTTACCATGCTACTCTCTATATGGACATGCGCGTCAATAAAGCCGGGGAGGAGGTAAGATCCCTCATCTTGTCCGGTAGGGATTACCTTTCCGATATGCCCGTTTAGGATTGAAATCTCTGCCCCGAAGGTGCGCCTGTTGATTATATCTACCAGATTTCCTCGTATAACCAGTGTTTTAGCTTCATTCATTTGAATATCTCCTTTAATATGTTTCACGTGGAACATTTCGTGTTTTATCTTCCGAGCAGTACCAAAAGGATGTTGATGTCGCTAGGGGAAATACCCGGAATACGGCTCGCTTGAGCGATCGTGTCGGGGTCTATCCGGGTCAATTTCTGGCGGGCTTCCGTAGATAAAGACTGGATAGAATTGTAATCGAATTTACCCTTGATCCGGATATTCTCTAAGCGGTTTATCTTGTCCGCTATGATTTGCTCTCGTTTGATGTAGCCGCTATACTTAATCAATATCTCGGCGGCCTCGATGATCTCTTCCTTACGAGAGGCCGGGACTTTGTCCAGCTCCGCACGAAGGGCCGGAACTAGATCCGCTAGGTTCTCTAAGGTAGTCTGCGGACGGAGTACGACATCGAATAATTTGCAACCATGGGATAGGGGGGCTGTGCCCAGTTTCTCCAAACCGCTATTTATATATTGAGGCTTTACGGAGTAGGTCTCCACAAAACGGATGATAGCGTCACGGCTCTCTTTTTTCTCTCGCAGTAAATCGTAGCGGTCTTGTTTGGCCAATCCCATTTGGTAGGATTTCTCGGTGAGTCGCATATCTGCGTCGTCTTGGCGCAGTAAGATGCGGTACTCCGCACGAGAGGTAAACATACGGTAAGGCTCGTCTACGCCTTTTGTTACCAAATCATCGATAAGGACACCGATATAAGCCTCATCCCTTCCGAGGATAAAAGGTTGTCCGCCGTGGCAATTGATGTGGGCGTTGATACCCGCTACCAAACCTTGTCCGCCGGCTTCCTCGTATCCGGTAGTCCCGTTGATCTGTCCGGCGAAGAAAAGATTTCGGATTTGTTTGGTCTCCAAATTGTGTCTTAGCTGAGTCGGGTCGAAGAAATCGTATTCAATCGCATATCCGGGACGATAGATTTGCACGTCACGGAAAGCGGGGATCGCTTGGAGCGCACGAAGCTGGATATCCAAGGGTAGGGAAGAGGAGAAGCCATTTAGGTAGTATTCCTGCGTGGTCTCGCCTTCCGGCTCTAGGAATAGTTGATGTTGCGTCTTGTCGGCGAACGTCACGATTTTCGTTTCGATACTAGGACAATAACGGGGACCGATACTTTTGATCTGTCCATTATAAAGAGGAGAGTCGGGGAGACCTTCCCGTAATATATCGTGGCAAGCCTCGTTCGTAAAGGTAGTCCAGCAACTCAATTGTTTTAATTTACGATGACTGGTATCCATGTAAGAGAACTTATGGAAATCGTTTTCCCCCGGTTGTTCCTCCATTTCATCGAAGTGAACGCTCCGGCCATCAATACGGACCGGTGTTCCGGTTTTCATGCGATCTGTTTGGATACCTAAAGAGATAAGTTGCTCGGTAAGTCCGGTCGCCGCAGGCTCGGCGATACGTCCGCCCCGTATCTGGGTTCTTCCGATATGAAGCAGGCCGTTTAGGAAGGTCCCGTTCGTAAGCACCACCGCTCCGGCACGGAATACGACATTCATTCCCGTACGAACGCCGCAGACTTGTCCATACTCGATAATCAGTTCTTGAACCATATCCTGCCAGATGGATAGATTCGGCATATTCTCCAGTATGCCCCGCCAGCAATCGATAAAACGGGCACGGTCGCTTTGGGCACGCGGGCTCCACATGGCCGGTCCTTTGCTACGGTTTAACATACGGAATTGAATAGCGGTCTGGTCGGTCACGATTCCCATATATCCGCCTAGCGCGTCGATCTCTCGTACGATCTGTCCTTTGGCGATTCCCCCGACTGCCGGGTTACAACTCATCTGGGCGATCTTGTTCATGTCCATCGTGATCAAAAGCGTCTTTGATCCTAGATTCGCCGCGGCGGCGGCGGCTTCACAGCCGGCATGTCCTGCGCCTACTACTATTACATCGTAATTGAAAGTCATTTTTATTCCCTTTTATTTTACGCGAAGATAGTGAGTGTTCGTGAAAGAATTCGTTTATATTTGTATAATAAATACATACATTGTTTTCAGGTTTAACGAACTAAAGATTTAAGCTGCTATGAATTCTATTCAATGCCGTATCCTTGTTTTCCTTGTTTTACTGACCTCTTGCTTCAGTCCGGTTTATGGGAAAGATAAGAAACCTCGTCAAGCGATCGAGAAGTTATCGATCGATGGTCCCTATCTATTGAAAGCGGATGATGGTAGTATGCGTGCGATATCTGTAGACGGGAAAGGCCGGTTATTGGATAAGCATTATAAAAGTATACCTACCACCTTTTCATTCGAGGTGTTTTCTGATAACGGGGAGAGATTGTTTCCGGTAACCATACACTCCATCTCTCGTCCGAAATGGAAAGATGTGCAACCAGAGAAGACGTTTGTTCTTTCAGATCCACATGCGAACTGGTCTTGTTTCGCCTCCCTGTTAAAGGCGGGAAAAGTGATCGATGCGGACTATAATTGGATTTTCGGGACTAACCAATTGGTAATAATCGGTGACGTCTTTGACCGGGGCGTGGATGTACTCCCTATCTATTGGTTGATCTACAAATTGGAGAAAGAAGCGGAGGATGCCGGTGGAAAAGTGACTTTCTTAATCGGAAATCATGAGACCATGGTTCTGGGAAATGATTTGCGATATACGAAGAAGAAATATACTCAATTGGCGGATACTTTAGGAATGAGCTATCCGGAGCTTTGGCAGAAAAGCGAGTTGGGACATTGGTTGAAAACTCGTAACTCGATACAAGTGGTCGGAGATAACCTGTTTGTCCATGCCGGGTTGAGCAAGGAGTTTTTAGACCGGAATTACGATATCCCTACCGTGAATGAGATCGTGAGCGATGGTCTCTTCTTGACGAAAAAAGAACGTAATATAGATAAAGGCTCCGATCTTTCTTTTATGTTCGCTACGTATGGACCGATCTGGTATCGGGGTATGGTACGTAGTGCGGATAAGTATCATCCGCTAGACCGGGATGATTTGCGGAAAATATTAGAGAAATATAATGTGAACCGCATCTTTGTAGGTCATACCATTTTCGATGATATCACGACTTTCTATCATTATAAAGTGATTGCCGTGAATGTCGATAATCAAGAAAACAAGGAGAAGGAACGAGGCCGTGGCGTCATGATCGAGAAAGACGGCTCTATGTTTGTCGTATATGATTCGGGAAAACAGGAACCGTTGTTGATCGAGTAATATTTGGTGCTTGAGCTGTCAAGGCTGCTACCATCATGGTGGAGGAAGAAGTGCCTCCCCTAATGTGAAGTAATGAGATAGGGAGTGCAACTTTTATGTATCTTAAATCATCTATAAATATAGATATGTTTTAAATGTAGGAGTTATGAGAAAAGTTGTATTACTGTTTATCTTGTTTGTTTTCTCTTTGTCGCGAGCCGATGCTCAAGAGTTCCATTTTATTCCTAGGATTGGCTTGAATTTGGCAAATACTTATCCCGAAAGTTTTGCGGACATGCGTCCGGGGTTAAATATTGGTGTGGCGGAGGAAATACGTTTTAGTAAACTGTTTGCTTTAGAACCGGGTGTTTATTATTCTATGCAAGGTTACCAAAAAGAAAACGCTAAAGGCGAGACAGCCCGGCTAAAGGCGGATTATTTAAATATTCCTATTTACGCTAAATTTTATTTGTATCGAGGATTCCATCTTTTTGCGGGCCCACAAGTTGGCTTTAATGTAAGGGCGAAAGCTTCGAATTATATTTTCGTCTCGGGTCCTACTCCGGTGCACCAGAGCGAGTACGATTTCTCCGGTGATAAAAAAGAAGAGATCCGGAATTGTGATTTCTCCGTTTCAATGGGGCTTGGCTATACCTTTGACATGGGATTAGTCATCTCCGCCAATTATAATTTAGGATGTACTCATTTCTTTAGGGAGCCGGAATACTCATTAGGTGGAAGCAATCATTTTAGGGGAAAAGATCATAATGGGGTTATTCAATTCAATCTAGGATGGCGTTTCTGATCTCCAGTAAATCGTGAATTAAGAGAGATCGCTTGTTCCTCGTTCAGCCTTGCGGCATGGCTACGTAGGCAATGAACTGCTTTCGGGCATTGCTCGTCCGTGGCGTAGCAATACGTGTAATCGTAAGGTATGTCTTCTGTTTTCATATTTGTGTTTTTGGGATTGGTTGATGTTTTATCCCCGACATTCCTCCGGCAAGATCGCTAACGCTCTGTTCTCGTTCTCCTCCATGATCTCCCGCTCGCCGGGACCTTTGTCGTTGATACCGCAAAGGTGCAGGATGCCGTGGATGATGGTACGGTGGAGTTCCTCGTTATAATCCGTGTGGAATGTCTCGGCGTTTGTCCTGACCGTATCGAGGCTGATGAACAGGTCACCCGAGATCTTATTTCCTTCCGTATAATCGAAGGTGATGATATCCGTGTAATAATCGTGTTGGAGATATTGGCGGTTTACCTCCAATATCTTCTCGTCGGAACAGAAGATATAGCTGATATCTCCCGTTTTCTTTCCGTATGTCTCGGCCACTGCCTTGACCCAGCCGCTAACCACTCTTTTCTTGATTGCCGGAAGCTCGATATCTTCGGCGTAATATGCTATTGCCATAAGGTCTATTTATCGTATTGAAATTTCGTTACAAATGTAATCATTCGATTTTAAATAGATTCATTTCAAATCTATTGATTGCATAGAATGTTAAAAGAACAGATAAGCCATCGCTATCGCCGCTATCGCCCCGGCCAGATCCGCTAACAAGGCGCATTGTACTGTATAGCGGGTATTACGGATACCTACGCTACCGTAGTAAAGAGCAACTACATAGAATGTCGTATCGCAAGAGCCCTGAACGATGGATGACAGGCGACCGACGAAAGAGTCCGCTCCATACGTGTTCATGGCGTCCAGCATCATGCCCCTAGCCCCGCTCCCGCTTAACGGTTTCATCAACATGGTAGGCAGCGCTTCCACGAAATCCGTGTTGAGCCCTATCGAAGCAATGCCGAAACGAACGCCTTGTATGATGAAATCCATCGCTCCGGAAGCCCGGAAGACACCGATACCTACTAGGATAGCTACCAGATAAGGAATAATCGTTATAGCAGTCTGGAAACCTTCTTTCGCCCCTTCTATAAAAGCATCATATACATTGATCTTTTTACGCATGCCGCTGATGATAAATCCGCAGATAATGGTAAAAAGAAGCGTGTTGGCGAATAAAGTCGAATACAAGGAAACTTGCTCCTGTTCCATCGAGTTGAATAACCATACCAGGCCTCCGATAAATAACCCCAGTCCCCCGAAAAACAGGATTAGGTTCCGTTGGAGGATATTGATCTTCTGCCGTACGCAAACCGCTAAAATAGCGACTAGGGTTGATGTGAATGTAGCAAGCATGATCGGCAGGAATACGTCTGATGGATTCGCCGCTCCTAACTGCGCCCGGTACATCATGATGGTGATCGGGATCAAGGTCAGTCCCGAGGCATTGATGCATAAGAACATCACCATGGAGTTGCTGGCGGATTCTTTATTCGGGTTTAATTCCTGTAACTGTTGCATGGCTTTCAATCCCATTGGCGTGGCGGCATTATCCAGTCCCAGTAAATTTGCCGATAGGTTCATGAAGATAGAACCGGTCACGGGATGGTCTCTTGGGATATCCGGGAAAAGCTTGCTGAATACGGGAGCCGCCAATCGTGCGAACGCTTGTATCACCCCCCCCTTCTCTCCGATCTTCATGATACCCAGCCAAAGCGACAAGATCCCCGTTAATCCTAACGAAATCTCGAAACCCGTCTTGGCCGAGGCGAAAGAAGCGTTGATAATCTCGGTAAAAACAGCGGTATCCCCACCTATGACCAATTTACCGATAGCCACTACAAAAGCGATTAAGAAAAAAGCGATCCAAATATAGTTTAGTACCATAATAAATATATATTGGTCACAAATTTAGGAATTAATTGCCAATTGATTTGTATTTTTGCTTTTTGAATAACAAATAGATCCAAGATGAAGATATTAGTGACATACGACATGTTCCGCGAGGGATTTACCGAGTTGGAAAGTAAGTACGAGGTAACCTTTCCCAAAGGAAGAGATTTTACGTATGAGGAGGTTTTCGATATGATACCGGAGTACGATGTGCTCTGCTCCATGTTCGATTTCCCGGTAAACAAAGAGTTGATCGACCATGCGTCGAAATTGCGGCTGATCGCTAACTACGCCGTTGGTTATAATAATATCGATGTGGCCTACGCCCTCGAGAAAGGCTTGACGGTGGCGAATACGCCTGATCCTGTCACGGCCCCTACCGCCAATATCGCTTTAGGCTTGATGCTGGATACCGCCCGGCGTATCACGGAATGTGATCGTAAGCTGCGTACGCTTGGTAAGGACATGAAGGTCGGTGTACTGGAGAACCTCGGTATGCCGGTTACCGGACAGACCTTGGGTATTATCGGTATGGGACGTATCGGCAAGGCTTTAGCGAAACGGGCGAATGCTTTGGGCATGGATGTGATCTACCACAATCGCCGTCAGCTTTGCATCGAGGACGAGACCAAATTGAATGTTACCTACGTCTCCAAGGAAGAGCTTCTGGCGAAAGCCGATTTCGTATCCTTGAACGCCCCTTACACCCCCGATACCTATCATATCCTCGGCGAGGAAGAGTTCAAGCAGATGAAACCTTCCGCTATCTTGATCAACACGGCCCGCGGTCCGTTGGTAGACGAGCATGCCTTGGTAAAAGCCTTGCGGGAAGGTACGATTCATGGTGCCGGTCTGGATGTATTCGAGTTTGGAGACTATCCTCTCCCCGAGTTATTGGAAATGGACAACGTGGTATTAACCCCTCATATCGGCACCCAGACGACGGAAACCCGTATCATCATGGCTCGCACGGTATGCAACAACGTGATCGGGTTCTTGGAAGGCGACCGTCCCGTATCACGGGTACTCCGGCCATGACGGCGGCGTTTATCCTATCCGAGCTACAGTCGGTCGGTACACCCGAGAAGGCGGTTCATTTGAGCCGCTTTTTCAAGACTGGTCCCGGTCAATATGGTGAGGGCGATCAGTTTCTCGGGGTGGTTGTCCCGCAAACCCGTAGCATAGCGAAGGCTAATAAGGCGACTCCTTTCGATGAGCTGCAGCTGTTGCTGGATAGTCCGTGGCATGAGGCACGTCTATGTGCCTTGCTGATTTTGGTCTATCGTTTCCAGGATCGGAAAGTGATGCCGGAAGAGCGGGAAGCCATCTTCCGATTCTATCTGAAGAATATGCGGCGTTGCAATAACTGGGATTTGGTAGACTTAACCTGTCGGGATATCGTCGGCGAGTATTTGGTGGACAAAGATCGTTCCCTCCTCTACCGTTTGGCGGAAAGCGAGAATTTATGGGAACAACGGATCTCGATCGTCTCTACGTGGGCATTTATCCGTCGGAATGATTTTGGGGATACCTTGGAGTTATCCGAACGGTTGATCGGTCATAAACACGATTTGATGCATAAGGCGGTTGGGTGGATGCTGCGTGAGGTCGGCAAAAAGGAGCGGCAGACGCTTACCGATTTCTTGGAACGCAACGCTACTCGTCTTCCTCGTACGGCGCTTCGTTATGCTATCGAGCATTATCCGGAACCCGAGCGGCAATATTTTCTAAAGAAGAAATAACATGGATACAAAGACCATCTCTTTACTTCGTGAATGGGCGAAAACGTACAATACGGAATCGTTTATCAAGGATGATCCGGTGCGATTCCCCCATCGGTTTACGGAGAAACGGGATATTGAGATATCGGCTTTCCTGACGGCGTGGATCTCTTACGGTCGCAGGGCGCATATTCTCCAAAAAGCGGAAGAGCTACACCGGCTGATGGGCGAAAGTCCTTACGAGTTTATCCGTACCGGAGAGACTTCTTTCGCTCCCCTACGGAACCGCCCGGTTTGCGGGCGGGATACCTTTTACCGTTTTTATACCTATCATGATCTGCATCTCCTTTGTTGTCGCCTAAAGGATATATACGATACCTACGACTGTATGGAAGACGCTATGGCCGCCGCCGGTCCTTGCGAAGATCCTATCTTGCGGTTGCGACAACTTTTTGCAGATCTCAATGGCATTCCGGTCTTGCACGGAACTTCCGCTTGTAAGCGTCTGGCGATGTTCTTGCGTTGGATGGTGCGTACGGATGGTATCGTCGATCTCGGTATCTGGAGAACAGCCGTGCATCCCCGCCAATTAATCATCCCGTTGGATACGCATGTGCACCAGATCTCCTTGCGCTTGGGCTTGACAGGCCAAAAAACCGCTACCCTTCGTACGGCCCGTGAGATAACGGACGCATTGGCGAAAGTCTTCCCCGATGATCCTTGTCTGGGGGATTTCGCCTTATTTGGCTACGATATAAATCAAGAATAAAAAGATATGGAAGAAAAGAAGATAAATAACATCTCGTCTGTTTGCGTGTATTGCGCGTCCAGCACGAAGATTCCCTCGGTTTATTTTGACGCCGCCAAGGAATTGGGGCGTCTTTTGGGGGAGCGAAAACTACGGGTAGTCAATGGTGCCGGGAATATCGGTTTGATGTGCGCTGTCTCCGACGCTGCGTTAGCGGCTGGTGGAACGGTAACGGGCGTTATCCCCCATTTTATGGTGGAGCAGGATTGGTATCATAAAGGCTTGACTGAGTTGATTGAGGTCGAGACGATGCACGAGCGTAAACAGCTCATGGCAAATCTCTCGGATGCGGTGATCGCCCTTCCCGGTGGATGCGGTACATTAGAGGAACTTCTGGAGATCATCACTTGGAAACAACTCGGTCTCTACCTCAATCCGATCGTAATCCTCAATATTAATCATTACTATGATCCCTTGTTGGAACTTTTGAGGAACGCCATGAACGAGAATTTCATGCGTCCCCAGCACGCCAAGATGTGGGCGGTAGCCGACACGCCGGAAGAAGCTATCCGTCTCATCCACGCCGAGCCGAAATGGGACGCAAGCCTTCGGAAGATCGCGGCGATTTAATACTATTAGGCGAAAGGAGACGCAGCACGCTACGTCTCTACAATTAAAAATGAATATGATAATGAAAAAACTAGGTTTATTAATGATGTTGTTGATCCTGTCAAGGATCGCTTTATTCTGCCAGCCACAGACGGCAGGCATCGAGGAGAAAGAAGTGCTTAAGAATGAAGATGTGATTTTCCATCAGATTGATGAGCATACATGGTTTGGAACAGGTCATTTAATGGCGAACGAGAGCCTGTATCTGGTCGAGGGCGATACGAAAGCGATCTTGATTGATGCCGGAACAAAGATCAAGAATTTGGATAAGCTCGTGGCTTCCATCACGGATAAGCCGGTTACGCTGGTCGCCACGCATGTGCATCCGGACCATACAGGCTCGGCTATCGATTATTTCCCCGAGATCTATATCAATCCGGCGGATACGGTAGGTATACCGGAATTTATGCCGAATTATAAAGGCAAAGTTTGTTTCCTTGAAGATGGTGAAATCCTAGATTTAGGTGGGCGTATTCTAGAGATAGTCTTTACTCCCGGGCATACTCCCGGCTCAACCACTTTTGTGGATAAGGATGCCGCTTATGGTTTTAGCGGCGATTCGTTCGGCTCCGGTAATCTATTGCTGGGAGTTGACTTCTCTACGCTCATATCTACTTGTAAGAAGATGAGTGCGGTGATCGAGAAATATGATATCAAATACCTCTACCCCGGACATTATTTCGGAATGAACAAGGAAACCCCTCAACGGGTAAAGGATCTAATCACGATGAGCGAGGAGATCTTATCCGGTAAAGCGCAAAGCGAGCCTAACCCCAGCGGCCTGATGGGGTTAGACCGAATATACACGAAGTATGGTGTCCGTATAAATTATAAAGAAGAAAGTATGAAATGAGGGGACCTTTAGATTCTGAACTCGATTTCACTGATAATCTTCAATTCAAGCAATTTCTCCAATATTAATCTATCCATATGAGAGTGAGCGGTTTTTCCGTGTGCTAACTTATATACACGGAAGCCGCTGACATTGAATTCTTTCCCTAATTGATCATACAAGCTTTTCTTGTTTGTCTTAAACCAGTAATTAAATAAGTTCTTCATAATCCGACTTTTGTAATTATCTTTCATTGTACGTTGTTAAAGAGCGTATTTTTACCTACCAGAATTGTAAGCGATGAAAACGAATAGCTAAAACGATGGTTTAAGCTAGTCGTTTTAAAGAAGCACTTAGGAATGAAGATGTGCTTTTCCATCAGATTGATGAGCGTACATGATTTGGAACAGGAAATTTAATAGCAAACGAGAGCCCGTATCTAGCCGAGGGAGAAACGAAAACGATCTTGATTGATGCAGGCCAATAGTAGCCTATATATTTATTATAGGTAAAGGTGGAATAGCCCCCTCCTTCATGCATGCATCCCCACTGTCACCCTCTTGGCATTCGTAATCGGTTTGGGTAAGCCCTTTATAGAGAGGAGTGCATATCTATGATTGCGATATCTTCTTTTCCCATCATGGCCAATAATGTGCTGCAATTTGAGGCGTATCCGGATGTGTAGGTTATCGCATACTTATTTTTAAGGTAGGCTTATTGTATATTTCCATATACGCTCTTGTTTCCTGTCGTGTGATTCAGTAAAAACATGTACGTGTTTCCCGAAAAACATGTACGACTTTTTCCAAAAACACGTACGTGTTTCGCAGAAAGTATAATTGTCTTTTTAAGTTGTTTATGTTCAGTGATTTATATAAGAACATTATTTACGTGCTTATTGTCTAGGATTTGCCTTGGGATACGTATGCTCTAAATAGACTCCGGATACTTAAAATCGGGTGGAAAAAGTAAACAGGGATCGTTGGCAAACTTACCAGCGATCCCACTAAATCCCTATTATAATTTCGCTTGATTCACTTGCGGCGTGCGGATACCCGGTTTCAATTCTCCGTTGATGATAGTTAACCGGCCATCTTGGATAACCGCTCCCGCTCCGGCACGGGCCAACTGCTCATATTCGCCCAGATCGCTCCATGCTTTCGTGGATAGGTCGTATTGAAGTAAGGTGGTATTGAATCGGTACCATTCTACCGGATGGTGCATATAGGCCTTGGCTTCCGCTTGCAGGCGGGTAATGGCCGCTGAATCTCGCGTCGCCTCCGCTTTCGCTAAATGGATCGGGCGGGCGATGGCGGCTAGGAAACAATCGTAGTTCACACCTCCCATAAATAAGATTTTATCCGTTTGGAAAGTCACGGCACAGCCTCCTGTTAGGGTACGGTTCGTTCCGTCCTTAAACGGGGGAAGAACGGTCTCTTGTTGCCAGGTAAAAGTTGCCGGGTCGAATACCAATACATCCGTCGGGACGATCGGTTCCTCTTCGTTTAGGATGGGCTGGAAGCCTCCGGCTAGATAGATACGTGTGCCGTTGGGACTTTCTCCGGCCGCTAATACCGGTTGTACACGGGCTGCTCCCGGGAAGTCCGGTAGTTGTTCCCATCCCTTTTCGATATTCGCGAGGTTGAGGCGTAAGAAGGTATGGCAGGGCTGTCCGTTCTCATTTCCCCCTGCTACGTAAATCTCCTGTCCGGTAAATGCGGCCGAGAGATTATCCATTGGAGACGGTAAGGAGGGTAAGGCACAAACCGCTACCTCTCCTTTCGTGGGGTTATAGGAGATGCGGGAGACCTCTACCAAGGAAGAATCACTGTTGTTTCCTCCGATGCAAACGATACCTTCCGGGGTGGAAACCGTAGCGCCGTAGGCGACGGGACGAGGCAGTCGGTCGATCTCTTTCCAGCCTTCGGGAAGAAGGACGAATATCTCGCTATAATATCGCTTGGCTCCTCCCTCGGTGACGGGTTTGTCCGGAAAGTTGCAACCTCCGGCAACGATCAATACGCCGTTATGGATGCCGGCGAACGGGGCGGAAACGCCAAGGGAAGCCGTATCGGCTGCTCCCGGTAGATCCGGTAATTTTGTCCAGTTTATCATGGTGTTCTGTTTTTTAGATACAGGCTGGCCGCATCCCGCTACGCAGAGTAGCAGGAGGAACAGCCAACCGGTGATTTGTTGTTTATTATGCATAGCTTATTCTTTTATAGCCCGGAATGTAGAGGCCGGCATGCCCGCCTCGTTTACAAGATTCGCTCTCGTGAAGGGTTGCCAGCCGTAGCGTACCAGCTTCGGGTGAGTCACTTGATCGTTCCACACCTTTACTTTCCCGTTCTCTACCACGGCTTGCGCCGGATAGTAAAGTCCTTCCTGCTCGGCGATCTCGAATGTACGGATGGGGTCCCCATCGGAAGTTCTCAAGCCCTTTGCGTAATCGAAAGTGATATAGGCGGCGTTATCGGTAAACGTTGCGCTGCGGAACAAAGGGCCGGATGGGATTACGTTATGTCCGTAGGTCTTGTTCAAGGCCCAATGTGCCAGTCGTTCGCCAATCTCTTTTTTTCGGGTAGGGTGAACGTTTAAAGAATCCCCGCGATCGCTACTAACGGCCATACCCGTATTCGATACGGTTTGCGCCAGGCGGCGTTGGCTGTCCCTGAACCAAGTCCAACTCGGGCGGTCTATGCTGGATAGTTGGACATAGTAGAAAGGCAGGTCTGCGTTCCAATTCTGGCGCCAGCTGTTCACCAATAGCGGGAATAATCGTTCGTGTACTTCCATATTATGGGCGTTCGATTCTCCTTGGTACCAAATAATCCCTTTGATGGGATATCGATGAAGGGGTTGGATACCCGCCTCGAACAGATAACAAGGCTCATACGGATGGCGTTGGAGCGGGTTGGACGCTTGCTTGATGTTTAAGGCCGCCCGTTCACGTACCCAATCTTGGATAAAGTCGTTCTTCGTCCAATCCTGTAAGATATCCGGAAACTCGAATTCCAGTGTTTTCCGGTCGATCCATGCCTCCGTAGGCGAGCCGCCAACAGCGTTCAATATCAATCCTACGGGTACTTGTAAGCTATCGGCCAGCATACGCCCGAAGGCAAATCCTATGGCCGAGAAGCGTGCGGTATTCCGCGTGTCGCATACTTCCCATTGGGCGTCGTGGTAATATTGCAGGCGGTTCAATGAATCCAGTACGGAAGCGTCCCATTCCACGGCGTAGGTCTCCCAGCGGGGCTTTAGGTCGAATAAACGGATTTGCGAGTGTTGTTTCACGTAATCCAATTGTTGCTGTTGTTCTTCCTTTACGCTCTCGTTTACCCGGAACGCCATGTTGGATTGTCCGGAGCATAGCCAGACTTCCCCGGCTACTACATCCCGATAGTTCAGCGTGCGGCTGGGGGTAGAAACCGTTAAGGTATAGGATTTCCCGCTTACCCGTAAGGGATCGAGCGTGACAGTCCATTTCCCGTTCGTACCGGCTACGGTCTCCTTCCTTTGTCCGGCGAGGGTAACGGTTACTTTCTCCCCTTGGTTGGCGATGCCAGATATAGGAAGCGGTTGATCCCGTTGCAAGACCATCCGGTCCGAATAGATGGCAGGAAGCTGTAATCCTCCGTAATCGCCGGTTAGCGCCCCATAAACGGTGCGGGCCAAGATACCGGCACCTTCAGCGTTTGGATGCAATGCGTCGGGCAATAGATCCGGACGGTCATATAATCCTTCCTGCAAATCGACCAAGGTCGCGCCGGCTATCCGGGCGATTTCTTCGATAAGCGCTTGCTCCATCCAGTACCAGTCTCTTGTACCGGATTTAAAACGAGGATGGCGGTGAGATATCGGAGTCATACGGCAAACCCATACCTTGCATTTCGGATTGGCTTTCCGGAAAGATTCGATCAAGGAAAGATAATCCCGAACGAAATCGTCCCGGTAATTCGGCCATGCCCGAGGGTCCGTATCGTTCAATCCCAGATGGATGATCACGTAATCCCCGGCAAACCTCAGTGCCTTTTGATACGCCTCTTGTTGGGTATAAGGACGATATCCCTTGTTTAATAAAGTAGCCCCGCTATGCCCGAAGTTCTCCACTTCGTAGGCATCTCCAAGCATCTGTTGCAATTGGACCGGGTAGCAGTTTGTTTCCCTGTTCTCGATTCCGTAGCCGTAGGTCACGCTATTACCTACGCAAGCCACCTTGATTCTTTGCGCTTGCCCCATGAGAGCGAAAGCGAGGAAGATGGATAAGATTCCTATTATTTTTCTCATTTCATTCAACCGAATTAGACGTTATTTAAGTTGTTTATCCGGAGAGTAAACCAGTCCTTCCACCGCTTTCTCTCCATCCGGGGTGACGCAAACGAACGTAAACATCCATTTCACCAGACGGACCTCGGGGGTATTGAACGTACCGACCGGAAGCTTCATGAACACCTTGTTCCAGCCTTTTTCCAGATGGACCGGGGTTGGTTTACGGCTTACGCAGTTCTCGTTCCCCAGTGGGATCTCATTGGACTTCTCCCGGTGGGTAGCGGTCCATACGGGGGGCGTTATCTCTTGATCATTTACCCAGATACGGCTCTCTTTATAATCCCATTTCCCTTGTGAGGGAGGAAGATCCATCTCCGAGCGCCCGTAATTCTGGAATTCGATCCACGCCCCTACGTCTTGCGTCTTGGGCGAATAGATCCAAGTCCATGCGTAAGCGGTATGATTCGGCTGCGGGTCCTTATAGACACCGGGAACCAGCGGTCCCCAGACATGGCGCAGGTAGATTCCGGCACCGATGGCGTCGTGCGTGCCGTAGCTTTTCCCTTCATAGGTATATTGCGTCTGAAGCGCCTTTTCCGGAGGGAAAGAGCGGGTCAGTTCCCCATCATTCGGGAAAGGGTCGGTGATACGCCATCTCACGTTGGTTTGCTTGACGTAGGCGAACGGGTATCCTTGGAAATGATGTTCTTTATGCCATAACATCCGCCGCTCAAAATCGACAAATGCCTTATGCTCCTCGTTATCGGGATCGATAGGCAGCATCGTTCCGTTCTTATCGAAATATTGATAGCCGCCGCCCAACCAAGAACGTTCGGCGATCGCTAATAGATTCGGATACAAATTATTCTCCCGGATCAATTTGTCCTCCGGCTGTACGATCCGGTCGTGCCATACGGCAAGGATCGTACCCGCCAAATCATGGCTTCCTTGCGGTTCATTGTAAATACGGCTGGTGTACAAGGCGATTAAGTCGGCGAACGTATCAAAATGGTTGATATAATGGAAACGGGAGTCGATCGCAGGAATGCCCGGTCGTGCTTTTCCCCGGTAACTCCACATTTGCTCCATGTCGATCTCACCCGGTTTGTACTTCCATCCCGGGTTCCAAGAGATCACTTGTTTCCCTTTCGCACGGATATAAGCGACCATCTCGGGTACGAACTTCGGATTGGTAAACTTTACCTCGTCCGTACCGATATGTAAGTAAGGAACCTCCTCGAATACCTCGCAAACCTCATCCATCAATAGTTTTAAGATCGCCATACCCTCCTTGCCCTGCATATCATGACGGAACGCCCGGATGAAAGCGTCGCTATGCCCCGGCATATCGATCTCCGGGATCAATAGTACGTTATGCTCCTTGCAAAAGCGAACCAGCTCCTTTGCCTCCTCGATCGTGTAATATTTTCCGGGCATACGGCTCATATTGCAGCTGTCGTTCAGCATCGGAAAGATCTTGCTCTCCAGACGCCAAGCTTGGTTCTCCGTGAGATGCCAATGAAATACGTTCATCTTGTAGCGGGAAAGTACCTCGATCTCCCGTTTCAGTTCTTCCATGGAGATATAGCTCCGCCCTACGTCTTGCATGAATCCTCGTATGCGGAAAGCAGGCCAGTCGGTGATCTCGCAACCTTGGATGGAATATTGGTTTCCTCGTCGCTCGGTCAGTTGGCGTAAGGTCTGTATCGCCCAATAAGCCCCTTGCTCGGACACTGCCCGGATGGTTATGCCCCGGGAAGAGACGCTTAGTTGATAAGCCTCCTCGGAGTTGAGGGGGATTCCGTCCAATTTGTCAACCAAGGAAACCTCTATCTTGTATCGGCTGTCCGGTTGGACGCTTACCGGCAGCTCCTCCAAGAATTCCATTAGGATGGAACGGAGTTTCCCTTCGGAAGAAACCGCGATTTCCTTCGGATGGAACGAAGCGTTTGTCCGGACGTATTTTTGGGGCAAGGGCAATAAAACAGGATTCCGGGCCTGTAAAGACCCGGAAATGCCTATATATACAATAAGAATAAGATTCAGTATTGATCTCATAGATTGTTTCTCTAAGGAATAAGATCTGTTAGCTTAATGGCTTGGAAGGTCATATGCGCCACGCTTGACTCGTAGAAGATTCCAACCGTTTCCTTATCGATCATGGAGAGACAGGAATATCCCCAGCCCTCGGCCTCGTCTAATAAGACTTGATGTTCCGTAGGCCAAGTAAGTCCGCCGTCCAGACTCGCCTTGATCGTGATATGATTACGCCCTTTTGTCGTATTCGGGTTGGAGAAGAGTAAAAGGTCTTTGCCGGTGATGTTGTCTTTGGCGTTTACCTTGATCAAGCTGGCCATACAAACGGGTTCCTGCAAGGCACTGCGGCTGGAAGGATGCTCTGTCCATGTCTTGCCTAAATCTTTTGTCGTGGCTACGGCACGGCTACCGCCCCGGTTATCGCGCATATTTAGCATCAATACGCCCGGCTCTACCTCGGCAACTTGCGCCTCCGTGGTATTCGTGCGGGCTAAGTTATGCAGGTGCCATGTTTTCCCGCGGTCTTTGCTATACATAATGCCGGCGTTGGGCACACGGGTAGCGTCGATAAACTGGATGGGGAAGACCAAAGTACCGTCTTGCATCGTGATGCCTCGTCCCGGGCCTTGCAATAGGAAATACCAAGACGGGTCTTTTACTTGAGACGTGATGTTGATCGGTTCGCTCCACGTCTTACCATCGTCCTCACTTTTCACGAGCATAAGTTGGGCGGTCTCGTCCGGTGTCATTCCCGGCATGGAGTTCCACCAAGCCCGTTCGTTACCCATACCATGCGTCCATGCGGCTACTACCCAGATCGTATTGGTCTTTTCGTCTACCAAGATCGATGGGTCTCCCACGCCGTTTTGTCCGTGGGGCAGGCCATCCGTTTGTTTGAAAGTCATGGCTACTCGCATCGGTTCCCAAGTTTGTCCCTTATCGGTACTGCGGCTTACTCCGATATCGATTTTCTCTTGCAGGTCCACGCTGCTATTATAGCGAATATCGTAGACTCCGAGTAATGTTCCGTTATTCGTCGTCACTAATCCCGGGATGCGGAAGGCCGCCGATCCGTCATCCCCGGCTTGGCGTACGCCGATACCTACATGGCGTTCGTCCACCTTTCCTTTCCAAGTGATGTCGATCGGTTTGTTGTTGATCTGGGCGTTAGGTATCGTAGTCGCTACTTTTGCCAATAAGGAAGTCTCTGGCTTCATCTGGATACTTACCCAGAAATAATTGATGCCTTTAAGCATCGGTTGTTTAGAGGTTAGTTTTACCGTGCGCGACAAGGGGGCGGTAACCTCATCTTGCCGTACGGAATAAGATTCAAGAGCCTTACGGGTATTTCCCGGTATATGGCTGGATATGTACGTAACGGGACTGAAATGTTCCCCTTTGCGGGATGGAGCTTCCACTCCGCTATAAAATAGACGTATCGCTTGGATGTCCGACAGATTGACATTGTCTCCGATCTGTATCGTGATCTCGTTTAATACATCCCCTTTTTGGGCCGGTATCCGCATCTCGTAAAGTACATTGTCGATCCGGTCTATCAAGATGGGGATTTGTTGCTCTCGCACATAAAGACTGTCTGCCGCAAAAGCCGTTTGTACGATGAAAAGAAGGCAGAAATACAGGAAAGTTTTTTTCATGATGTTTTTTGTTTGTAGGTTGAAATTAATAGATATGTGAATTCCAAAGGTAGCGATATTCATTCATATGAACAAAGCCCCTTTGGAATTCGTGCCAAAAACCTAGTTATATCCAATCGCCTTAAACCTATGTACGATTAGTATCCGGGAGTCTGTTTCAATGCGGGATTGTTTGTCAATGCATCCTCGTTGATCGGCCACAAAAGACGAGACTCTTGTGCGGTCGTGTATTTCAAGACATATTGATTACCGAAACGTCTCAAGTCATACCAACGCTTGCCCTCGAAGAAGAACTCGCGCAGCCGTTCTTTCAATATAGCTTCCATCACGTTCTCATCGCCCCCCTCAAATGGGTTATCGTTATAGAAACTTCCCTTGTCATTCGGATAAGCGACCTCGTTTTTATGTGCGTTGAAATATTCAGAACCGTAAGCACGCTCGCGTACGGCATTGATCTCCGTGGAAGGATCTTCTCCTAAGAGAGCTTTAGCCTCGGCTAGTAGTAACAGGGCATCGGCATAACGGTAAATAGGATAATCATCCAGCCAGTTACGTTCGTTGCTACCCTCCAATGTTGTTCCTTGGAATTTGTATGCGAATGGAGCGATGTACTTTATGCTTCCGTCTTCCTGTTTTTGATAAACAGCTTTCAAGGTTCCTGTCAGACGGGAATCATTTTCGCGGAAAGTTTTCCAGTAATGATCTTTCTTAACTTGGTAACGCATTAAACCGTGGAAATTATAACCCGGAATTTCCATGAATGGGGTTCCTGATTCATCGCAATAGTTTGCCATGTATTCACGTTGCGGAACCATGTTGTTTCGCCAATTATAATCTTTCCACATGGTGAATTCATCTTTGATACTCTTGAAAGCGAAGATGATCTCGCTATTCTCCTTATTCCCATAGGCGAATACATCAGTAAACTTATCCTGTAGCTTTAGGTTGCCGTTTTGTTGAAGATCTTGCAAAGCAGCCTTGGCGGTAGAATAATCTCCTGTACCTCCACCCATTTGGCGACCACTCCATAAATAAACTTCACCTTTTAGTATCAATGTGGCTGATTTAGACCAGTAGCCTTTTCCATATTTGTAAGAATAATCACTACCGAAAGCATTGACGGAAGCGTCAATGTCTTTCTTGATCTGGTCCATGACCTCACTTGCTGGAGACGCCGCTTTTTCCAAATGAGAGATATCCAGTTCGTTACCTAGAGTAGGTTCGGTTACCAAAATTACATCTCCCCATGAACGTAATAGATGGAAATAAATATACGCACGCATACCATATGCTTCACCTAAGAAGTAGTTCTTCTCATTTTCATCTAATAAGGTAGTCTCGTTGGTCTTACGGATCATGAGGTTTAATTGGTTGATTGTCTCATAGAAATCTCCAAAATTGCTGATGCCCGTAAATTCAGCGTTGATCGTATTATACGGATATCGTTCTACGCCTTGAGTGGCTTCACCTCCGAAAGGCTGGTCGCCATAAATATCGGCACGTGGTTCACCCAGTACGAATATATTATAGCTACGTAAGCGAAGCAAGGAATGCAGACCTGTATTGAATGCCTTGAATTGGTCCGATGATTTCCAATAGTTAGCATCGGAAATACTGCTGACTGGCTCCATGTCCAACGAGGTGCATCGATTGAATGTCAACAAGGACACAGCCACCATAAAGGTTATAAATATCTTTTTCATATGATGTTTAATTTTTATGCGTTAATTAGAAAGTTACAGATACACCCATAAGGACAGTCTTAGGAGTCGGATATCTACCATTGTCGATGCCTTGACCATAATAGGTATCTACGGCTGGTTCTGGTGATACTCCGGAATAACCGGTAAAGTAGCACAGATTTTGTCCGGTGACATAAACAGAGGCGTTTGACATAAACGCTTTATTGATCCATCTTTTCGGTAAGTTCCATGTCAATGTGATCTCGCGAAGTGCCAAGTAATCACCCTTTTCATAGAATCGTGAGCTGTTGTTATCTACAGCCGTAAGTCCGTTGTTGGAGCGGGTGATATTCTTTTTGCTCAATTGATCCGCATAGTAGAATTTCGGGATATCCGTATTCGTGTTCTCTTCAGACCAGCTTTGTTTAACCATGTCGATGATGTTAAATGAACCTTGGTATTGTCCGATAGAGCGTGCGGCCAAGTCGTTATACAATGTATGGCCTAATGCGTAGTCGAAACGGGCGTATAAAGAGAAATCCTTGTAAGAAACGGTGGTAGAGAAACCTCCTGTTACGTTCGGGAAGATATTGCCTACCTTCACACGGTCTAGATTGTTGATGACACCGTCACCATTCAAATCGGCCCAACATACGTCACCCGGCTCGATTTGTTGTTTTCCGGTTTTGTCTTTCAGGGCTTCCCATGCCGCTGGACCATATAATTCACCAATGGCGTCATAACGATTATTTGCGTTTGCTTTTACGTCATCCCAATCTTTGAAAATGTGATCTTGCTTGAATGCGAACAAGTCACCCAGCTTTCCTCCTTCTTGTTTTCCGCCAACCCAAACGACTTCGCCTTTTTTCGGATCCCATACTTGGTATCCACCTTGGCGGTTGTTCTCGTTTCCGTTTGCCGGAAGCTTGATGATCTTGTTGGCTACCGTAGATAAGTTAGCTGTTACGTCCCAACTGAAACCTCCTACATTATTTAAGATGTTAGCTTTTACCTCCATCTCAAAACCTTGGTTACGCAGTGTTCCTAAGTTGGTTTTGATACTTTTGAATCCCGTGTAATTAGGCAAATCCAGATCAGTCAACAAATCGGAAGTCGTACGGTTATAATAGTCTAAGATAAAGCTTAAGCGGTTATTGAAGAAACCTATATCCAGACCTACTTCGAAAGACTTACTTTGCTCCCAACGTAAACCGCTATTAACCAATTGGTCATTGTAAAAACCAACGGAATTGTTGTAGTTTGTTATGATGTTTCCGTCTTTGTCCTTCTGTCCGTAACTACCGTATACGTCATAATAGCCTAATCCGTTTACATTACCGTTTACACCATAGCTGACACGTGGTTTCAGGTTCGAGATAATATCCGCTAATTTGGAGTCCTTGAAGAAATCTTCCTCCATGATGTTCCAACCTGCGGAGACACCCGGGAAGAAACCCCAACGGTGGTCGCTCAGTTTGGAGATACCATCATAACGAGCTACAACAGACAACAGATATTTGAGGTTGTAGTTATAGTTTACACGAGCGAAGCCGGAAAGGATACGATAGCCTTGTTTGTAACTGTATGAATACGTACGGTTACTTCCTGCGTTCAAGGTTGGGATATCATCCGAAGGTGAATTTTGAGTCTTGGCGTTTAACGTATATTGATGCCAATTGAAATACTCACCGCCGACCATGGCTTCCAAATTGTGCTTGTCCTTGAAACTATCAGAATATGTCAAGGTCACACTATGTTGCTGTTGATTTTCCTTTACATATTTCGCTTCAGCCTGGCGCGTTAGGTTCGGTGTGCTAGAGTTCTGTTGTTGATAGGCTTTATCAAATTTATCCGTTTGATTATCTACGTGATACAAAGCGCTATTAGCCTTTAATACTAATTTCTCGGGAATGATTTGCAAATCGAAACCTATGTTGTATGTTGAACGACGGATTCCATTTGTATTCGTTAGCTTGTCCTTGTAGTAAAGAGGATTACCATCACCGGTACCGAAACCGGAAGCGGGAGATCCATCTTCCATATAGGGGTTCCAAGTTGGGCGTTGGCTCATCGTACGATAGAAGAACTCGTATTGACCGATCCATAATCCCGGCGTACGAGACCAAGTGTAAGTCGCCCCGCCGTTTACAGTTAAGATCGGGAATATTTTATAGGAACCGTTTAACGTTCCGGAGAAGCGTTCGTAACTAGTACCTTTGATCAAACCATCTTCTTTGTAATAACCTAAACTAGCAGCGAAAGTACCCTTATCGTTACCGCCTGTAATGTTCAAATAATGATCTTGCGTGAATGAGGGGTCTTTGAAAGCTGCATCTTTCAATTGGCCTGAATAATCCTTAAATAAAAGTTGCTTTGTAGGATCATTGGGATCTGTCATTTGTTGCCAACCTTCGTTTAACAGACCTTTCGTCGTGTCATCTAGATAGCGAATGTCGAATAAATCGTTACCAACTCCATAGCCCATTTGGTTATCGATACCCGAACGTCCGGTTCGCTTGTATCCTAAGCGATTATAATAGATATAGTCCTCTGCGTTCAAGTAATCATATCCTGTACGGGCGAAGTTTGCTCCTCCTTTAAATTTATAGGAAACGGAAGCTACGCCTTCTTTTCCCCGTTTGGTCGTGACAAGGATTACACCGCCATTCGCACGTGCTCCATAAATGGCCGTTGAGGCAGCATCTTTTAATACTTGGATGGACTCGATATCTGAAGGGTTGATATCTGCCAAAGAGTTACGAACGATACCGTCTACCACTACCAAAGCTCCATTGTCTTTTCCGGTCATGGTAGCTCCACCACGAAGTACGATATTGGGGTCTTTACCCGGCTGGCCACTTATGTTTACTACGCGTAAACCGGAAACCGTACCTTGTAAAGATTGTCCGGCATTGGCCATAGCTGCATTTTCCAGTACGGCGTTATCCAATTTAGAGATAGAGGTTGTCAAGGTCGCTCTCTTTTGTGAGCCACCGTAACCGGTTACCACTACTTCGTCTAGCTGTTCGGCGTTTTCTTGTAGGATCACGTCTACTTTGGCTTTCCCGGCTACTGGAATTTCTTGTGTCTTGTACCCAATGAAAGAAAATACTAATGTGGCGTTTTTGTTGGATACGGTGAGAGTGTAATTACCGTCGAAATCGGTAATCGTTCCATTTGTCGTGCCTTTTTCAACGATAGACGCACCGGGGACACCCATTTTATAGGTATCCAGCACTGTTCCGGAGACTGTCTGCTCTTGTCCGTACATAAATGCCGGAAGTAGGAGCGCAAGCATTAAGAGCAGTAGATTCTTCTTCATAATGAATTACTTTTTTGTTGTTTATTTAGTTTATTGGATGAGATTAATTAGCATTCGTCGGTCATATTAGCGACTTTCGGACGTAAGAAGATCACTTGGATTAAAAGTGCGATGAGTACCAATCCGGCTAGCATGGCGAAGTCATGGCCAAGGTTACCAGCATCGGTAGATTTTCCTAGTATATCCGTGATGGCGGCTCCGGCGAATACACCGGTCATATTCATAATTCCATAGGCTGTAGCCCGATAACGGGGGGAGATGAATTGGCAAAGGATAGGCATATTATTGGCGTCGAATATACCATAACCGATACCGAAGCAAAGACCACCGCCGATAATCATCGGGAAGTTGTGCCCAAATCCTAGTAATAGGAGAGAGGGTATCGTTAATGCCAAACCAATGGCGCCTGTGTATACACGTCCCCGGACATTCCGCTGGATCCATTTATCGGATAAAATACCTCCGGCGATTACCCCTATAAAGGAAGAGATAGCGATCGTGAATGTAGATAACGGACCGGCCTCGGACATATCCAACGAGAGATTTTCAGCGAATAGGGTAGGGAGCCAGTTCTTTGTCGCCCAACCCGGTAAGCTCGGCGTGGCGAAATAAAGAAGAATGATCCAAAAAGCGATGTTCGTGAATAACATCCCTAATCCTTTAAACGCACCGGAAATCGGATTCTCTTTCGGATAATTTTCCAGTTTTACGGCTTGTTCCACATGATCTTTCTTATCGTGTAAGAAGATGATCAAGACCACGCTATAAGCGATGCCGATGATACCAAACCAATGGAAAGTCGTTTCCCACGTATAAGCGCTGGCCACCGTAGCTCCGAATCCTCCCAAGGCTTGGCCTACGTATAGACCTGTCATATGGATACCTACGGCTAATGACCGTGTTTTCTCTTGGTGATAATCTGTGATAAGCGATAATCCGGCAGGAATATACAGGGCCTCACTAACCCCCATCAAGGCACGTAGGTAATAGATCTGATTGAAATCCGTGCAATACCCCATCATCAAAGTCACGAAGGACCAGACAAATAAGCTACCCACGATTAGCCACTTCCTGTTTACCCTGTCTGCCACCATACCGGCTACAGGGCTCATGAATCCGTAGATCCAGAGGAAGACCGCCATCAAACGTCCGAAGTTCGCCGCAGACTCTAGTTCCACGATATCCACCATCATAGCTGATTTCATGGTTGATAGCATCTGGCGATCCATATAGTTCAGTAAGGCGACAACCCATAGTAAACCGACTACGATCCAAGGATATAATTTCTTATTTTTCATTTGATTGAGGAAAATAAAAAGGAAAACAAAGCCTTAGAAACATCAGGAGCCACGGTTGTGACCCCTGATGTCAATTGACCAATTTTCAGTATTTTAGATAAAGTTATTTAGAAAGAATTTCGTCGCAGAGTAAACTACATTTGAGAAGCATTCTAGGAATGTGGAACGGACCTTTGAATAGATTGCCTTTGGCAGATTGAGAGACACTACCATCGAAGTGTAGGTAGCCATACCATTCCCCATATTCTTTGTCGGGGAGATGATTAAATGTGTAATCGTTTATTAGTTTGTGCATTTCGAGATATTTGGCGTCGCCAGTCGCTTGGTAGGCGTAAAGCGTAGCGATAACCGCCTCGCATTGTGGCCACCAAAACTTCATGTCGTGCCAATACTCTTGGGGAGGGAAGTTTTTGCAATCCTTGAAATAGTTGATTCCGCCGTACGTCTTATCCCAGCCCCAGTCCCAAGACCAGTTGAGGATTTGTAAACCCATCTCTTTCAGTTGGGGGTCCCATCCTCGGTATTTGGCCTCTTCCAAGATAAACCATGCGGTCTCGATGGAGTGGCCGGGATTGATGGTACGCCCGGCGATAGAGTCGATAAACTCACCGTTGGGTCCTACTGTCTCCAAGATAGCCTTGAATTCGGGATGCATGAAATCACGGCGTAACTCGGCTATGGAATCATCGATTTGTTGTGTAAGTATGGGATCGTTTATGGCCTCACGGATGCGTGCCGCCGTATCGATCAGTATCATGCAGAAAGAATGGCCTTTCGCCACGAGACCTTCACGAAATTTAGGCTCCAATAATCCCGGGGTATTCTTATAGTGCAATACTTGCTTGAATAAGTTCACGGCCTTCTCGGCATAGCCTTTGTCACCTGATGCCAATGCATAGTGGGCCATAGCGATCGCCGCGAAAGTCTCGGAGAATACGTAACGGCGTTTACGTACAGGGATGCCTGTCGCTGTCACCTCGAAGAACATACGTCCGTCCGTATCAAAACAATGTTTCTCGATGAAATCGATACCGTTTTTACAGGCTCTCAGCCATTCTTCGTTCTTCTCAATGTGATTATAGGCATATGCCAAGATAAAGGCGAATCGTCCTTGGAACCAAACGGATTTAGTGGAGTCCATCAGAGTACCATCCCGGTCTACGCAAGTAAAGTAACCGCCGTTCTCTTTGTCCAGTCCGTATTTCATCCAAAAAGGAAGAATATTGGAAAGAAGCTCATTCCGATAGGTCTTGCCCCAATAAGCTAGATATTCCGATGGATTAGATAAATTGTCAAACGCTGCCATACCTTAGAATTTATTACATCTTTCAAAGAAATTGATAGCCTCTAATTCCGCTTTCATCGCGGCCTCTTCTTCGTCCGTCATATTCCGGAACGGGGTACGGTTCTTGCCGAGATCTAATCCGATCAATTTCATGATGCGTTTTCCTCCGACGATATTACCACGGTAATTGCAGATAACGTTAATAACCTCCTGAGAGAAGTTTTGTCTCTCGCGAGCTGTCTCTAAGTCACCGGCTGCCCAAGCCTCTAGGATACCGGTTAATTCTTTTCCGTTATAGTTTGTGGTACCACCGATACCTCCTTGCGCTCCACCCATCGCAAGGCAAGGAAGAATCGTTTCATCCTGTCCGTGCAACATGTCGAATTTACCATCCTTGTATAAACGACATTGATTGTATTCGTATAAGCTCTCGTATGTATATTTGATACCGGCGAAATTAGGGATATGCCCGTCTACTGCTTTTAAGAAATCCAGCATAGGGAGGAAAGCGTTGTTAAACGCAGGGATATGATAGTAGTAAAACGGTAAGGCAGGAGCGCCGCAAGCGATCTCCTCGCAGTACTTTACCAATTCCTCAATTCGACCGATACGAGGGAAAGGAGTAGCCATAGCGCCAATACCCCAAGCGCCGATCTTTTGAGCATGTTCCGCCAAATTACGACTAGACTTAACGCATGTGCTACCTACGTGCACAATTACCTTAAAGCCTTCCGGAGCTGCTTCCATCCATTTCTCGGCCAATTTCATGCGTTCTTCCTCTGTCAGCATATAACCTTCTCCGGAAGAACCATTGATGAACACGCCTTTCAGTCCGTTTTTCACAAGAAGTTTCGCATAAGCTTCAATTGGCTCGTAATTAACTTCCCCGTTCTCATGGAACGGAGTGAAGGGAGCATCGATCAGTCCTTTAATTTTATCCATACCTGCGTTATTTTTATGAGTTTTAACCTCTAATTTTAATTATGATGCAAATATAAATAAAATAATTTAATAATATAGTAGTGTTTTATCGAGAAAATGAAATAATTATTTATTTTTTATTTAATTCCTTTGAAATACATATTAAATCATACCTAGAATTTTAGATCGAGATAGCAGGCAGGCTCCTAATATACCCGCTCTTTCACCTAATTTGGATACTTTGATCTGAGTATCACGGGTTACCAAGTTCAAAGAGTACTTCCTGACGGCACTTTTAATAGGTAGGCTTAAATATTCTCCCGTCTGCGACAAGGGGCCGCCCAGTACGACCAGTTCCGGATTGAAAATGTTCATCAATCCGGCTATTCCTTTACCTAGATTAAAACCGATCTCCTCCAGTATCTCAATAGATAGCATATCCTCTTTCTGAATAGCGTCGATCAAGTCAGAGAGCCCGATGTATTCCCCGGCATCGATTTTACTGGCCAATATGGTGTTGCTACCCTCTTTATACCGCTCAAGGAGGGTACGGTATAGGGCAGAACCGGAAGCTCCAGTCTCGAGGCATCCTTTTTTACCGCAATGGCAAAGAATCTCATTCTCGAAGAAGCTGAAGTGCCCAAATTCTCCGGAGAAGCCTGATTTCCCGAAATAAACCTTGCCGTCTATGATGATACCGATACCTAATCCCCAAGATATATTGATGAATAGGATATTTTTTTCTCCTTTTACGACTCCTTGAAGATATTCGCCGTAAGCCATGGAACGGGTGTCATTCTCTATATAGATCTTTATATGTAGTTTTTCCTCAAGGATTTGAGACAAGGGCTTCTCCTCAAAGTAAAAAATGCTATAGCTATATCCGGCGAAAGGATTTACCCGTCCGGATATATTAATGCCAATGCTTAATATCTTTTCCCTTGGGATCGGCAACGAGTTTATAAATTCATTGATACATTCGCAAAGATGGTCTAAAGCGGCTGGTGTGTTTTCGAGTGTATAAGGGATATTCTGCTCAATGCGGATCTTATCTCCTTTAAAATCTAATATGGCTAGATTCAGTTGATCTTTCAGTATATCTACGCCCACAAAATAGCCGGATACGGGATTGAGCCCGTAAATACTAGGTTTACGCCCTCCGCTAGTCTCTTGTTTTCCAAAGTCGAGTATATAACCGTCCTCTTGTAATTCGCTAATTAGCTTAGTGACGGTGGGGATACTGAGATTCATTTCTTTACATACCTCCGCTATAGTAGCGTCTCCATTGGCCATATAATAATGTATGATCTTCTTTTTCAGAAGGCCACTGCGAGTATTGTCATCGGACGAGAGCAAGAACTTAGTTGTCATGGTTATACCTTTATTGAGTGATTAGGGCAAAGGTACAATAAGTTTTTTCAAAAACTAAGCGTAATAAAATAAAATTTTTTCATAAGGAGCTATCTTAATTGTAAGAATTTGTAATAGAAGTTGAATGACATAGTCTGCGGCGAACTCTGTCACTCGTGACATCTGTGATAAACGCATAGGAAAGAAAGGATAATATTACACTAAAATCCTTCTTTCACGATCCGTTTGATCGGGAGGAAGAATCGTTCGATCAGGCGTAATTCTTCCGTTACGATCTCCGCGGAGGCTTGCGTCTCGGGCGAGACGGGCAGGTCGATACCGTAATTGGTTCTCAGACCCTCTGGAAAATCGATATCCGCCGTATAGTACTCGTCGGTGGGGACCAATGAGATATTCGATACCACGCCGTTTACCACGCCAAACTCCTGATCCGGGAAATTGGAGAAACGGACGATCGCCCGCTGGCCTCTCCGGACTTTTCCCGAGCGTGCTATCGGTATGCGCACCTTCCCCACCAGCCGGCTCTCGCCTTGCGGCACGACGGTGAAAGCCACCTCTCCGGATGGGATATACTGGTTCTCGTTCCAGTACTTGGTGAAAGTCACGACACCCCCTACCGGGGCGATGAGGCAATAACGCAACCTCCACTCGTTCATGCTATTCAGCAATTGTTCCCGGGCGGTCTGTAATTCCTGCCGTAGCGTAAATTCTTTCTCGCTCCGCTCCAGCGTCAGATCCAGCAAGGATTGCTCTTGCTCCCCGATCTGTATCCGGAGATTCTCGGCCGAGGCTGCCGCCCCTTCCAGCGAATAACGGCTTTGCAGCAAAGAAGCCCGTGCGGTCTCATGCTCGTAGGAGGAAATCACGGACCGGCTATACAATAATGAATCCCGGGCGTATTGCCGCCTTGTCAAGGCGAATTGCTCCGAGAGGGTCTTCCGCTGCCGTTCGGTCTCGTTGTAGTAAGCCTTATACAACGCTATCTGTTTGCGGATGGAGGCCATTTTTTGTGGATAATAATCGATCTCCCTGTAATTGATGCAGGCATGGAGCGCCGAGAGTAGTCCCGAGTAAGCCGCTTGCATATCACCCAGCGATAGCTCCTTGTACCTTGATAATGCCTTGTCCAAGCTATCCACGTCGCTTCCGGATCGTTCCAACACCTTATCCAGATAGATGGCATCGTCCGTGTCGGCGTGATTCTCTATGACCGCCAGCCAATCCCCCTCCCTTACCGGACGATTATCCCTGACGAGCAGCTCCTGTATCTTTCCCGCTGCCCGTGTCACTACCGCCGTCGCGGGATGTTGCCCCGTCAATGTCATGTCTGCCGTGATCACGTCAGGATACTTAAAGAAACAGCTCCCCACCAGCAACGTCACGACCACGAGGAATAACAGCCTTATCCCCCACCGTACGATCCAGGCCGGCACTTGCCCCATCACCTCCTGTACCTCCTCGCTCCTCAGTTCTATGTCCTTATTTCTCTTCTCCAACCAATTTTCAACTTTCAATTCTCAATTCCCAAGCTCCAACTGGTTCTTCACCAACTTATAATAAGTCCCCCGCAAGGCCGTGAGTTCCTGATGCGTCCCTTCCTCCACGATGCGTCCCTTGTCCAGCACCACGATCTTGTCCGCGTCACGTACCGTGCTTAGCCGATGCGCCACGACCACCACCGTCCGTCCTTTATAGAAGGCGTGCAACTGCTCCATGATCTCCCGCTCGTTGTTTGCGTCCAAAGCGTTCGTGGCCTCGTCCAGGAAGATGAAGTCGGGATTCTTGTACACCGCCCGGGCGATCAGGATCCGTTGCCTCTGCCCTTGGCTTACTCCATTGCCCTCCATGCCGATCTTCGTATTATAGCCCGGCGGGAGCGAATCGATGAAATCCCGGATATTCGCTACCGTCACGGCATGCAGCAGGCGTTCCTTGTCCACCACCTCTTCGCCGGGGGCGATGTTGTTGGCGATCGTATCCGAGAAGATAAAACCATCCTGCATGACCGAACCGGTCTTGCTGCGCCATACGTGGGGATTCAAGTTCCTGAGGGAGGTATCGCCGATCCTCACGTCCCCCTTGTTGGGGTTGTAAAAACCGAGCAGGAGTTTCACGATCGTCGTCTTCCCGCTCCCGCTGGCCCCTACGATGGCGGTCACCCTGTTATGGGGTATCGTCAGGTTGATATCCTCCAGCACGTAATCCCTGTCCGCCCCGTCATAGCTGAAGCTGAGATTTTCCAGCCGTAGCGTCCTGTCATCGGGGAGAACATTCAGTCTTATCCCGCCTACCTGTTCCTCGTCCTCCTTCCCGTGTATCTCGCCGAGCCGCTCCAAACTGATCTTCGCGTCCTGTAAGGACCGTGAGAAATCGATCAATTGCTCGATAGGTGAGGAGAGCTGCCCCACGATGTAGGTCACCGACATCATCATACCCAGTGTCATATCCCCTTGCACGACGGCCCGTGCCGCGATGAAGGAGATGAGTATGTTCGTGGTCTGGTTGAAAAAGACCGCCCCGAGTTGCTGATATTGTTGTAACGCCAACCCCTTGATCCCTATCTTGAAAAGTTTTACCTGTATCCGTTCCCATTTCCATCGCATCTTGGTCTCGCAATTATTGAGCTTGATCTCCTGCATTCCGGTGATGAGCTGGAATAGGTTGCTCTGCTCCCCGGCCGCCTGCGAGAAACGCTTTACGTCCAGCTCCCTCCTCCATCTCATGAAGCCCAGCACCCACGCCACGTACAACCCGTTTCCTAGTAGGAACAATCCCAGTATGGTCCAGTCATAGTAGGCCAGTACGAACCCGAACACGATGAAGTTGACGAAAGAGAAGAGCGTATTGATGGATGTCCCCGTCATGAAAGCCTCGATGCGGTCATGGTCTCCGATGCGCTGCATGATATCGCCCACCATCTTGGTATCGAAGAAATGCAGGGGCAGGCGCATCAGCTTGGCGAGGAAATCGGAGATCAAGGCGATATTGATCCTCGTGTTTACGTGCAGCAATATCCAGCTCCGTATGAAGTCCACGGATAGCTTGGCGATAAAGATCACCAATTGCGATATAAGGATCAAGGTTATGAAACCTAGGTTGTTGTCCCGTATACCGGTATCTACCAAGCTCTGCGTGAGGAAAGGCAGGATGAGTTGCAGTACGCTGGCTGTCACCATGCCCAGCACGAGCTGTGCCATCTCCCGCCTGTAGGGCGATATATATCGGAAAAAGAATCCGAGGTTACGTTTCCTGTCTCTCCCCTCGTCCTCCATCCCGTAGAACTCCGGCCCCGGTTCCAGCAAGAGCGCCGTCCCGGTATCCTGTCCGTCCACCTTGGTGCTGACCCAGCACCGCTTGAACTCCTCCCTCGTATAGGTGATAAGTCCCGCCGCCGGGTCCGCTATGTAGAACTTCCCTTTCTTTATCTTGTAGCAAACCACGAAATGCCATTGGTTCCAGTGCAGTATGCAGGGTAGGGGACATTCCTTTTCCAATTCCTCCACCGTGATCCGCACGCCCTGTGTTCGGAACCCGATCGCTTCCGCCGCCTCGCTGATACCCAGCATGGAGACTCCTTCCCGGGTGATGAAGGCTTTCTCCCGTAAGTTCTGGATCGAGTACACACGACCATAGAACTTGGCGATCATACGGAGGCAGCTAGGACCACAGTCCATAGAATCCAATTGCTGATAATGTGGAAACGATCTTAGCATAAATTAAAACATTAGGATATAGACATGATTTAGTTCTTATTTCTTATACTTGATCAGCATTATGACGGGATTGGAATCCTCATTCAATTTCGTCGCGATTTCGTTTAGCCTGCCTTTGAGCTTCCCTTCTTTATAAGCCTCAATCAGTTCAGGCGCATCAAAGGGATACCAGTTCGCGATATCTTGATTAATAGATGAAATCCAATAGATCGGTCTTTGATATAAAAAATCAGTATTATATATTTGATATTTGAATATAGAATCTTCCTGTTTGTCGTATACCAACCTACTCACCGGTATTTTTCTCGTTTTAATATCGAGTTTTTTTTCTACGGTTCTCATAAAATAATAACGGCTTGTCACCTCCTCTACAAAAAGAAATATTTCTGTATCCATGGAATATATAGAGGGTGTCCTCACGATAAAAGGCTTAATATGACCGTTTGGCGAATAGGAATATAGGGTATCGGATGAGAGATTCATAAGTATCCAATTATCGGAAGTGGCGGTTGTAGCAAAAAAAGTAGGAATTACTTTTTGATCATTATCTCCGAATATAACCAGTGTTTTCTGTTCTTTAGAAGGAATTGTAATTTTCTGGATAATACTTCCGTCATACTTTGAGATAATCAAATGATAAGGCTGTTGGTCTGCCACCATTCCATAGCCTTTGTTATCATAAGTGATCAGATTATCCTTGTCATAATTAAAAACCTTAAGGTAGTCACTCTCGGGGTCTAGGAAATTAAAGCTTCTTTTAAAGTCCCCGTCTAAATCATATACTGATATTTTCCCTGTATGTGTAACAAATAGCTCATTGTTTTCCTCATCTAGTGTAATTCCTGCAATCCCCGGATATTCCTCGACACCTTGTCCTAAACGGTTTATTTTCCGTATAGCTTTTCCCGTTTTCCGGTCAAAAATGAATATGTTCCCGTCGTTTGTGTTGTTTTTTACTATTATAAATTTTTCGTCGACATCCATGACATTACCATGTGTGATAAATTCGTCAGTCGTTTCCAGCGCAATATATTCCACATCCATAATATCCTGAAGGATTAGCTCCTTTTCTGGGTAATCTTTGCTAACATTGATCGTGACAAGCTCGTCTGTCGATTGCTTATCTTTTCCACATCCCGCTAAGGCAAAGAGGAGGACTACTGAAATTAAATTTACTTTCATGCTAGTATTTATTTTTCTTATGTTTTATCAGCATAATCACCGGATTAGACTCTTCATCCAATGTAGTTGCGATCTCTTTCAGTTTGCCTTTCAATCGTCCTTTCCCGTAAGCCTCGGCAAGTTCGTGGGCTTGCAATGACTGTCCGATTACGAATTCCGGATCTAAAGGTCTCGACATCATATCCACTTCTCTTTTGCTGGTATAATCACCATTGTATATTTTAGGTATGAATAAAGAATTTTCCAGTCTATCGTACATCAAACCGGAAATTGGAAACCCTCTCCCTGTTTCAAAATTAAATTCCGCTTTCAACAGGCTCATGAAATAATAACGGTCGGTAAAAACGGTTGGTATAAGAAATACTTCAGGAGGATCCATGGAGTGTATGGAGGGGGTTCTTACGATAAGGGGGATTGTCGTATTAGCATCCGGCAAATAGTGGTATATGGTATCGGATGATGTCTCCATAAGTACCCAATTAGTATGATCTGGAACTATTTGGTACACAGCGGTTGGAACTGGAACAGCCCAAGCTTCCCCATCTCTTGCGACCGGGCTTTTAACTTCATCAAAAGGAATTGATATTTTCCGGGTGATACTTCCATCCTGCTTGGAAAAGATTAAATAATATGGAGGTATGGCGTTTGACGGGTTTTCCAGACTATTATCCGGTACATAAGAGATCAAATTATCCCGGTCGTAATTAAATGTATTTATATGAGATTCCGTACCTACGGCTTTGAAACTCCTTTTAAAATTTCCGTCTAGATCATATACTGAGATTTTACTTCCGGTATAGGCTATGACAAATATTTCCTTGTTTGCTTCATCCAGAACAACCTCCGTAATACCTACATATTCCTCGCCACCTTGCCCTTTCCTGTTTATCTTCTTCAAGGCTTTGCCGGTTTTTCTGTCAAAAACAAACAAATTCCCGTCGTTGGCCCAGTTGGTTATTAATATAACTTCTGCACCAATGGCCATTACTTTGCCTTGGGTAACAAACTCATCATTTGTTTCCAACGGGATGTATTCCACATCCATGAAATCCTGTAGTGTCAATTCCTTTTCAGGATAATTCTTTGTAACATCAACTGTGATGAGTTCATTTGTTGATTGTTTATCTTTTCCACATCCCGCTAACGCAAAGAGGAGGATCGCTGAAATTGTGATTATCCATTTCATTATTTTTACGATTTAAGGTTAAACACTTAGGGCGATACGTTCGCTCAATCATGCCTAATTACAAAAATAGGTTATTTTTTCTCGATATCTCTTCTTTTTGCTCAAAACTTATAGCGATGAATGGAATTCTATCCATTATTTACATAATTTCGGCACAGTCTTAGCAATGGATGTTGTTCACCCTCGCTATCTTGTGGGTCACTTATCGAAAGATCGAATAGTTCGCTTATTTCCGGGTCGTTGATTCCCGGATCATCCTTTTCGGACTCCAGATGCCAGCTGACCCATGTTTGTCCTTCCAACTTATCCAGATCATTCTCTAGCTCATAATGCAATGTGGGAAGGTGGAAAACGACTATAGTCGCCTGTTGGAAATATTTCCTGTCGGTGGTTATCACCCAATCAACGGGTACATCCTCTATTTTCAACTGTAGATCTTCCCCATTTATCGTGTTGAATACGAGCATCACTTTTTTACCAGCCTTTATTTGGCAATCTACGCCTGCTACCCAATCAGACACACGCCAATCCGTATATTCTTTCAGCCCGGCTTCTGCCTTGTAGTAATAATTCCTGCATCTTTGTATAGATTCCGGAATCATTTGCCCGCAATCCCTCCAAAATCGATCCAGATAATGTTTGTGTACTATGTATGAGGAATCTTTTATGTTGGGAAGTAGTGTGAATGCCTTAGAATAAAGCCTGAGGATGTTTACATACCACCAGCTTCTCAAGTCAACGCTCGTCTTAGAGGAAACAAATTGATCAGAGAATTTAATCAATCCCTCAGTAACTTGAAATAATGATTTCAGCCTTCGGGCTAGGCTTGTCGTATGCATGACCGATTCTTCGTTCTGGCGGTAATAATAAAACTCAATGTTGGTGATAACCATCCTCTCCGCTTGGCAAAGGACGATGGGACACCATAACTCATCCTCATGCATGATGCCTTCCTCAAAACGAGCCTGTATTTTATGCAGATATTTCCTATTGTATATGTATTTGAAGGGCATGGGCAAATAGAAACAAGTTTTGACTAATTCTATGAAACTTTCTTTACCGGAAAGCAATTCTTTTATAGATCCGTTGGAAATACATTTAAAAGGTTTATCCATACTTCCGTCTTGATGACATAGCCACATATTTCCCATCACGACATCGGCATGATGTTTCACCGCCTCATCATATAAAAGAGATAATGATTCATCTTTAATCCAGTCATCACTATCTAAAAAAGCGATGTACTCTTCCGTGGCAATATCCAAACCAACGTTGCGGGCTGCGGATGCTCCCCCGTTCTCTTGATGAATCACCTTGATACGTTCCTCTTTTTTAGCGTATTCATCAGCAATTTCCCCTGACAAATCAGTCGAACCGTCATTAACCAAGATAATCTCCATGCGTAGATCACCTTGATTCATCAACGAGTCGATACAAACCGTCAAATATTTTTCCACGTTATATATCGGGATAATGATCGATATGTCGATTTGATTGGGCGTATTCATATAATAGTATCAGGCTAGTTGTTTATTACTTGCATTCTTGGAATAAGGATTTATAAAATTCTATCATGTTTTTCCCGAATACCTCCGAGGAATATTTCTCCAAATACCGTTTGCGACCGTTCTTCCCGAGTCGTTTCGCTTCTTCCGGGTTCTGTAATAGGTAGACGATCTTCTGTGCTAATAAAGAGGTGTCGATCTCTACATTATCAGGAGATACTATTAATGGTACTTTCAATCCGCAAGACTCATCTACTACCTCGTTTAATCCGGATGTAGTGGTCGCTATAATGGGCAATTCATGCATCATCATCTCGACAGGGACATAACCAAATGGTTCGAATAGAGAAGGTACAACACCGGCATCGGCCAATTGATAGATCTCAAACAGCTCCTCCTTTTTCAATAGCCCAGTGAAAGTAATTTTAGTGTAAATATTTTTTGCTTCTTGAAAGGCTCTTGTGTAATCACCATTACCGGCTATTAGCAAACGGCTATTAGGATAAGCTTCTAAGACTAGATGGAACGCTTTGATCAAAGAACTCACACCCTTTATTTCGTCAATCCGACCGGCAAAAAGAATAATTTTCTCTTTAGGTCCTACGTGCCATTTCTTACGTAAAAGTTCTTTATCTACCGACATATCAACTACATCACCCAAACCATTAGGGACAACAGAAACTTTCATTGAATCAAGTCCATAATCCTGACATAGTATTTTTTTCATATAATTTGACAAGCAAATTGTATGATCCACCTGGGTATAGTACGCCCTTTCTTCTTCAAACGATTTTTTTACGTTTTCACTAAAACTATCCGGATGTTCTTCATTGAGAATATTACGTAGGCGATTCAGGTTGTCAAAAACAGTAAATCCCCAGTCAGAAAAATGTGCGACAGAAATAATCTTACAATCAAAAGCTTCTTTCAGTTCGCTGACAAGACTCTCATTTTGATGATAATTCAAATGGAACACTAAATCCTTTTTGTCCTTAATATGTAATTGAAGTAAATATACAACATTACGAAAATACAACGCTCTTTGTTTTTGGCTATCTGATGTTCGTTGCTCTGGTATAGGTGAGGGAAAATACCAATGCTCAATGTTCTCTATTTTCTCCATCTGTATATATGGCTTGTCAGATAGCAAATTTATTATACAAATGTGCAAACTTCTATTTTGTAGAGCAAAAGTTAGTTCTCGGATATATGTCCCGACACCAAAAACAGCTCCTCGACGAGTTTCATTAAAGATATATAGATTCATATTAACGACATTTTCTTGGTTAATAAAAGATTATAAAAGTTGCATCCATGACAGATCCGTTGAATTAAGTGCGGTCAATCGCAACAATCCTTCACCCGCATAACCAGAAAGAAGCCCCATAGAAACAGGCTGTTTCTCCATATCTAGATCAGGAAGTTGTTTTAAGATATTATCAATTTCGTTTTGACTAGTATTATGGAAATATTGGCTATTTATACTTTTGCACGCAACGTTACCTATCATAGAATTTTCTAAACGATGAAAGCATACTTCCAAACTCCATTCCCTACATTGTTCTAAGAGATCTTTACAATCCTCATAACCAAATATCTTTTGTAAGTCAAGTAAGAAACAATATACATCTGTTTGTTCTTCCGGAGAAATCTCCGGTAATTTATTTTTGATCAGTTCAACAATATGCCATAGACATTCTCGTGCTTGAGAGGATGGCTTCTGATAACGTAATCTCGAAATCCAATATCGACCATACCCAGCTAATCCGTCATACAGGCTGAAATCCAGCCAAGGATCGTACATAACTGCACGAAGCATCCTTTGATCAAAATCCTCACAAATATCATCTTCTACAATTAAAAAATTATTACGGATTAGGTAATCAATTCCTATGCCTATTCCTGCTATACCTTTTTCATAATCTGCGGGGCTATTTACATGTATTTGATTCTGTATTTCTCCAATCAGATCTAAGGCATAATCTGCAAACAACATGTTTTTTGTATATTGCGCATAATGGAAAAAGAAAATTGCAATTCCCATCTTGCCATGTACTAATCCGGGACTTTCTGTCAATGTGCCGTTAAGTAGGAGTGTACCAACAATATGAGATATTTGTTTCTCTATTGTTGTATTAGAAGAGATCGCCTTTGGATTCATAACTATTTACGATAGTTTCATTTTTTATGTTTTATCAGCATGATCACCGGATTGGATTCTTCGTCTAAACTTGCGGCGATCTCTTTTAACCGGCCTTTCAGTCTTCCCCTTTCATGATCTTCAACAAGTTTGGGAGCCTCTAGGTACAAGATAGATGCGATTTCTTCATTGCCTGGTAATGATTTCATATATACCTCTTCTTTGCTTGAATAATCATTATTATACACGGTATATTTAAATATAGTTTTTTCCTTTTTGTCATATACCAAATCAATACCCGGAAATCCATATTCTTTTTTGACTGTTCCCATGAAATAATAGCGGTCGGTGAGCACACTCGGTAAAAGAAATACTTCTGGCATCATAGATTGAACAGATGGAACCCTTACTATAGCAGGTTTCATAGTATGGTCTTGTGAATATGTATACAATGTATCGGCCGAAAGTTCCATCAGTAAATAATTATTAAAATAAGGAATTATCGGATAAACACACGAAGGAAGGTAGGCATAAGTCATACCAGTTGTTTCATCTTTAGTCCTCATCACTATTGATTTTTTCTCTTTAAATGGTATTTGAATTTCTTTGGTGATACTACCATCTTGCTTTGAAACGAGCATGAATGAATGACCAGTATGAAAAGCCAGAGAATTATTATCATTAAAAGCATCATGGCAAATTAAATTTTCCCTGTCAAAATTAAACATTTCAAAAAACAAAAAATCTCCTTTATGAGGAAGACTTCGTCTAAAATTCCCTTCTAAATCATAAACAAGTATTTTTTTTGCATACATATCGTTGACAAATATTTCGTTATTGTCTTCATCTAAAACGATTTTTAAAATATCCGTATACTCTTCCCCTCCCTGTCCTTTCCTATTTATCTTTCTCAAAGCTTTTCCTTCCCGATTATAGATATAAATATTTCCATCATTGCTTCGGTTTTTTGCAATTATCATATCCTTACCAATAGCTTGAATAAAACCTTGGCAAATAAACTCATCTGTTGTTTCTAACGGAATATATTCGACATCCATAAAATCTTGAAGAATCATCTCCTTTTTAGGGTAATTTGCTGTAATATCTACAGTTATAAAGTTATTAATTGGTTGTTCATTTTTTTTACATCCAATCAATAGAAACAGGATAATAACTAAATTTATATTTTTCATATATACTCGTTTATCTTATTACGACTCTCTAATTAACATATTATCACGATCCATTATTGTCACTTTACATGACAAAGGTTAGGACGACCAATGGCTATTTCATAATTAGATGGAGAGGGGCAGAACCATTGGTATAAACAAGTATTGCATGGCGCTTGATTACGGATACGAAGCCACGATCTGCCTTCTTCTAATTCTTTAGATATGATCTCATAAATACTATGTGTATGTATATTTCCTAATATTGGATAGTTTACATTTGCATAAATATCACCATTAGACATAATGGCTATTTTCCCAAAATCAAAAATATTCATCGATTGATTTATAAAAAAATCACTAATGGAAAGTGGTGTGGATAAAATATCATCCTTTGTTAGAAAAACATTTTCCTTAAAAAATCTATGTTATCTCCCGTATATACTGGTTTTAATTGGTGTTTTTCAATTCCAAATTCCTCTATAAATTTATTTATTTGCGAATAATTATCCATAGATGTTACTTCAAAAATACATTCAAAAGGTATTGATTGATTAAGTAATAATCGCCTTGAATAATTCCATTTTGATATATCTATTGGGTAATTTATTAATATTGAGTATGAAAAATTATTTACAAATTCTGGCTGCAAAGATATAACATTTGAATAGTTACATGTTATTTTTTTTAATGAAGGAAATTGATCTAAAACAAGTAATAGCTCTTTATAATTCGCAACATCTTTTAAATTTCCAATAATATTAACAGTTGAAATGTTTGGCAATGACTTTAGAAAAGAATTTAAGTCCATTATATTAGTATTGTAATCCACGTAAATACTAATTTCAGATAGATATTCTAAAATCTTTTTACCTGTTGGAAAATTTTGTTTTTTAAACAACTCTTGAGTATTTACTAAACTAGTAAAAGGCATTATTTGAACGGGTTTTGATTTAGATAATTCAATATCAATTATATCACCCATATATTTCGCCCTAAGCTCCATGATAAATTTTCTTATATTGTCTAGATTATATCTTTCAGCAGTTAACAAAACAACACCGCAATTTTCTTTTAGAAGCGTTTCTTTTAATAGTTTAACAATTTCAATATCTTTTGATTCAATAAATGATCCATCAAAAGTATTATACAGTAATACATTGCTATTAACAATGCTAATGTGCACATATGGTTCTATTTTAAACCAGTAATTAGTTGTCTCTTTTTTTGTTATCATATGATTACTATATTTTCTATTATTGAGGAGTTATCTTCTGGGTGTTTTTCAAGAAATGAGAAAATTCGGTGTAATTTTTGAACAAAAGTATTTAAATCGTGAAAACTATCGCAAACGAACTCCTCTGTATCTAACTTATCTAGATTATTATTCTTCATGAGAAATAAACAAACATCACAGGATTTGTTGATGTAGCAATGCTGACATTTTTCTTTAACATGATCATAATAAAAATTATATAATTGCGTAATTTTAGGTATATCAATTTTTACAGATTCATTTACTTCCCCTACGGTTAACTTATGATAGTTAACTTTTTCACATAGAGCTAATTTGCTACTTGTAGTTAACATCAATTTTTTCCAAAATGGCAGGCAAGTACTTGTTGGTAGATATTTTTTCTCTTTAGATAACAAATCTGTTATATTTGAAATATAATAATTAATTGAATAATTCTTTAAAAAAGAAGTTAATTCTTTATATTGTAATAATTCTTCGTGAGGTAATAGATTTGAATCGTCCTTTATGTATTCAGACTCACTTCTTCTATAACTGTGAAATATTTCATTAAAAAATTCTTTTTTACTTGGATTTACGTCATTAGGTGCTAATTCAGAAATTCTTGGAATTTTATGATATCTTGAATAAATAAATTCATATATATCATTTACTGAATTTCTGTCATGCAAGACGGCATTAAAATTTACATTGTCAGTAAAATATTTAGGGTATTTATTCTGAAGATTATCTATATTTACGATTACTTTTTCGAAAGAATTTTCCTTGCTTTTTCTAAAAATTCGATAGCTATGATTTGATTTATTCCCATCTAAACTTATAAGCAATTGAAAGTTGTTTTCAACTAAAAAATGCAAATATTTATGTAGCAATGTGGCATTTGTAGTCATTGTGTATACAATTTCAATTTCTTTCCCTGATTTCAATTGATTAACGACATCAACGATCTGTTTGATAAAATCTCCATTAAAAAGAGGTTCTCCTCCATGAAAGCTGATGTATAATTGGTTTTTTTTACTTTTATGCTTAAGTTCAAAAATGTATTTCAGCAAAATAATTGCATGATCAATATTGATCATTTTTTGATTCCTTACGTCAAACTCTTCATAAAAATCGCCAAATACGCAATACGAACAATTCAAATTGCAAAAGTCTGTCGTTTCAAATACAATTTGTGGAACTTGCGCTATATTGTTTTTTATTACAGACTCATCTATTTTGCCAAAATTAACAGGGTCTACTGTGGAGAAAAAATTATGTTTTTTCAGATATTCATATTTTTTAATATAATACGGATCTGCATCTGCTGATCCTTCATAAGCTTTTCTGAAATCAGGATGTACTAATATCGATAATTTAGATTGATGATTATAGATATATAAATTATCATTTTCTGAAGTGTGAATGAGTGTCTTAAACATAATAGATTAGTTAATCATATCTCCCAATAAGCAAGAAGTTGTTTACTGGGAGACACATGTTATAAAATCTGTACAATACTACTACAAACTAAGCATGCGTTTTTTCCACATAATGTCAATATGCAGCACCAGCACCATTCGAACCTCCTCCAGTGTTTTCATAGCCAGAAACGCCTGCACAAGCACACTTGCATTGACAACCTCCTTTTAAAGCATTTAGTTCACGCTTTTCCAATTCGGCTTTTCTGAATTCATTTAACTTAAGTTTACCTAATGTTTTCATTTTCTTACGTATTAAATTAGTTCATTATTAATAATATATATTACAAATATAAGTGTGTGTGTTTATTTGATAATTAGCCTAATTGAGTCTATTTTGCGCTTATTGCTTCAGGCCATCATAATTTAATATTAATTATAACACATTATAGTAAATGAATGATTGTCTCTAGATGGATTCTATTAGAGCCTTTGATTAAAATTTCATAACCTTGGAGTGGGTTAGTCGATAAATACCGATATAATGCCTCAACGTCAAGGAAACACTGATAAATAGAGCTCACTGCCGTAAACTGATCACCACAAAGTAGGATTTTTTCAAAACCATATCTATTAAGTGCCTCTATTATTTCAGCATGGTACTGCAAACTGTTTATCCCTAATCCGAGCATGTCTCCTAAAATTACAGCCTTAGGTTTCGCTTTCAGTGTGGAAAAGCTAGCCAAAGCAGCATGCATACTACAAGGATTTGCGTTAAAGGTATCAATTATTAGCTCATTACGTAACGTTTTTTTCCACTGTGAACGATGATTAGTGGGGATATAGTCGCTAATCACACGATTAATTTCTGAACAAGGAATATCAAAATGAAGTCCAACAGCAATTGCAGCTAATGCGTTCCACAGATTGTAGTTACCTGCCATGTGTGTTGATATGGTATACCCAACTCCGGCATTTTCCCAATTAAAACAGAGACACGGTTCTGAACTTATCATTCGACCGGAAACAAAAGCATCTTTACTTTCACCATAAGAAATTTGCTCTAAACCTCTGGCTATGGACTGAAGATGTGTATTTTCCTTATGGATAAATATTTTACCACCAAATTGGCGTAAATAATCATAAAGCTCACCTTTGGAACGTATCACACCTGCAAGTGAGCCGAATCCTTTGAGATGGGCCAATCCCACATTAGTGATAATGCCATAACAGGGTTGGATAATTCGAGCTAGTTCTCGTATCATTCTAGGGCAACAAGCACCCATTTCAATAATAGCTACTGTATGCTCAGGTTTTAAGCGTAACAAAGTAAGAGAAGCACCTAAAGAAGCATTTTCACTTCCCTTTGTAGATACTAAATTGTATTTGGTAGAAAGTACGGCTGTTATTAAATCTTTAGTTGTTGTCTTACCACATGTACCTGTAATACCTATGACTGGCGTTTTTAAAATTTTGTGGTGAATTTTTGCTAATTGCTCCAATGTTTGCAGAACATCATCTACTAATATATAGAGATTGTTAGTTATTACCATGGGGTTATCGACAACTGCATAACGGCATCCCGCATCTAATGCCTTTTGTGCAAATTTATTGCCATCGTAAGAATAGGTTTTTACAGCGAAAAAAAGAGAATTAGGCAAACTCATCTGGCTATCTGTACAAATGACTGGATATTCTTTGAAAATTTGATACAGTTCAGAGATAGGCATATAGGATAATCTATTTTTTTGTGGTAAATAATCGTTATTTTTTATTAGCCATGAACCTAAAAAATAATGGATAGCAATAGCATTTTGTAGTTTTTTTTCCAATATCTTTTCATCTGCTTTACCATGAATATAATTTTTCACCTCTTCTCTTGAGAAAGGAGATACTAGTTCTGCTGGCAAAATATCAACTGTATCTTTATTATGATAATTTTCATAGAGGTTGGTTAACATTGACGCCCCTGTAGTATTTAACACATCTTGATATTTATTTCCTGTATAGAATATTGGTGTGGTTTGAAGATGCACAATAATATTGATAAAAAATGGATGATTTGGAGGTGTAATGATCAATGCATTATTAATATAGGGGACTTTATTACAAAAGCGATAATGTCCTTCTGGTTCCGAAGCAAAATGACATTTACTTCCATCCAATATATATCTATCGAAAGATTCTAAACATTCATAGTCAAAATCCACATACAAACCTCCTATCTTATAAAGAATTAGGTAGCGTATTACATGCCAACGTTGCACATTATATTGATATCCAAAGTAGATATCAATCATTTCTGGATAGTAATCGTAAATAAAATCAACTATTCGGCTTTCATCCCAAAACTCATATTTCCAGTCAGGATGATGCTCTTTCCAAGTTTCACCTAACAATTTATATGCGTCCCCCAAATATTCGGTACGTCCCTCCCAAATCTGATGAATTATCTTTGGAATCATAATAATGCAGATTGATTTTATTTATTTATTTATTTTAATGTTTAATAGGTGATAATAGTCGCAAAATTCAATAGCCTCCTGTATGGAATGTGCTTTTAATTTATTAAATAAAGATTTTATCTGATTACGTATAGTATTTTGACCTTTGTATAAATCATTAGCTATCTCTACCGTATTTTTACCTTGTTTGGCAAGCATAAGTATCGCTTTCTCTCGTTCTGTAAGCAGTTCTCTTGTTTGTTGTTTCCAGCGTCTAGTGATAAAATTATACTCTTCGTATATTAATATGTTTTTGTTATGCAATAATAAATTTCCAGTCTCTTTGTAGGTTGAGCTTCCTACAATACAAATAAAGTAGCGCAATTGGTTATTTAGACAAATAGGTTTCATCCGTTGATATACCATTTGTGATAGGAAGCGTGATGAAAAAGAATATTTGCGAAGCAAACGAAGGGTACAAGAAAAATAATCTATTTCATTCCATTTATCTTTTCGGTCATTTAGGTATTGAGGAATGATCTTAAGTATGTTTGTCCATAAAGGCAAGTCATCAGGATGGATTATTTGTTTATAGAAATCATAGCCAAGCTTCATTGCCTCTTCCGTGGAATGATCGCATAAGAAAAGGTTATCAGGTTTAATATAGCAAAATCGCTTTTGGACCACGTCAAATACATAAAAGCTATCAGTGGTAAGTGAAGAAAACACTTTACAATATTGAATAAATGCAGACTCTTGATCATTAGTGGTATCTGTTATTTTCCCGGCATATTTGGGAAAAAAATCTTCAAAGGTATTCATAATCATATTATTTTTAGGTTAATTCTTTAGTTTACTCGTGCCAACTGCCGAAGAAATAATGTATCGCAAATGATTTTTCAACTTTGCTCTCAATAGTCATAGATGTTTCCTCTTTCATGATTTTTCTTATATCTGAATGAGTTATAGGAGCGATGAGTTCTGCCGGAATTAACGTAATCCGTTCCTGATATTTACTATTATCATATATCCGAGTTGTTAGAAATGGGCCTGTGGTGTTAAGTATTAATTCTACTGAATCAGTGTATGTTCCGGCTTTTGTGTTATCATAAAAAACTGCATCGATCAACTCTTTGAAATAAGGATGCTCCGGAACTGTTGCCATAAAAGCATTTCCAACAATGTAAGGTACATGGATACGGACAGCGTGAGCTTCCGGTTCCAATCCCATGGCACATTCTGTATTACATAATATAGGGGTGATATTTTCCGTACATTCATAATCCATGTCTACATATAGACCACCAAACTTATAAAGTATTAAATACCGGATTGCGTCCCAGCGTTGTACATTATGTGGAAAAGCATTATAGGCCGGAATAAATTCCGGATAATAGGTTTTCAAAAATGTCTCTATATCATTTTTATTCCAAAACCGATACTCCCAATCGGGATTTAGCTCTTTCCATGATTGGGAAATCTCGACTAAAGAAGGAGGTGGTCCCGCTAAATCCTCATAGATCTGATGAATGATCTGTGGAATTTTAGGATGTATATGATTATTTCGGATTGCGGTGACAAAGTGCTCTTTTAAGTAAAAGTATTCTTTAGGCATATACAGTTCCTCGAAAGATGTATTATATTCTTTGGTTTGTGAATATAAATCGGCTTCTATGTCCGGACAGATGAAAGATGGATGAACAATATGGTCGATTTCCTCGTTTTTGATGTTGGTAAATGGATGATTTTTTATAGCATGGGGCATTTTGTCATAATATGCGATCTTTGTTATTAAATTTTTGTTTGGAATGATCGATAATCGATTATTGATAAGGTTCGTGTATGCGTATTTTACCTCCCAAAAATGTTCATTACTGTGATTCACTATATTAAAGAGCCTGTTCCAGCGATATTGAAATGGAGCGTGAGAAGGTAAATTTGATAAGTAATCCAGTTGGTTAAAAAGATCGTACTTGTTTTCGTTAAGGCAGTGCTCTTGCCAAACTCGTCTCCAACCAGCCCATCCGGATACGTGGGTTAGGTTAGAATAATAGTAAGTTCCGTCTCCCCTGTTTTTACCGAATTGATAATTACTTCCGGATATATGTCCGATGCGTTCGTCGTTTCTGAATTTTTTCAGTAATGTCGTACAATAACCAAAGAATGAAAGAGAGGGTACACAGTCATCTTCTAGTATGATTCCTTCGGGCTCTTGCTCGAAGAACCAAGAAATCGAATGAAAACAGTGTTTGTCGTATCCTTGATTTTTTTCCTGATATAGTTTAAATACTTGGCATTCCCAATCAATGTGGGAAACAATGGACGTTGTTTCCTTACATATTTTACACTGTGTGTCATTAGTTGATTCATCTACTGCTATATATAGTCTTCTTGGTTTCACCACTTTGATACGATCAAATACTTGCTTTATATTTGATCGATTAAAGGCTATAAGGAGAATCGCTATTTTGGGGTCGTAGATTATCATAATATGTATTAGTTCTTGATTAATGACAAACTTAGTATTTCTGTAAGGTTACACTTAGAGTTCCTAATAACATAATTCAATGCAAGCATCCAGGAAAAACGTATCATTGGGGGCACTGTACAGTGATTATCACGATAGTGATGGATCAACTATATAATACTGTTTAATCCTGAAGCTTGCATATGATAAAGAATAATACCTAATTATTTTGTATGATGAATTCTCCCGTAAGCTGCCCTAGGCGATGTTCTAACACTACATAAAAACATCCTGTGCCAGCCTGATCTAAAGAGATGGATACACATTCACCTGCTTCGCCGGAGACTACTTCGTTATACAGGATACCTCCTTGCTCATTTACAACTTGGACAGTCAAATCATCTAGAGCATCGATAAAATGTATGCTCAATAGATTTCCGTCGATGAATACTGTTGGAGGAGCAGGAGTGACAGAGCGATAATAATCGTCATGCCATTTGCCTTTAGTTGGTACATTATCTCCATAAACAGACAGTGGCGAAAAGAGGCCAAATAGCATCAATAAGGTTAATAATTTTGTTTTCATAATATTTTGTTTTTCTTTTTGTAAAAGAAAAGCTTTATTCTCTAATAACAATGAACATGGATGAACAATTGGCATTTTCGTTTTTGTTCATTTTCTAACACTAACTATAGGTCATTGATATATAGATCGAAATCGGAGGCTTTTCCTGTTTTGCCGCTCATCTTCAGATAAAGTCTTTTCCGTAAGACTGATATATTACTATGGTTTAATAACATAGAAAGACGTGAGGGTTTCACATGGATTCTCACTAAATAGCATAACCGTTCCATTTGTATCGGTATTTTAGGGTAAGCTTCTTGAAGTTTTTGTGCAAAAGACGGATAAATAGCGTTTATAAGCTGAAACAGCTCTTCCCAATCCTTGGTAGACGGTTTCCATTCCTCGTTTTCATGAAAGTTTTTATAAACAGATGAATTTTTTAGGTTCTGTAATAATTCAATCTGATGTTCTTTTTGGGCATACAATGCTTGGTTCTTTTGTTCGAAGTCCTGTCGCAGCTTCTTCTTGAGCTCTTGCTGTTCCTGATCTTTCTCTTGTAAAGATCTGTTTAATACCTCTATGATTTGTTTATTATGCTCTATCTGCTCTTTATATTTTAAGACGGTCTTATCGCAAGAGAAAATCTTTTCCCGATCTTTTTCTTGAATTTTCAATAGGTCTTTTTGTCTTTTCTTATATTTAAACAAAAGATAAGTGGTTGGTAGAACTATCAAAAGGCAAATAAGACTGGTTACAACCATCCGTAGGTTTGCATTGGCCGTTTTTACTCGTTCTTCCGCTAGGGCTTTTTGTTTATCCTGTTCATCATAAAGAACTTGTCTGCCTCTAATCGTATTCGTGACTTCTATCTGGTCGAGTGTATCACGCATCATTTCATATCGTTGACTCAACTCCGCATAAAGGATCCATTGTTTTGTCGATAGGGCTATTTTGGATAGATGATAAACAGCCCCCGCTCTCGTGTCCAATCGCACCGCTTTTTCCAAGCATTGTTCTAAATAGATCTTTGCTGAATCTAATTGACCGCATTGATAATAATATTCGCCTAGTGACATGATACAGATTTACTTCACACGTA
>NZ_QTMG01000039.1:0-37170 GCF_003635435.1 Parabacteroides sp. AF21-43 | reverse complement strand
ATCTGTGAAGTAAATTTAGGCATAGTCATGTGTCAAAGTAAAAGATGCTTATGAAGTACTAGTGACTTGGCAAAGTAATATATACTGCATGGGCAAAATAAGTATATATCCTTTGAGCAAGTCAGTAGTATTGCTCAGAAAATCATTTTTTTTCTTCACCTTCCAATCGTCCTTCTAACTTAGCGGAATCTAGTACGTTATTTCTTGCTCTTTTGTTTTCATAGTTGAAAGTGAATAATAAGACAACCAAACCAAAATTCTGTATATTATACATTGTTTCATGCAACTTGCTGACTAATCAAGCTACCAAAAAGAGAGGGAAGGATGATCGCTCATTCCCTCCCTCTCTAGCCATCAGTTATTGAAATTTATTATTGAACGGCATAACCCTCATTTTGAGTCAAACTCGGGTTACGTTGCATCTCGTTCAAAGAGATCGGCCATAACAAGTCGGAAGACTTGAAGGTCGCGCCGGAAGCGTTCTTTGCGCCAACTAAGTCAACGTATGTAACCTTACCCTTCTCTGTAGAAGAGATTACAGGGAACTTACCTGTACGCAAACAGTCATCCCAAATCTTGAATTCCAACGGGAACTCACGCAAACGCTCTGTCCAGCATTCCTCGATAAAGGCCTGCTTACCTAATTTCTGAAGATCGGCAGTAATTGCGGCTACCGTCTTACCTTCCATGTTTGCACGAGCCTTAACTTGTGCCAAATAGCCGGCAGCCTCAGCTGTTACACCTTGAGACTGAGCGATAGATTCAGCAGCGTCAAGCAAAGCCTCTGCGTAACGGAAGATATCACGGTCTTTCGTAGAACGTCCTGTGTTCAACAAAGCGTCCTCATCATACCAGAACCAGCAACCACAAGCATTCTCAGGAGCCGTCCAAGTCTTGCCATTATCCGGATTTGTATAATTCCAATGGAAGAATTGATTTGGCTGGATACGTAAGTCGTTTGCCGCATACACGTTCAAGAATTGATTCGTTGGCCCGTATGTACGCTCAAAGATAGAATACGTACCAAATATAGCTGTAGCCGCTGAGTTGAATGCATAAGTAGGCCACCAACCACCGTTACTGATCGTTGCGTTGTACTCATAAGAATAGATAGACTCAGCCAAACCGTCTGTCGTACGGATCTTATTATAGGCAGAACCCAATGCTAAATCATCGTTGGTTGCCAAAGCATGCGGAGAATCGATCACCGTCTTTACCGCAGAAGCAGCGTCGGCATACTTACCTTGTTGCATATAAACGGAAGTCAAAACCATAGCGGCAGCATACTTCGTGATACGGTTACTATTGTTGTAGAAAGTAGCAGCCGGCAAAGCATTAACGGCATCCTTCAAGTCGGATTCGACCTGAGCATATACTTGCTCTACAGAAGCACGCTCCAAATACATGTTCTCCATAGATTCGTACGGCTCTACTGTCAATGGAACACCACCAAAGATCTTCACCAAGTTGAAGTAGTTCCAAGCTCTAAAGAACTTTGCCTCACCGATCAAACGATTTGCCAAAGACTGATCCATTGAGATCTCGGGGATATACTTGATAGCGCCATTAGCTACGTTGATAGCCTTGTAGCAATCATCCCATATACCGTCAATAGTTACGGAAACAGTCATCGTATTCTGCTGACGAGTCAACTCGCGAGAATATTTACAAGTCAGCTCCTGACCTTCATAACTGTTTGTAAAGTAACCGGTCAATTGTCCTGTGATAGAGGCAAACGGACCTACGTAAGCACTACCCGCACCTGTGAGCTTACTTGAAGCTCCCGTACGATACAAATAGTTCACGTTAGCCTGAGCTTGAGCCTCTGTCTGGTAATAATCCGGGGCTGTCAACGATGACTTCGGTTTCTCTTCCAAGAAATCATTACATGCGCTGAACCCGGTTAAACAAGCGCATGCAATCGCTACTGTCAATATTTTTTTCATTTCTAAAAATTCTACTGATTAAATGAATTAAAATGTTACATTAACACCGAACGTGAAAGTTCTCGCTCTTGGATAAGAGAAGAATACCATGTTCTGACCGAACTTATTACTATCACCCTGCGATGTACCCTCAGGATCGTAACCTGTGAAATCGCTAGCAGTAATCAAGAATAAGTTATTCGCACTTGCGTACAAACGCAAAGCAGACAAACCGATCTTGCTAATCACGTTTGAGTCAAAAGTATAACCCAATTGCAACATGTTACAACGCAAGTAAGAACCATTGGCGATCCATTGAGAATCTACTGTCGTATCCTGACCTGCATGGCCTGAGTTACACAAGTAAACAGCCTGTTGCATCGTGTTCGGGTTCGATCCGTTATATGCGTCATATAAAATATTGCTCAAACCATTCGTGATACCGAAACGGTCGTAAGTAGAGTGGTAGAACTGTTGCATGGTCTCAACACCCCATACGAACTGCAAGTCCATCGTCAAATCGAAGTTTTTGTAAGAGAAGTTGTTGATCCAGCTTCCAGTCCAGTCCGGCATACCTTTGCCGATGATCTCTTTCTTATCCGTACGTTTCGCACGACCGATCTGGTTCTTCTCGCACAAGCCGTTATTGAAATCTTCCTCCGTATAAACACCCAAACGTCTGTAGCCATAGAAAGAACTCATGTTCTCACCTACACGCAAGATACTTTCAGAACCACCTACCCAGCTGTTCATCTCGATATCCTCATTATTGTCGCCCAACTGAAGGATCTTGTTCTTGTTGAAGTTTAAGTTAATCGTAGAACTCCAATTGAAGTCTTGTGTCTGAACTGGGCGTGCGCTGATCATTAAGTCCATACCTTGGTTTCTTACAGAACCGATATTCTTATACACTGTCGTGAAACCTGTAGTGTGAGGAATCGGGCAATCCAACAATAAGTCGGTTGTCTTCTTGTTATAGTAAGCTACATCGAAAGACAAGCGGTTCTGCCAGAATCCAATCTCGAAACCAACATCAAACTGACCAGTCTTCTCCCATTTCAAATCCGGGTTCGCCATAGAGCTGATGTAAGAATACGGAGCGCGAATATCGTTGATCAAAAGCGTACCAGAAGAAACACGAGCCAATGACCGATAAGTGTCAATCTCGGAGTTACCAGTCAAACCGTAGCTAGTGTGCAACTTCAAATTGCTGATCGTGCTTTGATCTTGCATGAAATCCTCTTGAGAGATATTCCAAGCCAAACCTGCAGATGGGAAGAACGCATACTTGTTGTTTTCACCAAACTTAGAGGAACCATCGACACGACCTGTTACGGTTGCGGAGTAACGATCTTTATATGTATAAGCGAAACGCAAGAAATAAGAGTTCATCGCCCACCGATCGTAAGAAGACTCAGGAGATGCCGGAGTTGTACCTGCGGACATATTATTGTCCTCAAAGAAATCATCCGAGAAACCTTCTGTTCGTGCCTTATTCCACTTTTGCACACGCTCTTGCCAAGACAAACCAGCCATAGCGTTGATACGATGATCACCGAATACCTTATTGTAAGTCAAGTAAGTCTCCTCCTGCCAATAAAGTGTATTCCAATTTTGGTACTCAGCCCAACCATTCGGCATGGAGATGTTGTTCAAATCGATAGAAGAATAACCTCTATACGTTTTATTATGATGGTCAAGACCTAGTTGAGTCTTCAAATCCAAACCTTCAGCCAAGTGGAATGTCAAAGCGGCGTTACCAAACACCTGCGTGTTGTAGCGCATACGTTTTTGCATATCCAAGATCATGACTGGGTTAGACATACCCTCAAAGCCTAATACATCACCAATGGAAGAAGAGGTAGAAGTGGTATATTTACCATTCTTATCGCGAATCGGCATCCAAGGAACCATCTCGATCATGGTACGACGAGCCTCTTGGCCACCACCATCCTCAGGCGTATAACGCCCCCATGTATGGTTAACCAATACATTGACTGCCGTAGACAACCACTTCGTAGGATTTGCGTCGTATGCCAACTTCGCATTAATACGCTTATTATACGTATTGTTTACAATACCCTGTTGATCCGTATAGTTCAAGAAAGCACCCATTGAAGAGCTCTTACCCGCTTGTTGGATATTCAACTGATGGTTGTGAGAAACCGCAGTACGAGTAGCCTCATCTTGCCAATTCGTATCATACAGAGGATTACCGTTTGCATCAAAGAAATCTGAATCATTAAACCAATCAGCACGGTTCAAAGACCAATTTTTACCTTGCCACTTATTCTCGTTTTCCAGACCAATCATGAATGCGTCACACCACTCTTGGGCGTTCATCGTATCCATCTTACGAGCGATATGGCTTGCGCTGACAGATCCTTGATAGCTAACCTGTACACCTTCACCATCTTTCTTACCACGCTTCGTAGTTACCATGATAACACCATTGGCACCACGAGCACCGTAGATAGCGGCAGCGGAAGCATCTTTCAAGACCTCCATAGACTCGATATCATTCGGGTTCACCAAGTCGAAGTTCTCCATAACAACACCGTCTACCACATATAGAGGGTTTGAAGAAGCGTTGATAGTAGCCATACCACGGATAACGACACGGTTAGAATAAGCACCCGGCTGGCTGGAGTTTGAGAAGATGTTTACACCAGATACCTTACCGCGCAAGTTGTCTAGCGCACTAAAGTTTTGATTCTTTGTCAAGTCGTCTCCTTTAGCCACACCGATAGAACCGGTCACGTCTGACTTACGCATCGTACCATAACCTACAACTACAACCTCGTCCAAAGTTTGAGTGTCCTCTTTTAAAGTTACTTTTATTGAAGATTGATTTCCCACCGGGATCTCTTGGGACAAATAACCGATATAGGATACCACCAAGATGTCATTTGCGGACACGCCTTCCAACGAGTAATTACCGTCGAAGTCCGTGATCGTACCATTTGTAGTGCCTTTCACCACCACGTTAGCGCCAATAACAGGCTCACCTGTACCGTCAACAACCACACCTGTTACTTTCTTGCCTTGCTGCACTGCCATTACTTCATCAACCGTGCCTGCGGGAGCGGGAGCGGCCATAGCGGCGTTTACAGAGAAGGCAGAAAGCAGCAAACAGAACGCTGAGGCTTTAGCTATCCCCTGAATGGATAATAGCTTAGATTCATTCTTTGTCATTTTGCTCTTGTTTTAAATTAAGTTTAGATTGATTACATTTATATGTAATATTATATTCTAGAATAGACATAGTTCGTACGGAACTCGCATGTGATATTTAATCTTTTTCGGGAATGATAAAAGTGCGATGAATAGGGCATGATCTAGCTCATTGGATTTCTTTTTTCTAATTCTTTTTGTTAGATTTGCACCTAGATTCGTATAATGCTAGAAATTCATAAGAAAGAAAGGGATATTTCTAAATAAATGACACGAGAATCACTTTCTATTCATGTTAATTAAATGGATATTTGTAGTCCAACTATGAATATAAAACACAAAAACGGATAAATTATATTATTAATTAAATAGCTATATCATGAAGAAAAAAAGCGTTTGGGCTTTAGCTTTAGCGGCGATGTTGATGTGGGTGGGAAAACCTGCGGTAGCGGCTGTGAATGAGGCTTTTGATCCAGTAGAGTATGTAAACCCGCTAATGGGTACGCAATCTTCTTTTGAGTTGTCTACAGGAAATACCTATCCGGCGATCGCTCGTCCGTGGGGTATGAATTTCTGGACTCCTCAGACAGGAAAGATGGGAGATGGATGGCAGTATGTATATACGGCTAACAAGATCCGTGGCTTTAAACAGACCCATCAGCCAAGCCCGTGGATCAATGATTACGGACAATTTGCAATCATGCCGGTGGTTGGTAAACCGGAATTCGACCAAGATAAACGTGCGAGCTGGTTCTCGCATAAAGGAGAGATCGCCAAGGCTTATTACTATAAGGTATATCTGGCGGAGCATGACGTGGTAACGGAATTAACGCCGACAGATCGTGCCGCTATGTTCCGTTTCACTTTCCCGGAAAACGAGCATTCTTATATCGTGGTGGATGCCTTGGATAAGGGGTCTTATATCAAGGTGATTCCGGAGGAGAATAAGATCATCGGTTATTCAACGAAGAATAGCGGTGGGGTTCCCGATAATTTCAAGAATTATTTTGTGATCGAGTTTGATAAGCCTTTCACATACGAGGCTACATTTGCCGACGCTTCTTTGAAAGAGGGTGCGAAGGAGCAAACGAGTGACCATGTAGGAGCCGTAATCGGTTTCAAGACGAAGAAGGGTGAAATCGTTCATGCGAAGGTGGCTTCCTCTTTTATTAGCTTCGATCAGGCCGCTATCAACATGAAGGAATTAGGTAACGATAACTTTGATACCTTGGTTCAGAAAGGTAAGGATGTTTGGAATGAGCATTTGAGCAAGATCGAGGTTGAGGGTGGAGATTTGGATCAATATCGTACGTTCTATTCTTGTTTCTATCGTTCATTGTTGTTCCCTCGTAAGTTCTATGAGATCAACGCTCAGGGCGAGGTGGTACACTACAGTCCGTATAATGGTGAGGTATTACCGGGTTATATGTTTACCGATACCGGATTCTGGGATACGTTCCGTAGTTTGTTCCCATTCTTGAACTTGATGTTCCCGTCGGTAAACAAGGAGATGCAAGAGGGCTTGATCAATACATATAAGGAAAGCGGCTTCTTCCCGGAATGGGCAAGTCCGGGTCACCGTGGTTGCATGGTCGGTAATAACTCGGCGTCTATCTTGGTAGACGCTTATATGAAGGGTGTGAAGGTTGACGATTTGGAGACTTTATATAAAGGTTTGATTCATGGTACGGAAAACGTTCACCCGAAGGTCTCTTCTACAGGACGTCTGGGTCATGAATATTATAATAAGTTAGGATATGTTCCTTACGACGTGAAGATCAACGAGAACGCCGCCCGTACATTGGAATATGCTTACAATGACTGGTGTATCTGGCAGATCGCTAAACAACTAGGCCGTCCGAAAAAGGAATTGGAATTATATGCCCGTCGTGCGTTGAACTATAAGAACCTGTACGACAAGGAAACCAAGTTGATGCGTGGCAAGAATGAGAATGGCGAGTTTATGGCTCCGTTCTCTCCGCTGAAATGGGGTGACGCTTTCACGGAAGGTAATAGCTGGCATTATTCATGGTCTGTATTCCACGATCCTCAGGGATTGATCGACTTGATGGGCGGTAAGGATTCATTTGTGATGATGCTTGACTCCGTATTTGCTGTACCGCCTTTGTTCGATGATAGCTACTACGGTGGTGTGATCCACGAGATCCGTGAGATGACCGTGATGAATATGGGTAACTACGCTCATGGTAACCAGCCGATCCAGCATATGATTTATTTATATAACTATGCGGGTCAACCTTGGAAGGCTCAATATTGGTTACGTCAAGTAATGAATAAGATGTATACTCCGGGTCCGGATGGTTATTGCGGTGATGAGGATAATGGCCAGACTTCCGCTTGGTATGTATTCTCAGCGTTAGGATTCTATCCGGTAGCTCCGGGTACGACCCAATATGTGTTGGGCGCTCCACTGTTCAAGAAGGCTACGATCCATTTTGAGAATGGAAACAACTTGGTGATCAATGCCCCGAACAACAGCGATAAGAATATCTATATCGAATCCATGACGTTCAACGGCAAGAACTACACTAAGAATTATCTGGATCATAACGATTTGTTTAAGGGTGGCGTGATCGACTTCAAGATGGGTGACAAGCCGAATATGAATCGTGGTATTAATCCGGAGGATATGCCTTACTCATTCTCCGTAAACGAGGAAGGGATCAATAAACTTTCCCCTATTTCTGTAAAACCTAGTAAAAAGAAGAAATAAGCAATTAAGATGAATTTCATTCATAAACCATTAATGTCAGGCATAGCGATATGCCTGACATTTTTCGCATACTCCTGTGCTACACCGGAGAAAACGGAAAACAAGACAGACTTTACCGCATATGTAGATCCTTATATCGGATCGGGAGAGCACGGACACGTATTTGTCGGGGCGAACGTTCCGTTTGGAGCTGTTCAAGTAGGTCCTCAGAATATTTTTAAGGGATGGGACTGGTGTTCCGGTTACCATTACTCCGATAGTATCATTATCGGATTTAGTCATACGCATTTGAGCGGAACCGGATGTTCTGATCTGGGGGATATCCTTCTGATGCCTTATACGGGCGAGGTACGTACCGCCCGTGGCGAGCAAGATAATATAGAGGGAGCCGCTTCTTCCTATTATAAACATGCCAACGAAGCTGTAGCTCCGGGATATTACTCTTTGCTGATGGATAATGGCGTAAAAGCGGAGTTGACGGCAACCGAGCGTGTAGCCTTACATCGTTATACGTATCCGTCGGGAAGCGAGCATCGCCTCTTGATCAACTTGAAGGAAGGTATCGGTGATAAAGCGTATGACACTTATTTGAAGAAGATTGATGAGTACACGATCGAGGGGTACCGTTTTTCCAAAGGTTGGAGCCCACGTCACAAAGTATTCTTTACGTTGAAATGTGATCAGCCGATCGAGTCTTTGGCTGTATTCAACGATGATGAGGCCGCGGGTAATGATGAGTTGACAGGCGAGTCCGTAAAGGGAGTGATTACCTTTAAGGGAGATGCCCCGACCGCCTTGGTAAAGGTCGCTATCTCTTCCGTAAGTTGCGAGAATGCCTTGGCTAACTTACGTGCGGAGCTTTCTCATTGGGATTTCGACGAGGTTCGTAACGAGGCTATCGATAAATGGAATGATCAATTATCTTGTATCTCCATCGATACGAAAGATGAGCGTGCCAAGAAGGTTTTCTATACCGCCATGTACCATGCGTTTATCGCTCCGACGTTGTATTGCGACGCGAATGGCGATTTCCGTGGCCATGACGATAAGGTGTATACGAACAATACTTGGAAGAACTATTCCACTTTCTCTCTATGGGATACGTATCGTACCTTGCATCCGTTGTTCACGATTATCAAGCCTCAATATGTGTCGGATTTGGTGAACTCGATGTTAAGCATTTACGACCAGCAAGAGAAATTACCGATCTGGCCGTTGATTGGTGGTGAGACGGATCAAATGCCGGGATATAGCGCTGTGCCTATTATTGCGGATGCCTATCTGAAAGGTTTTACCGGCTTTGACGCCGACCGTGCGTATCGTTATATGGTTGCTTCCTCTGTCTATGAGAAGCAAAACGGGGTGCCGTACGTGTTGGAAAAAGGCTATATCCCTTGTGATAAGGTACGTGAGGCTACTTCTATCGCGATGGAATACGCAGCCGATGATTGGGGTATCGCCTTGATGGCGAAAAAAATGGGCAAGACGGAGGATTACCAGAATTACTTGAAACGTGGTAAATATTATACGCAGTATTTTGATAAGGATATCAACTTTATCCGTCCGAAAATGAATGATGGCAACTGGCGTACGCCGTACGATCCGATCCAGTCCATACATAGCGTAGGCGATTTCTGTGAGGGAAATGGTTGGCATTATACATTCTTCGTGCCCCAGCATCCGGAAGGCTTGATCGAGTTGATGGGTGGCGACGCTCCGTTTATCTCGAAACTGGATTCTTTGTTCTTGGTGGAAGGTGAGTTAGGAGAGAACGCCTCTCCGGATATCAGTGGCTTGATCGGCATGTACGCCCATGGAAATGAGCCGAGCCATCATGTCACTTATCTTTATCCTTACGCCGGCGAGCAATGGAAGACAGCCGAGAAAGTTCGTTACATCCAAGATGTGTTCTATACCGACCAGCCGGAGGGCATCATCGGAAACGAGGATTGTGGCCAGATGTCCGCTTGGCATATCATGTCTGCCTTGGGATTTTACCAAGTAAATCCTTCCAATGGTGTGTTCGTGTTCGGTAGCCCATTATTCGATAAGGCTTCCGTTCATTTGCCGGAGGGTAAGACTTTCGAGGTCGTAGCCCAGAACAACAGCAAGGAGAATGTATATATCCAATCCGTGTTGCTAAATGGTAAACCTTATAACAATTCTTATATCCTGTATGATGATATCGTGAAGGGAGGGAATCTTACCTTTGTGATGGGAAGTACACCGAATAAGGAGTTCGGAGCTGCCCCGGAAAATCGTCCGAAGACGGCTGAGTAAATAGCTCCCTTACCAGTGAGCGGCTTGCTCAGTTACTAGTGAGACAACGTCTCACGGATTGCCGGGAAAGTACCCGGCTGAGAAGCAAAGAATAATTAACGAATTAATAATCGACAAAATGAAGACAAAGCTTAAAACTTCGATGGCCCTTTTGGCTTCCGCTTTCCTGTGGGTGTCATGCGCCGGTGGGGGAGGGACTTCTCCTTCGGCGATGGACCCGGTGGATTACGTGAATCCTTATATGGGAAACATCAGCCATTTATTGGTGCCTACTTTCCCGACCGTGCATTTGCCGAACAGTATGCTACGTGTATATCCGGAGCGTGCGGACTTCACGGGCGACCGTCTGGGCGGTTTGCCTATTATCGTGACAAACCATCGTGAGCGTTCCGCGTTCAATTTATGCCCTTATCAAGGTGACGAATCCGGCTTGCGACCCGTGATCGCTTATAGCTATGACCGGGAGAAGATCTTGCCGTACCGTTATCAGGTATATCTGGATAATGAGGAAATCGACGTGGACTTCGCCCCGTCCCATCAAAGTGCCGTATATTCGCTCACTTTCGAGAAAGAGGGACCGGCTTATCTGGTATTTAACAGCCGTAACGGACAGCTACAAGTAAATGGTAATTCCGTAAGCGGTTATCAATATATAGATAAGAAAACGAAAGTCTTTTTATATGCCGAGACGAACCAGAAGCCTGTGAAAGCGGGGGTATTGTCGAACGGCAGTGTCAACTATAACGAGACCTCCGTGGAAGGTACCAATGCCGCTATCGCCCTTTCCTTCGGGGAGGACGTGAAGAAACTTGGCGTTCGCTACGGTATCTCTTTTATCAGCGAGGAACAGGCGAAGAAGAATCTGGAGCGTGAGATCGCCGCTTACGACGTGGATGTGGTAGCGAAGATCGCCCGCAACGATTGGAACGACGCTTTAGGTAAAATACAAGTACAAGGCGGTACCAAGGATGAGAAGACCGTATTCTATACCTCTTTATATCGTTGCTACGAACGCCCGATTTGTTTGAGCGAGGACGGACATTATTACAGCGCTTTCGACGGAAAGATCCATGAGGATGGCGGACGGCCTTTCTATACGGACGACTGGATTTGGGATACCTACCGTGCTACGCATCCCCTGCGTGTCTTGATCGATAATGAGCGTGAGAACGATATCATCAACTCTTATCTCCTGATGGCGGAGCAGATGGGTACCGACTGGATGCCTACCTTCCCGGAGGTGACGGGAGATACACGCCGTATGAACTCAAACCATGCCGTCGCTACCGTGATCGACGCTTACCGCAAGGGCTTGCGTGGGTTTGAGCTGGAAAAGGCTTATATCGCTTGTAAGAAAGGTATCGAGGAAAAGACCTTGATCCCGTGGTCTGCCGCTCCCGCCGGTTGGTTGGACGATTTCTACAAGGAACATGGCTATATTCCCGCGTTGAGACCGGGAGAGAAAGAGACGGTGCCTAATGTATCCATTTGGGAAAAACGTCAGCCGATCGCCGTGACTTTAGGAACTTCGTATGATGAATGGTGCTTGTCCCAGATCGCTCAAGAATTGGGAAAGAAAGACGAGGCGGATTATTATTTGCGTCGCTCTTACAATTACCGGAACGTATTTAATCCGGAGACAGGTTTCTTCCATCCGAAAGATAAGGATGGCAAGTTTATCTATCCATTGGATTACCGTTATGATGGCGGTCTGGGTGCCCGTGATTATTACGATGAGAATAACGGATATATTTATCGTTGGGACGTACAGCATAATATCGGTGACTTGATCTCTTTGATCGGAGGCAATGAGGCGTTTACCTCTGCTTTGGATTCCATGTTCAATACGCCGCTGGGTATGTCTAAATGGCAATTCTATTCCACGCTTCCGGATCATACGGGTAACGTAGGTATGTTCTCTATGGCGAATGAGCCGAGCTTGCATATCCCGTACTTGTATAATTATGCGGGTAAGCCTTGGATGACGCAGAAACGTATCCGTACCTTATTGAATCAATGGTTCCGCAATGATTTGATGGGCGTACCGGGTGATGAGGACGGTGGTGGTATGTCCGCTTTCGTTGTTTTCAGCCAGATGGGATTCTATCCGGTGACTCCGGGTTCTCCTACCTATAATATCGGTAGCCCGATGTTTACCGACGTGAAAGTGGATATGGGTAACGGCAATACGTTCGAGATCCGTGCGAATAATGCGTCCGATGAGAATAAATACGTACAATCCGCTAAGTTGAACGGCGTAACCTTGAACCAGCCTTGGTTCAATCATAGCGATATCGCCGCTGGTGGTTTGTTAGAGTTAGAGATGGGGCCGAAAGCGAATAAGGAATGGGGATTGGGAACGCCTCCTCCTTCTGCCGCTCCGATGCCTAAGTAAATAAAAAAGCGTGTTGCGATTGTCGCAACACGCTTTTTTTATGCCAATACCTTAGCGATTAATTTCTTTAGTTCTTTTATATCAATGGGCTTCACTACATAATCCGTGAATTCACATTGTTTGGCGATCTCCTTTTCCCTTTCGAAAGCGAATGCCGTGAGTGCTATGATCGGAATGGTCTTGGATAAGGTGCGGATTCTGCGAGTTGCTTCGAATCCGTCCATAACCGGCATTTTTATGTCCATTAGGATTAGGTCCGGATGATATGTCTCGAACATATCGATAGCCTCTTGCCCGTTTAGCGCATGATAAAGTTGGTATTGCTTGCCAAACAAGGTTTCCAAAAGGAAATAATTCTCATAAACGTCCTCGGCGATTAAGATGGAATGATGCCTATCTGAACGGGGCGTTTCTTCGGATTGGACGAGGATGTCCGGTGAAAGCTCAATATCAGTCCGTTTTGTGTCCAAAGGCAGAGTGAACCAAAAAGTGGAACCCACCCCTTCTTCAGAGTCTACGCCGATTTTACCTCCTAATGCCTCGATAATGGTTCGGCTGATGGTTAATCCCAATCCCGTACCTTGCTGGAAAGTATCTACCTTGATGAATCGCTCGAATATACGTCTTTGGTTTTCCGCGGAGATACCGATACCTGTATCTTTCACGCAGACTCGGATAAAATCCCCTTCTATCTCATAATAAATCGTGATACTTCCTTTTGTGGTAAATTTGATAGCGTTATTCACGAAATTGGATATCACTTGCATAACCCTCCGCTCATCGGTTTTAACGATTACGGATGGGGAGTCGAGATCAAAGATCAGATCCACGTCTGAAGGCATCTTTATAGAGTCTGCCAATGCGATTTCGCCACATATATCCTTGATGTCCACTTCCTCGAAATGATAATCCATGGTTCCCGCCTCGATTTTAGAGAAATCAAGGATATCGTCGATCAGTTGCAGTAGCAAATCATTGTTTTTATGGATGATATCTAAATAAGATTGACGCTCTACCTCATCATCAATCTCGGCGATTATATTTGAGAACCCGACGATAGCGTTCAGCGGCGTGCGTATCTCATGACTCATATTCGCCAAGAACGCGGACTTCAATTTATCAGCTTCCTTTACCTTGATTAGCTCGATCTCCTTTTCCCGTTGCTGGGTTATATTGGAGGTGTAGCTTACGATCCTGTTAGGCGTTCCGTCATCGTTGAATTTATAGGAGCGTACATTGGAGTTGAACCAGAATGTTTTGCCATTGAGGATACGCCTGTAAGCCGCTACGAAGTTATTGATCTTCCCTTGCAGGAGAGGTTTGAACTGTTTATTATATACCCGGTCAAAATCATCCGGATGGATTGAGGATTTATAGTCTTCTTGATTCTTGAAGTTGTAATCATGAATCGCTTTTAGCCCCTCATTATTATTAATGTCTTCATTGAGGCCAAAATCTACGGTCAATTTATCATTCTCTACATCGTATTCCCAAAGAATGGAATCCCCGGTATCTACCGATACTTTTAGCCGGGCTAGGCTATTTTCGATTTGTTCCCGCTTGATATGATTCTCGGTATCGTCGAATACAATATAAATATAGCCGAATATATTATCAAGAGAGTCTTTTAATGTGACTCCTTTTACCAACAGATGCTTTGTTTTAGAATCATGATGACTATCGTAATAGCCGTTTTGAGAAGCAACCTTGAAATCATAATTAAGTGGAAAGAATATATCTTTTCCGTTTTTGAGGCTTTGGTTTACATATTTCGGGATATTAGGATTCTCGAACATATTCAGTCCCACGGCCTGCTCACGGGTAACACCAAAAATATCGAGATCCGCTTGGTTGATATCTACCAACACTCCATTCTCATCATAAAGTTCGGCGCCCCAAGGCATCTTGTCGAAAATGATCTTGAACTTCGTCTCGCTTTTCATGACTTGCATAGCCGTATGCTCTACTAGTCCTTGAACTTCCCCTCTTTCAATGGCTATGGAAAGGATATCAGCCAACATATGTAAGTTCTCGATATCTAAGGCACTCCAGTTCCGTTTCTTTTTTACAGAATCAAAGCCGATAAATCCGGATGGTTTGCCTTGCTTGAAAATAGGGATGACTAATAAGGATGAAACCTCTTGCAAAATCAGAAGATGCTGCTCACTCTTCGTCTCTTCCGGCATTTTAGAGACATCATGAATAACGATATCCATGCCCTTTTTGATACTGTCGTACCACCAAGGAATCTCGTCTTGCGGGAGTTGACGCAGTAAATCCTCTCGCATAGAGATAATGCCATCACAAGTAACTTCATTCGTAAAGTCAACAGTATGAGTTTGTTCGTCAAATGTTCCGATATATACCCGATCCACATCGAAAAATTGTAAGATGCGGAATAGCGCTTGGTCAATAACCGAGTTTTCTTTGGCTCCAAGAAGAAGTGACAATACATCCGACATCGTTTTTCGCAAATCAATCATATTGGCCAAAATCAAGTCGGTCTTTTCATCTTCTACATCGGTCTTCTTGTCTATAGCCTCATCAAGAAATGTTGTATTGGAATGAATGTTATTCATGATAAATTGAGTGTACTAAATTTATTCGAAAACAAATGTAAGTATAAACTTTGATTATTTTTTGTTTTAGTGTTTATTATATTATTATCGTGGCTTTAAAAATAATTTTGTACGTTTGTAAGTGGTTGAATTAAACTTGAAATCTATGGATAATAAAATCATATTGACGATAGGCCGCCAGTTCGGAAGCGGTGGCCGCGAGATCGGACAACGTTTGGCGAAGGAGTTGGGTATCGGTTACTATGATAAGGAACTGATTACCGTGGCGGCCCGTGAGAGTGGATTATGCGAGGATGTCTTCGAGAAGGCGGACGAACGTGCCTCCAGTGGTTTATCGTACGCTTTTACGATGGGGTACTCTTCTTTTATGGGAGGGATGTTTACGCCTTATAATGATATTTTGTCTAATGACGGTCTTTTTAAGATACAGAGTGACGCTATCCGTAAATTGGCGGAGACTGAGTCGTGTGTTTTGGTAGGGCGTTGCGCTGATTATATCCTCCGGGATGATCCGGCTTGTTTGAGCTTCTTTATCCATAGTTCAGTGGAGAGCCGAGTCCAAAAGACCGTGGAAAGGCATGGTGTGACAGTGGAAGAGGCGAAGAACATGATGGAGAAGACTGATAAATCCCGTGCGGCTTACTATAATTATTATACGAATAAGACATGGGGAATGGCCTCTTCTTATAATTTCTCGATCGATGTATCCGTATTAGGGATCGACGAGACCGTGGAATTTATGAAAAGCTTTATCGAGCGCAGATTGAATAAGCGTCCGCCTCATTTCGGATAAATCGTATTCTTGAGAAACCATTATTGAATAGAGATTAACCTATTAAAACTAAGAAAGTATGCGAAAACCTTTTATTACTGTTCGGCTGACCCATGGTATGTTGGGCGCCTTGTTAGTTTCCACCTGTGCTTGTTCGGGCACGAAGTGGACGGAGGTAGAGAAAGATTCTATCCGTATCGTTACCCAGCAAGAAGGAGCTGTATTAGGATATTCGGCCAATTCGGGGGTGAGACTTCTTGCCGTTGACGGATATGCCTTCAAAGATCTGAATCGGAACGGGCGGCTTGATCCGTATGAGGATTGGCGTCTTACGCCCGAGGAACGTGCCGTTGATTTGGCCGGACAGTATCTACAGAGGAAATCGCCGGATTGATGCTTTATAGCGCCCATCAATCTATCCCCGGTGCCTCGAAAGGGTTTGGAACTTCTACCTACAATGGCAAATCTTTTGATGAGAGTGGAGCCCAGCCATCCGATCTTTCCGATGCGCAGCGTAAATTCCTCACCGAGGATAATGTTCGTCATGTATTGGTTACGAGAGTACAAAGTCCAGAAGTGGCGGCTCGCTGGAATAATAATGTGCAAGCTTTAGTGGAGGGCATCGGTCACGGTATCCCAGCCAATAATAGTTCCGATCCTCGCCATGGTACGGCTGCGGATACAGAGTATAATTTTGGTAGCGGAGGACAGATCTCCTTATGGCCCGGTTCTTTAGGTTTGGCGGCTACTTTCCGTCCGGAAATGATGAGACGTTTTGGTGAGATCGCCTCTGCTGAATATCGGGCGTTAGGTATCGCTACTGCCTTGTCCCCGCAAGTGGATATGGCGACGGAGCCCCGCTGGAGCCGTGTGAGCGGTACGTTTGGAGAGGATCCGGACTTGGTTACGGATATGTCTCGTGCGTATGTGGACGGTTTTCAGACTTCAACCGGTGGGAAAGAGATTCGTGACGGTTGGGGCTATGAGAGCGTAAACGCCATGGTAAAACATTGGCCGGGGGGTGGACCGGGTGAGGCTGGACGTGATGCTCATCACGGTTATGGTAAATACGCTGTTTACCCCGGAAAGAATATCGAGGAACAAAAGAAGCCTTTTGTGGAAGGCGCCTTTAAATTGGATGGAGCTACCGGCAAAGCTTCTGCGGTGATGCCTTATTATACGATTTCTGTTGGACTGAATCCGGATAGTGCGGATATTGCGAATAGTTACAACCGTTATCTGATTACGGATCAATTACGTGAGAAATATGGATACGACGGTGTGGTTTGTACAGACTGGGGAATCACGGGTGATGAGACGGGCATAGAGACCTTCGCCGGAAAACCTTGGGGAGCGGAGGAGCTTTCTGTTGCCGAACGGCATTACCGTATTTTGATGGCTGGCGTAGATCAGTTTGGTGGTAATAACGATAAAGGCCCGGTATTGGAGGCTTATAAGATGGGTGTGGAAGAGATGGGAGAGCCCGCCATGCGTGAACGTTTCGAGACTTCTGCCGTACGTTTATTACTGAATATCTTTCGGACAGGATTATTTGAGAATCCCTATTTAGACCCTGCCGAATCCCAAAAGATCGTAGGGAATCCTGATTTTATGAAGGAGGCTTACGATGCCCAGCTCGCTTCTGTCGTGATGCTGAAAAATAAGGGAAACGCCTTACCTATGAGTAAGGAGATGAAGGTGTATATTCCGAAACGTTATTATCCGGCGGTAGTCGGTTTCTTCGGAACGACTAGCGAGGCTCATAGGGATGATCCGGTGAATTTGGATTTGGTTCGTAAGTATTTTACGGTCGTTGATAATCCCGATGAGGCGGATTTCGCTATCGTCTTTATGACGAGCCCGATCAGTGGTACGGGGTATGATAAATCCGATCGTGAGAAAGGAGGAAACGGTTATATGCCTATCAGTTTACAGTATAATGATTATACCGCTACCTATGCCCGTAACCCAAGTTTGGCGGGGGGAGATCCGTTTGAGAATTTCACGAACCGTTCTTATAAAGGTAAGTCCGTGAAAACAGCTAATAAGCAGGATATGCTTTCTGTTTTGGAGACAAAGGCTAAAATGAAAGGTAAGCCTGTAATCGTATCTTTGGAGATGGATAAGCCCACGATTATGTCCGAGTTCGAGGGTTCGGCGGATGCCATTTTGGTGAACTTCGGTGTACAAAACCAAGCGGTCTTGGATATCATCAGTGGAAAAGCCGAGCCTTCCGCTTTGTTGCCTTTGCAGATGCCGGCAGATATGCGTATCGTGGAGGAGCAATTCGAGGATGTTCCCCGGGATATGAAATGCTATACGGACAGCGAGGGCCATCTGTATGATTTCGCTTTTGGTATGAATTGGAAAGGCGTTATCGATGATGAGCGAGTGACTAAATATAAATAGGGTAAATTACATTTTTGTGTTTTTGTGGTTACGGTATCTATATATAATGCCTAAATTTGCATGGTAATATTATTAAGTGCAGACCATGAAAATTATGACATTGCAGGGAACGGACAAATTGTTATATGAACTTGTCGCGCCTTTGGTCATGAATCCAGCCATTTTGCGACAAAATAACAATTACCCTTTTAAAACATCTCGTAGCCACGTTTGGTATATAGCCTTTCATGAAACGGCTGTTGTTGGTTTTATGCCTGTAAAAAAAGGACATATCTATTACTCTATAGACAATTATTTCGTGAGTGGTGACGATCCTTCGGTATTGAGTGAACTTCTTGAAGAAGTCATAAAGGATTTTTCATCTCAAGCTTCACTTATGGCTGTTGTGCATAAACGTCATGTAAAAGTGTTCTCACAAAAAAAGTTCCAGACATGTGTTGAGTGGAAAAATTATGATAAAATGCATTATTTACCGGAGGTAGAGTCATGATGCGAAGAATGGATGTGTACGAGGCGACAGAGAAAAGATTGAAGATCATTTTTGATTATTTCGATTACGTATACGTCTCTTTTTCCGGCGGAAAGGATAGTGGTGTACTGTTGAATTTGTGTGTAGATTATATTCGTAGATACGCTCCGGGACGAAAACTAGGTGTATTTCATATGGATTATGAGGTTCAATACAGCCAGACGACCGAATATGTGGAAAAGGTTTATGCCGCTAATTCCGATATCCTTGATATTTATCATTGTTGTGTTCCTTTTAAAGTCCAGACATGTACATCTATGTTTCAACAATATTGGAGACCTTGGAGCGAGGAGTGCCGGGATATCTGGGTTCGAGAGATGCCCCATTCATGTCTCCGGGCGAAAGACTTTGACTTCTTCAAGGAGGACATGTGGGATTATGATTTTCAGAATATGTTCCCTTTTTGGTTGTATCAACGGAAAATGGGCCGGCGTATATGTTGCCTTGTTGGTATCCGTACCCAAGAGAGTTTTAATAGGTGGCGGGCCATACATAGTGATAAGAATTACAGAAAACTAGCTAATTATAAATGGACTCGCAGAATGAATTATTCTATATATAACGCATATCCTATTTATGATTGGAAAACTCAGGATATCTGGATAGCGAACGGAAAGTTCGGTTGGCCATATAATCATTTGTATGATTTGTATTATCAAGCAGGGGTGCCTTTGTCCCGGCAACGTGTGGCGAGCCCATTCATATCCCAAGCGATATCCACACTGTTCATTTACAAAGTTGTCGATCCCGACATGTGGGGGCGGATGGTTGGACGTGTAAACGGTGTTGGCTTTGCCGGTATATATGGGAATACCTCCGCTATGGGATGGAGGGCTATCAAGTGCCCAGCCGGGTTCTCTTGGGAGAAATATATGTATTTTCTCCTAAATACCTTACCCGAAGAAACTCGTGAGAACTATTTGAATAAGTTAAGAGTCAGCCGTAAATTCTGGAGAGAAAAAGGGGGATGCCTCAGTGAGGAGACAATCGCTAAGTTACGGGCGGCTAATATTCCTATCATTGTGGAAGAATGTACCGCTTACCATACGGATAAGAAACCAGTACGGATGGAGTATATCGATGATATCAATATACCCGAGTTTAAAGAAATCCCTACTTACAAACGTATGTGTGTTTGTATTTTGAAAAACGATCATACATGCAAGTATATGGGTTTTTCCCAGACAAAACGAGAGAGGGATATGAGAAAAGAAGTAATGGACAAATATAATTTTTATAAGCATGGGAAACTTTGTTAGTCCGGCATATGGTGTTAGGGCTGTCCCTATAGAAAAAATTGTAGCCAACAGCTATAACCCTAATATCATGGCACCACCGGAAATGCGATTATTGGAACTTTCCATTTGGGAGGATGGCTATACGATGCCTTGCGTCTGTTATTATCTTGAAGAGGATGATTTATATGAGATAGTAGATGGTTATCATCGTTATCTGGTTATGAAGCAATCTCAAAGGATTTATGATCGTGAGAAAGGAATGTTGCCTGTAACGGTGATTGAGAAAGATATTTCAAACCGAATGGCTTCAACCATTCGCCATAACAGGGCTCGAGGGATGCACAACTTGGAACTTATGACGGAGATTGTTACGGAGTTGGTCAAATCTGGGATGTCTGATAAGTGGATCATGCGTAATATTGGAATGGATAAAAATGAGTTACTTCGGTTCAAGCAGATTTCGGGATTAGCTGAATTATTCCGGGATAAAGAATTCGGTTGGTCTGATGACTGGTCGGAAGAAGATTAAGCTTTTTACATTTCTCAATATGTTGAGGAGCAATTTGTTTGTTCGCCGATATATCGAGTATATAATGTTCTTTCCCTTCCAACTCAGAGTCTGTCCAAAGCTCGATAACCGAATTGCCTTTTGCCCGTAACCCTCCCATAATGGCGCTTTGCCCGAATCGTTCTCTCAATATGTCTTGCAACTCAAACAAGCAGGGAGCCTGTTTGGGCAAATTGGTTTTCACTACGGTTTGCGGAGTGATTGTAAAATTCTTCGCATCCGTTACTTGTCCCCAAGAACATACCACCACTAACAGCAGCGACAACATGATATTGATTTTTCTGACGGTAAAGCACATAACTTCTTTTATTTAAGATATTGTATCAAGGCATCGCATTGTTCCATATATCCTTGCAGCGTATCTGCCATTTGCGGCATTTCAGGAAGCAGTTCACCACATATCCGTTTGATGCCGGGTAGTTCCATCAATCCGGGAAAGCCTTTTCGCATCCATTCTTTCTTAGAGGGATAATCGTCCGGAAGATTAGTGTATAGCATTTGGTAGTAGCTGATGGATAATGCGATTTGTTGTATCTGTTTTGTCTCTCCTTCGGGGTATTGTTCCAGTTTGTTGATAGCTTCCGTAAACAGGGATCGCTGCATTTCGATGGTAGCCGGATAATCACCCAACAATACAAGTGTCTGTAACAAATAAATACGGCAAGTAGCAAGTTCCTGCTCAGTTAACGGCAGTCCGCTCAGGTACTCAAGCCCCTCTTTGACCTCAAGGAGAGAGCAGGCGTTCCGGTGGCAACGTGCCCGGTTCTTGTGCCTTCAGCCATTGGTGGCAAGCGAAACTGACCACGCAACGGTGGAGCAGGCGTGACGGATCATTTTCATCTCCTGTAAGGGAGGCATAACGGTCGGCTTCCGCAAAATCATGCTTTTCTATAAGCTTGTACATTATGCGTTTACAAAATTCTGGAAATAGAGATTCCTGTTTCTCTTTCCACTGGTTGTACGGGGTCTCCCAACCGGCAAGGAAAGACATTTCCTCTTCTTCAAAATCGAAATCCATCTCTTTCCCATAGGCTCCTGCCACTTCAAACGCTTCGGGAACTGCCAGCAGCCGGAGCAACGCTTGGATTCTTTCCGGTTCGGGTGCATTGTCATCGTCCAAACCTTCCACTACGCAAAGTAGCGGAAAGAACGCATACCAATGTCCCAGCGTATCGGCTCCTCTTTTATCCCCTTCGGCAAGTGCCTTAGAAGCTAAGGGAACAATTTGTTCCGCCAATTCCAAAGGGGCTAGTAGCCGAAGTTCCGCCTTTGCCGATACAGGAAGAACACCCATCTCAAGCAGCTTTTTCCATAACGCAGTCCCTGCGGTGACACAACACTTTCCGGAACAACCGTCCACATAAGTACCATCTTTCAAGAAACCGCCCTCTATGGCAAGCCGCCTCGCCTCGCTACGCTCCGGCTCAGGCAATTGCTCCGGAGGCAAAAGAGAGAGATAACCGAGTTGTTCCAGTTCATCACGAACCCGTAATACCGTGTACCCGCAGTCCAGTTGATTCTGGATTTGGTAAAGACTATAACAAATACTTTGTGCCAAAGGTGGAACAGGAGAGGCGGTCGCTGTTGTTATCACGGAATATTCCACCAAACTTTCTATAGCATGCATTGACATAATTGCAGTGATTTATAAGGATTAATATGAGTCCTATTGGTTGATAAATTGAAAACCAGAGATAGAAACTATAAGTTTGAATTACCTAATTACAAGATTTACAGATTTAATACCACTACGTTTATCGTAAGCAAAGTTACAGATATTTATTATTTGACCGATGATTTTTGCAAAGAATTTGCATTGCAACAAGGAAAAGACTAACATACCGTGATAATTATACTGATAACCTATGGTTTTATATGAATGTTATTGGCTATTGTACCCGATGAAATTGGTGGCAAATCTTCAAGGCATCTTATACATTATCCATCCGAATGACGGAAAAATTGAGGGGAAACATAGAAGTGGAACCTGAAGGTGTACAGTTATACTAATTTTTTGTACATTTGCTCCCGACTTTTCACATAGGGGTGCCCGAGTCATACGGGCTGAGATTATACCCATCGAACCTGATCCGGGTAATGCCGGCGAAGGGAAAATAAGGTAGAACTAGGAAATAAAGGGGGCGTTACCTCTATGTGCTCCCTGATGTTTAAACTTTAATTAGTTATTAAGATGGAACAGATTGTTTCAAGTGGAATCATTGACTCTTACTTCGAGAAGTTGAAGAGCAACTTGTCTGTGGATGTAGCGATCGTGGGAGGGGGACCTTCCGGTATCGTGGCCGCTTATTTCTTGGCGAAAGCCGGTAAGAAGGTGGCGTTGTTTGATCGTAAGCTGGCTCCCGGTGGAGGTATGTGGGGCGGCGCTATGATGTTCAACGATATCGTGGTGCAGGAAGAGGCTATGCCGATTATCAAGGAATTGGGCGTAAGCTATAAGGAAGGTGCTAATGGTACGTATATCATGGATTCGGTACATACCACTTCTGCTTTGATTTATCAGGCGACGAAGGCGGGCGCTACGATCTTTAACTGCTATTCGGTAGAGGACGTGGTGTTTCATAACGATGCCGTAGCCGGTGTGGTAGTGAACTGGGCTCCGGTAATCCGTGAAGGGATGCACGTGGATCCGTTGACGATCATGGCTAAGGCTGTCTTGGAAGGTACGGGGCATGATTGCGAGATTGCCCGTGTGGTAGCCCGTAAGAATGATATCCAATTGAATACACCGACCGGAGGCGTGATCGGCGAGCGTTCCTTGAATGTGGAGCTGGGTGAGCAGACGACGGTGGAGAACACGAAGGAGATCTACCCGGGATTATTCGTTTCCGGTATGGCCGCTAACGGCGTAAGCGGTAGCTTCCGTATGGGACCGATCTTTGGCGGCATGCTGATGAGCGGCAAGAAGGCTGCTGAGTTGATCTGCGAAAAACTTGGGAATTGAAAATTGAAAATTGAGAATTGAAAATTATAGATTGTTGTATCTTTAATTTTCAATTCTCAATTCCCAACGGTTTTTCCTTGTCTCAAGAATAAGAATCCCGTTATGATCAACGCCGTGGATAATCCCGTATAGAATACGGAAATGAAAGAATTCGGCAGTAAATGGAACGTGCGGATCGTGATCCCGAAAGCGATCATGAAGATCATGATAATCCAACCTTTCACGTCGAAGAAAGAGAACGGGCAATGTTTCCCGTTTTTCCGGGAGATCCGTTCGGAATGTTTATAGAAAAGCCGTTTAAAGACCAAATTGAAGAAAAGCAAGAAAACGATGGTCGCTTCCCCGATCTTGAATAACCAATAATGGGTATCGTTTAACCATGTGACGATACCGATGCGTAAGATATTGATACCGGCGAAAATCCATACGCAACCGGCGGTATATAATAATATCTTTTTATTTACTCCAAACTTCATCTATCTTTTTATTTACCGCAAACTTACAACATTCATGTAAAAAACGGAAAAATATCCTTATCTTTGTGCCATGCGTGAGAAAATGAAACAGAGGATTGTACAATACGTGGTGCTGATGGCCGGCATCTTGGCGTTGCTTTCTGTGGTTATCCCTCACCATCATCACCGGGACGGGATGCCTTGTTATCAATCCTTGACCGCGGAGCAAGCGCATGGCGATAAAAGCACAGATACGCATGATTGCGGTTGCGACGGGCATAACTTGGCCTATTTCAGTACGCATATTTTTCATTTTATGGATGGAGATGTGGATATACATCTGATGCCGTTACTCGTCTTATTTGATTACATTTATCCACCTGAACCGGCGTTTTGCGGACAGCTCCTTGATCACGAGAACGCCCCCTACATTGAGTCGCTGCACGACGCTTGGATAGTGAGTGCCTCGGGACTTCGTGCCCCTCCTATGTCTTGATATCTCGTTTGTGAGAGTGGGTGAGGACAGACTTGCCCCTATCTATTTATTATTAACGATATCAAGATTTTTTACACAATGAAGAAAATATATTTGGTAGGTGCGATGTGCGCTTACCTGTTTGCCGGTTGTGCGGGAAATGCGTCGCAAGCCGGACACGATGAGCATAATCATGAATTAGAGGCTCACGACCATGAGCATGAAGGTGAGGATCACGATCACGATCATGATCATGAGGGACATGAACACGAAGGCCATGACCATGAGCATGAGTCCGGTGGTACCCATCCCGGCGAGATTGTCTTTAAGAAAGCCTTAGCCGAGGCCGTTGGTTTGCAGACCGTAACGGTTAATCCCGCTCCTTTCACGGATGTGATTAAGACGAGCGGACGAGTAATGGCGGCGCAAGGGGAGGAGTCCGTGATCGTCGCTACCGTCCCCGGCGTGATCTCGTTTGGTAGCTTGCCATTCGTGGATGGTACGGCGGTACGCAAGGGACAGGCCGTGTTGAGTATCGCTTCCAACGCCCTCTCTGATGGAGACGTGGCGGCAAAGGCTAAATTCGCTTATGAGACGGCGAAAAAGGAATACGAGCGTATGCAAGCCTTGGTAGGCGATAAGATCGTATCCGCCAAGGATTTCGAGCAGGCCCGCTTGAATTACGAGAACGCCAAGGTCGCTTATGAGGCGATAGCGGGAAAACAGACGGCGAAAGGCGTGTCTGTAGTCTCTCCCTTGAACGGTTACTTGAAGAACATCCAAGTGAAAGAGGGTGATTATGTATCCGTAGGTCAGCCTTTGGCTACGATCTCGCAAAACAATCGTTTGGTATTGCGTGCGGACGTGTCTGAGAGGTATTACAACGATCTTCCCATGATCCAAACCGCTAATTTCATGACTCCGTATGATAACGCTCTCTATAAATTGTCTGATTTGCGTGGACGGTTGTTATCGTATGGAAAGGCTTCCGATATGAACTCTTTCTATGTACCGGTGACTTTCGAGTTCGATAATAAAGGAGCGGTTATCCCCGGTTCTTTCGTGGAGATTTTTTTGTTGACAAAGCCGATGGAGAATGTCTTGAGCGTGCCTGTCTCCGCCCTTATCGAGGAGCAGGGCGTTTATTCGGTATTTATCCGTCTGGATGAGGAAGGCTATAAGAAGCAATGGGTGACGCTGGGAGCGAATAACGGCTCGGAGGTACAGATCCTTTCCGGATTGAAACCGGGCGATGAGGTCGTGACCCGTGGCGCTTACCAGATCAAGTTGTCTTCCGCTTCTAACGCGATACCGGCTCATAGCCATAGCCATTAATAGGAGGGATGTTGCATGTTAAATAAGATAATTTATTATTCATTGCACAACCGGTTGGTAATCTTGGTTTGTGCGCTATTGCTGATGATCTGGGGTACGTACACGGCGTTTAATACGGACGTGGATGTGTTCCCGGACTTGAACGCCCCAACGGTCGTGATCATGACCGAGGCGAACGGTATGGCTCCCGAGGAGGTGGAACGCTTGGTGACATTCCCTGTGGAGACTGCCGTGAACGGTGCGATGGACGTACGGCGTGTGCGTTCCTCGTCTACCACCGGATTCTCCGTGGTTTGGGTAGAGTTCGATTGGGGTACGGATATTTACCGGGCTCGTCAGATCGTGTCCGAAAAACTGGCTGTCTTGGGTGAGAGCCTTCCCGAGAACGTAGGTAAACCGACCTTAGGCCCGCAGTCATCCATCTTGGGTGAGATGATGATCCTCGGTTTGACCGCCGATTCCACGTCTTTGTTGGACTTACGTACGATCGCCGACTGGACGATCCGTCCCCGTTTGTTGTCTACGGGCGGTGTGGCGCAGGTGGCCGTGATCGGTGGCGATATTAAGGAGTACCAGATCTTGTTGGACCCGGCTCGTATGAAGCACTACGGTGTAGGGTTGAACGAGGTGTTGGATGTTTGTCGGAATATGAACCGGAACGCCAATGGTGGTGTATTGTATGAGTTTGATAATGAGTATATCATCCGGGGAGTCTTGTCTACGTCGAAGGCGGAGGAGATCGCTCAGGGTGTGGTGAAGACTGTGAATGAGTATCCGGTTATGCTGGGTGATATCGCTACGGTTAAGATCGGCGGTAAAAGCCCGAAGTTGGGAACCGCTTCCGAGCGGACAAAGCCAGCCGTGCTGATTACCGTGACCAAACAGCCGGATACGAGTACGGAGAAGTTGACGGAGAAGCTGGACGAGATTGTTGTCGATTTGCGGAAGAACTTGCCGGCGGATGTACATGTCTCTACGGATATATTCCGCCAGAGTCATTTTATCGATAACTCTATTAATAATGTAAAGAAGAGCTTGTTTGAGGGTAGTTTCTTCGTGGTGATCGTCTTGTTCCTGTTCTTGATGAATATACGTACGACAGTGATCTCGTTGGTAGCCTTGCCGTTATCTTTACTGGTCTCTATCATCGTATTGCATTACATGGGATTAACGATTAACACGATGAGCTTGGGAGGTATGGCGATCGCTATCGGTTCCTTGGTGGATGACGCTATCGTGGACGTGGAGAACGTGTATAAACGAATCCGGGAAAACCGGCTCTTGCCTCCGGATCAGCAACGCTCTACCTTGGAGGTGGTTTACGACGCTTCCCGTGAGGTACGTATGCCGATCTTGAACTCTACCTTGATTATCGTGGTGAGTTTCGTGCCCTTGTTCTTCTTGAGTGGTATGGAAGGCCGTATGTTGGTTCCGCTGGGTATCGCTTTTATCGTGGCGTTGTTTGCTTCTACGGTAGTGGCGCTTACCTTGACCCCGGTGCTTTGTAGCTATTTGTTGAACCGTAAAGCGACGGGAATGAAGGAACTGCGTGAGGCTTGGATAGCCCGGAAGTTGAAGGTGGTGTATAAACGGGCTTTGGAGTTAGCGTTGGCTTACCAGAAATGGGTACTAGGTACCACGATCGCTTTGTTTGTGGTCGCCTTGGTGATATTCTTTCATTTGGGTCGTAGTTTCTTGCCCCCGTTCAATGAGGGTTCTTTTACGATCAACGTAAGTTCACTTCCGGGAATTTCCTTGGACGAGTCGGATCAGATCGGACGCCGTGCGGAAGCGTTGCTGTTGCAAGTGCCCGAGATAAAGACTGTGGCTCGGAAAACCGGTCGTGCGGAATTGGATGAGCATGCCTTGGGCGTGAATGTTTCCGAGATCGAGGCTCCTTTCGAATTGCAAGACCGTAGTCGGGATGAGGTGATGAATGATGTCCGCAAGAAGTTATCTACGATCAGCGGCGCTAATATAGAGATCGGGCAACCTATTTCCCATCGTATCGACGCTATGCTTTCCGGTACGGAGGCGAATATCGCTATCAAGCTGTTTGGTACGGACTTGAACCTGATGTTTACGGTCGGTAACCAGATCAAGGCCGCTATCCAAACGATCCCGGGTCTGGTGGACTTGAAGGTAGAGCAGCAGATCGAGCGTCCGCAGTTGACAATCACCCCGAAACGTGAGTTGCTGGCTAAATATGGTATTCCCCTGCCAGAGTTCGAGGAATATATCAATGTGATGTTGGGTGGAGAGGCCGTAAGTCAGGTGTACGACGATGGCAAGAGCTTCGACCTGACCGTGAAGACCTCCGACGCCAGCCGTGCCACGATGGATGATATTAGCAATCTGATGATCGATGCCGCCGGGCAGAAAGTGCCGCTAAGCTACGTGGCCGATATCCGTTCCGTGACCGGTCCGAATACGATCAACCGTGAGAATGTGCAACGTAAGATCGTGATTAGTGCCAATGTATCGGAACGTGACTTGCGGGGTGTCGTGAATGATATTCGTAACAAAGTGGATGAGAGCATCAAGCTTCCGGAGGGGTATCATATCGAGTATGGCGGCCAATTCGAGAGCGAGGAGGCAGCTAGCCGCACGTTGTTATTGACGTCTCTTATGTCATTATTGGTGATTTTCATGTTACTATACAATGAGTTCAAGAACGTGAAGGAGAGCGGCGTGATCTTGTTGAACCTACCGTTGGCGTTGATCGGTGGCGTGATTATCCTATGGCTTACTTCCGGCGAGATCAGTATCCCGGCGATTATCGGTTTCATTTCCTTGTTCGGTATCGCTACCCGAAACGGTATGCTACTGATCAGCCACTATACGCATTTGCGTGGAGAGGGAATGGGATTGCGAGAGTCCGTGATACAAGGTTCCCTAGACCGTTTGAACCCGATCTTGATGACGGCGTTGAGTTCCGCCTTGGCGTTGATTCCATTGGCGTTGAATGGCGATCTTCCCGGAAATGAGATCCAAAGCCCGATGGCGACGGTGATCTTGGGTGGTTTATTAACCTCTACGTTCTTAAACGGATTCATCATCCCGATTGTTTATCTGATAATGAACAAGAATAAAGAATAAGTTTTATGAAATCATATATTATAGTCGCCGCCTTGTCTGTATTGACAGGCGGCCTTTCCGCCCAGACTTCTATAGAGGACGTGCTCCGGAGCGTGGAGGCGAACAATAAGGATTTACAGGCGAACAGCCAGTTGCTCCAGTCGCAGAAGCTGGAGGCGAAGTTGGATAATAATTTGCCAGACCCTTCGGTCTCTTATTCGCATTTCTGGGGGAATAAAGAAGGGATGGGATTCACGGGCGAGTTCGTGGCTTCCCAAAGCTTTGATTTCCCGTCTGTATATGTCCGGAAGCATAAGCTGACGAAGGCGAAATCCGCGGGTTTGGATCGTCAAGGGATGGCTTTTCGTCAGCAAATCTTGTTGCAGGTGAAAGAGGTTTGCCTAGATTTGGTGCTGTTGAACCAGCAGAAGAACCTATTGGATACCCGTCTTAGGAACGCCGAGCAACTTTCTGCTTTTTATGCGACTCGTTTGGAGAAAGGAAACGCGAATATCCTTGAGACAAACAAGATCGATCTGGAATTATTGAACGCCCGGACAGAGGCCCGGATGAACGAGACTTCCCGTATTGCCAAGCTGCAGGAGCTAGCTACCCTGAACGGCGGTATCGCTATCGAGTTTACGGATACGGTTTACGCCTTGCCGGATAGGGAGGTGCTTTCCTTTGATGAGCTGCGGACGGAGGCGATGCAATCCGATCCGCAATTACAGACCTTGCGTAGCGACCAGACGACAGCCCTTCGGCAGGTGAGCGTGAATAAGGCAAAAGGTCTGCCCGGCTTTGAGTTAGGGTATCGTATGAATCCCGCCTCGGGTGGAGAGCGTTTCAATGGTTTCTTGGTAGGAATCACCATCCCGTTGTTCTCGAACCGTAATAACGTGAAACAGGCGAAGGCTCAGGCCCGCTATACGGAGATGCAGTTGGAGAGCGCTTCTTTCACGGTAGAGAATGGGTTGAGGCAGCTATATGACCAGTCTGTCTCCTTAAAGAAATCTATCGATGAATATAAGGATGTGCTGAAAAGGCAGAATAGCTTGGTCTTGTTGAACAAGGCTATACAGGCCGGGCAAATCTCTATGATCGAGTATTTCGTGGATGTGACGACCTATTACCAAAGCATGCAAAACTACCTGCAATTGCAAAACCAATACCAAAAGGTCATGGCGCAATTGTATAAGTATCGATTATGATAAGGAACACAACTGTGTTTTCTCTTGAACACAGTTGTGCTTATCCACAGATACAGTTGTGTTTTCTCACGAACACAACTGTGTCTTTACGTTCTCTAAGGATAGCTTAAAGTCACGGATCAATTCTTTCATCACCTCTTCCACGGATAATTCCTCCCAGAATAAAGACGCTACCTGTCCGATCTCTAACTCGCCTTCCTTTAGGTCGCCCTCAAAGATTCCTTTCTTGGCACGTCCTTTGCCCAATAACTCACGTAATTCTTCCACGGACGCTCCCCGGGCTTCCGCTTCTTCCACTGCCGTAGCGAAATCTCCTTTTACCAGACGGGTAGGAGACAGTTTCTTTAATAATAACTTCGTATCGCCTTCCTTAAGATTCAAGCATAGTTTCTTGAAATTCTCGTGTGCCGAGCTTTCTTTGGTCAAGGCGAAACGAGTGCCTATCTGTACGCCGTCGGCCCCTAGTGCGAGTGCCGCTAGCATCGCTTGACCGTTTCCGATACCTCCTGCCGCCAAAAGGGGGAGGGAGGTCGCTTTCCGGACAGCGGGGATCAGGCACATCGTAGTTGTTTCCTCCCGTCCGTTGTGCCCGCCTGCCTCGAAGCCTTCGGCAACGATGGCATCCACTCCGGCCTCCTCGCATTTCGTGGCGAATTTAGAGCTGCTTACCACGTGAACGACCGTCATGTCATGATCCTTCAAATACTTTGTCCATGTTTTCGGGTTACCGGCGGAGGTAAATACGATCTTCACTTTTTCCTCCACCAATATCCGCATCAAGGTATCGATTTCCGGGTACATCAGCGGGACATTCACGCCAAAAGGCTTGTCGGTCGCCGCCTCGCATTTACGGATATGTTCCCGGAGCACTTCCGGGTGCATGGAGCCTGCCCCGATCAATCCTAATCCACCGGCGTTACTAACCGCTGAAGCTAGCCGCCAACCACTACACCAAACCATTCCCGCCTGTATGATGGGATACTGAATACCAAAAAGACTACAAATTCGATTCATATTATTTCTTGCGTTAATCTCGCTAAAATTAGTGAACTATTTTTATTGGAACAACAATTTCTTTGTCGAGGTTGTTGAATAGGCATATAACTTTAAAATATAAGAGATATGCCAGAGAATATAATGAAAACGTTATGGGATGAGAGCGATGATCTTCACGATGAGACCATGTCTACCAATTCGGTATTGTCGGATGATTACACGTCTAATGACATTCAAGATTTACAAGAAACGATCGAAAATGAAAATATCGAGGACGGTATAGAGAGCGATTCGATTGAACATTGAATGAAAGCATATTGGGTCCCCGAAGGGAAGATCTCCCTTTGGGGATCTTTTTTGTGTGAATTGTGAAAATCTTTTTCCGGATTCTAAATAATAACAATTTGAAATAGAATTGTAACGCAAAACTTCGTTATCTTTGTCCATTGTAATTCTAATATAACAATGGCATGAATAAAACGCTTATGGCCGCAGGTTTAGCGGTTATTTTGGGAGCTTGTTCCTCCTCAAAGAAAAGCGATGTAGCGGAAGGCGCTACACCCAATCCGTTTTTTGCGGAGTATACGACACCGTTCGGGGTGCCTCCGTTTGACCAAATAGAGGTGGCTCATTACAAGCCGGCTCTTTTGAAAGGCATGGAAGAGCAGTCGAAGGAGATCGAGGCGATCGTGGCAAATCCGGATGCGCCGACATTCGAGAATACGATCGTGGCCTTAGACCAAAGTGGCGAGTTGCTTACTAAAGTAATGTATGCTTTCGGTGGCCAATCCAGTGTGAATACCACGGACGAGATCCAAGAGCTCGAACGTGAGCTTTATCCCCTTTTATCCAAACATTCGGATGATATCAGCTTAAATCCCAAGCTTTTCGCCCGGGTGAAATCCGTATATGAGAATCAGGCGAGCTTCCATCTGGATAAGGAACAGAAGAAGCTGTTGGAGGAAACCTATAAAAGCTTTGTCCGGGGAGGAGCCAATCTGCCGGAGGATAAGCAGGCGAAGTTGCGTGAGCTGAACGAGAAGATATCCATGCTCCAACTTACTTTCGGACAGAATACCCTGAAAGAGACCAACGATTTCCAATTAGTGATCGATAATAAAGAGGACTTATCCGGTCTGCCGGAAGACGTGATCGTCAAGGCGGCGCAAACGGCCCAAGAGAATGGTCTGGATGGTAAGTGGGTGTTTACCCTCCATAATCCGAGCGTGATGCCTTTCCTTCAATACGCCGATAAGCGTGATTTGCGTGAGAAGATCTTCAAGGCGTATACGAATCGTGGCAACAATAATAATGAGAATGATAATAAGGAGGTCGTTAAGCAGCTGGTTGCCGCTCGTCTGGAGAAAGCCCGATTGATGGGATATGAGGATTATGCCGCTTTCGTATTGGAAGAGAATATGGCGAAGAACGAGAAGAACGTGTATGACTTGCTCGATAAAATCTGGCCGTCTGCTTTGGCGAAAGCGAAAGAGGAATTGGCCGATATCAACGCCGAGATCAAGAAGGAAGGTGGTAATTACGAGGCCGAGGGCTGGGACTGGCGTTATTATTTCGAGAAAGCCAAGAAAGCGAAATATAACTTGGACGAGAACGAGATGCGTCCTTATTTTGAGTTGGGACATGTACGTGAGGGCATCTTCTATGTAGCCAATAAATTATACGGTATCACGTTTACCGAGATCAAGGACATCCCGAAACCGGACCCCGACGCTCTCGCTTTCGAGTGCAAGGATAAAGATGGTACGCATCTGGGCGTGCTGTATATGGATTTCTTTACCCGCCCGGGCAAAGGAGGTGGCGCATGGTGCGGCGGTTACCGTTCACAAACGTATAAAGATGGGAAACGGGTAGCCCCGGTGGTTACTACCGTATTTAATTTCAGTAAACCGGCGGAGGGACAACCGGCGCTTTTGACAGCCGACGAGACTGAGACCGTATTCCATGAGTTCGGTCATGCCTTGCACGGTTTATTCTGCGACGTTCATTATTATGGCGTGTCCGACGTGCCTCGTGACTTTGTGGAGCTACCTTCGCAAGTCGATGAGCATTGGGCCGTTGAGCCGGAGGTATTGAAAGTGTACGCTAAACATTACCAGACCGGCGAGGTAATACCGCAAGCCCTTGTAGACAAGATGATTAAGAGTGGCAAGTATGGACAAGGCTTCGCTACGACGGAGTATCTGGCCGCCTCTTATCTGGATATGGATTATCATGTATTGAAAGAGATCCCTGCCGATTTGGATATCGAGAAATTTGAGGCGAAGGTCTTGGGCGATCGTGGTCTGATCCGTCAGATTCCGTCTCGCTACCGCTCCACTTATTTCGGACATACGATGGAAGGTGGATATACCGCCGGTTATTATAGCTATATCTGGGCGGAAGTGTTGGATTGCGACGCTTTCCAAGCTTATAAGGAGACGGGTGATATCTTCAACCCGGAGGTTGCCTCTAAATTCCGTAAATACGTACTGACCCCGGGCGGCATCGATGATGCTATGGATATGTACGTGAATTTCCGTGGTAAACAACCAAGTATCGATCCGTTGTTGGAGAACAGAGGGCTAAAATGAGAAGAATAATTAGAATAATTCATAACTCATAAATCAAAAAATCAGTAAAGATGAAACAATTAATTATGGCAGCAGGATTAGCCGTTATGCTTACTGCCTGCGGTACTTCCGAAAAGAAGACCGTGGAGGGTGAGAACCCGTTCTTTGCGGAATATACCACCCCGTTTGGAGTTCCACCTTTTGATCAAATCAAGTTCGAGCACTACAAACCGGCCCTATTGCAAGGTATGGAAGAGGGACGCAAGGAGATCGAGGCGATCGTGAATAACCCGGAGGAGCCGACGTTCGAGAATACGATTGTCGCTTTGGATGAGCAGGGTGCGTTGCTTCGGAAGGTCCAGATTGTTTTCGGTGGACAGAATAGCGTGAATACGAATGATGAGATGCAGGCGTTAAGCCGTGAGATGTCGCCGCTATTGTCAAAATATAGTGATGATATCAACTTGAATCCGAAATTATTCGCTCGTGTGAAGGCGGTATATGATAAGAAGGATGAGTTGGGTCTCGATAAGGAGCAAATGAAGTTATTGGAGGAGACTTATAAGGACTTCGTCAGGGGTGGCGCTAATCTTTCCGCTGAGGATCAGGCTAAATTGCGTGAGTTGAATAGCAAGATCTCCATGCTACAGCTTACTTTCGGACAGAATATGCTGAAAGAGACGAACGCTTTTAAATTGGTGATCGACAAGCAGGAAGATCTTTCCGGTCTGCCCGAGACCTTGATCGCTAACGCCGCTCAAGCGGCTAAGGATGCCGGGATGGAAGGCAAATGGGTATTTACCTTGCAGAACCCGAGCGTGATGCCGTTCTTGCAATATTCCGATAAACGTGAGTTGCGTGAGAAGATGTTCAACGCTTATATCAACCGTGGTAATAATAATAATGAGAACGATAACAAGGAAGTGGTTCGTGATTTGGTTGCCGCTCGTTTGGCGAAAGCGAAGTTGATGGGCTATGATGATTACGCTTCTTTCGTGTTGGAGGATCGTATGGCGAAAAGCTCGGATAAGGTTTATCAATTGTTAGATGAGGTTTGGAAGCCTGCTTTGGCGAAAGCGAAAGAGGAATTGGCCGATATAAACGCCGAGATCAAGAAAGAAGGCGGCAATTTCGAGGCCGAGGGCTGGGATTGGCGTTATTATTTCGAGAAGGCCAAGAAGGCTAAATTCAATTTGGATGAGAATGAGGTTCGTCCTTACTTGAAGTTGGATAATGTTCGTGAGGGTGCTTTCTATGTAGCTAATAAGTTATATGGTATCACGTTCACCCCGATCCGTAATATCCCGTTGCCTTATCCGGAAGCGCAGGCTTTTGAGTGCAAAGATAAGGATGGCTCTCATTTGGGCGTTATTTATTTCGATTTCTTCCCTCGTGCCAGCAAGCGTGGTGGCGCATGGTGTGGTTCTTATCGTCCGCAGGCTTATAAGGATGGCAAGCGTGTGGCTCCGGTCGTAACGATCGTTTGTAACTTTAGCCAGCCCGCTCCGGGACAACCTGCGTTGTTGAGCGCTGATGAGGCGAATACATTGTTCCATGAGTTCGGTCATGGTTTGCACGGCTTGTTCCGTGACGTGCATTACTCCGGTGTTTCCGGTGTTCCTCGTGATTTCGTGGAGTTGCCTTCACAGGTTATGGAGCATTGGGTATTCGAGCCGGAAGTATTGAAGGTGTACGCTAAGCATTATCAGACCGGCGAGGTGATCCCGGCCGAGTTGATCGAGAAGTTGGATAAGAGCGGTAAGTACGGACAAGGTTTCGCTACGACGGAGTATCTGGCGGCTTCTTATCTGGATATGGATTTCCATGCGATCAGTGGTGACGCTGCGGATAAGAAGGTGATCAAGTTCGTTGACCAGACGAATAATGTTCCGGCCAACTTGAACGTGATGGATTTCGAGCAACAGACGTTAGGCCGTCGTGGTTTGCTGAAACAAATCCCTTCCCGTTACCGTACGACTTACTTCAACCATACGATGGGTGGCGGCTACACCGCCGGCTATTATAGCTACATCTGGGCTGAGGTATTGGATTGCGACGCTTTCGAGGCATTCAAGGAAACCGGCGACATCTTTAATCAAGAATGTGCCGATAAATTCCGTAAATATGTCTTGACCCCGGGCGGTATCGACGACGCTATGGATATGTACAAGAATTTCCGTGGCAAGGAACCGGGTACGGATCCGTTGCTGAAGAATAGAGGACTGAAATAATCTAGAAATGGAGATTTTATAAAGGCGGACCGGTTGGTTCGCCTTTTTTTGTATATGCTCAACCTCCCGGATCTGTATTACATTTGCTAAGTTTTATCACGAAAAAATAGCGATAGTATGGAGAAAAAGGATTTAGTAGAAGGGATGAGGTTGTATATCTATAAATTGCGTGTGGATGGGCGTTATTCCACGGCGAAGAGCTATCAGGATGCATTGAACTCATTCATGCGGTTTTGTGGGTTGGAGGTAATTCCCTATATCTATGTCAATAAGGAGAACCTTCGGCGTTATCAGGCCTTTTTGTTGAATAAAGGATGTACATGGAACACGGTGTCGACCTATATGCGTCGGATCCGTTGTGTGTACAACATGGCGGTGGAGGAAGGGTTGGCCCCCTATATCCCTTATTTATTTAAGGGAGTTTTCACGGGTATAGAGAGCAAACGCAAAAAGGCGTTACCACAGGATTTATTACGTTCTCTGATGACGGCCTCATTAGATGATCCGGAACTGAGAAAAACACGGCAGGCATTGTGCCTGATGTTCCAGTTTTGCGGTATGGCATTCGTGGATTTCGCTCATCTGAAAAAGGAGAATGTCCGGGGTGGGGTTTTGGAATATAAACGCCAGAAAACGGGTACTCCGATGCTTATAGAGGTACAATCTACCGCATGGGAGTCGCTGAGGGAACTGTCAAGTGATGTAGGTAAGGACTCACCCTATTTGTTTCCTTTCTTGAAAGGGATAAAAGTGGGAAAAGAAGCCTACAAGGAGTACACTTCCGCTTTGGCCCATTTTAACCGGAATTTGAAGAGGTTGGCGAGAGCCTGCGGTGTGTCTATCCCGATCACCTCATATTCGATCCGTCATTCTTTTGCGATGATTTTGAAGGAACAGGATGTCCCGATTGAGATGATCAGCGAACTATTGGGCCATAAATCGATCAAGACTACGCAAATCTATTTGAAAAGTTTCTCGTTGGAAAAGATGTCTGCGGTGAATAAAATTTGTTTTGAGAGTGTGTACAATCATGTACCGAAAGTAGGGTAAAGGGAGTAGGCTACTTGGGGAGTAGCGTATTCTTTCACGGCGCAAATGTAGTAAAAAATAACTAAAAACAAGCAAACAAATGCGCTTGTTTACTCATTGTAGGCGTTTGATCCTCTCTATTTTTTGATTTTCCTGTTTTATCCTAGACGTATAGACATGGTGATGCGGGTGAAATGACCTCTTGTTCCCGGTATCATTCCACCA
>NZ_QTMG01000038.1:8801-41821 GCF_003635435.1 Parabacteroides sp. AF21-43 | reverse complement strand
CCTTTTTATTCGTCTTTTCCAGAGATTTTTCATAACTTTGTAATGTTTCTGATGAATAAATTAGCAGGTGTGTCGGCCTCTCAACTCCTAACGCCTGCCGTCAAGAACATTTGCTCAGGAGGAGAAACCTAGTTTTTCCTCCTGTTTTTTATTAGACTCAAGAACTGTTAACAAGCATATCTCCTAGAATTTAACGTTAGACACTCATTTATCTCCCTTTATATATAGTTCATATTCATTGTCTTTCTCTCTGTATTTAATGGGCGACGTATTGCTCAGCATAAACAGGATTCGCTCCAAGGACTCATCCCGTACCTTAAACGTAAACCGATATTTCTCCGCTATCTCCTTCGGGCACTTTATCTTCCGCCCGAACCAAGGCTCCAGACGGGTAAGGATCATGCTCAAGCGTTCGTTCTCAAAACTGAGGACACCGTTACGCCAACCCGAATACTCCTCGGCATTAACCGTCTTAACTCTAACGGTATTCGCTTGTTTGTCGAAAACCAACATCTCGTTCGGATTCAATATCACCTCACGCCTGTTCTTCACATTGGGACCTCCCAAGCCAATCTTCACCTTACCGTTTAACAGGATCGTCTCCAACTTGCTCTCGGAATCATAATTGAAAACCTCGAAGGCCGTGCCCAAGGCCGTTACATCCATGTTCTTGGTATGCACGGTAAATGGTCTTTCCCGATCTTTCGCTACGTCGAAGAAGGCTTGCCCTTTTAATTCCACATCACGGGTCTTGCCATCAAAACTCTTTGGGTAGATCAATTGGCTATTCGGCCCCATTCTCACGGTCGTACCGTCCGATAAGGAAACCGACTCTATGCAACGGACACCGGAGGCCATTACATATATATATTGATCTTCTTTCGTATGAGACCAATAAACTACGCTTCCTACACCTAAAAGTAGCAATATGGAGGCGGCTATCGCCGTAATCTTATAGACCCAGAGTTTACGGACACCGTTTGTCGCCATTGTCCGGGCTATGATTCGTTTCCACATGCGATTCCCCACCATGGGATTCACGCGATCCGCAGCCTCGTCCCATTGGGAACGCATACGCTCTTCCACTTTTGGGTCACACAGCAAACGTTGCCGATCTTTCTCATCCAGAGCATCTCGCATCAACTTCTTCAATATCGTTCTCGTATCTTCGCTCATGTTTATTATTCTTGTTCTATTTATAAATACACGCCACGACTCCCTCCCCCCTATTGGAAGATAAAAAAATTCGCTTAGGTTAATCAAATTCAGATAAGATACCCAAATACGATTGAAAAATAATCATGCCTAAAGCCTCAAGTACAATTAAATGTCCATTACTTATAGGTACTCTTTAAAATTATCTTTACGAAATTGTGTTTTATCAGTATCTTCCTTGCTTTCCATCCTTATATTTCCGTCCTTTGTATTCAATGAAATTGGTTGCCGACGGTGTCGGCAGTATTTCCGACGCCGTCAGCAATATTTCCGACAGCGTCAGCAGCATTGCCGAGGGCGTCGGCAACCGATTTCATCAAATAGAAACGCCAAAGAGATAAACGTTAAATCTCCGAGGCATCCTATACATTATCCATTTAAATAACGAGAAAATCATGGGAAAACCAAGAAGTGGCATCCAAGTCAGTATTTATAATACACCGGGCAATGAACAACGCGGGCCAACATCCTGCGCACGAGTCATCACCAGAGATACCAAACGCATGAACGATATATGTGAGTATATTTCCGAATGCTCATCCGTCACCTCCGCCGACATAAAAGGTGTATTGGAGGCGCTTACTTCCTATATCGGCAGGGAATTATCCTATGGGTACAGCGTGGAACTGGAAGGATTGGGACATTTCTCGCCATCGGTAAAAAGCAAAGAAGTAACGGACCAGAAAGGAAATACTAAATCAAGCGCTAGCATACACGGCGTTAACTTCCGCTGCTCTCCCCGACTGAAGGAGATGGTAAAAAAGAACGCCCCCATCTTGGTTAAACGGGAAAATCTGCCCAAAACGGGAATCGAGGGAAGGAAGACTAAGATGTTATCTTATCTAGAAAGAAACTCATATATAAATCTCACCGATTACGCCGGCTTGAACAATTGTACCCGCTACCGTGCGAGCGAGGATATCAAGCAATTTATCAAGGATAACGTAATAGCCAGCGTAGGATATCGAACACACCGGATTTATGTGCTGCCTGAAAAAGAAGACGAGCAAAACTAAAACTTAGGACGAAAAACAACCACAATCGTTATTATTTATCAAAGAAGAAAGACTATCTTTGCCGTGCTACCGATAATGGGGTTAAAGCGATAATCCCTGTGTGGCACTAATTATAAATACGGCATTTTAAGATATTATTCCCTTCGTGTAAATTATCCCCGTAATTAAGAAATCGGAATAATAGCAACTAAATGCCCATGCTAATTGTATATACTCAAATATATATAATAAAGCATGGGCTGTTGTCTATTATCGATTTCAAGGGTATGGGGATACCCTACACGTTGGGTAGTAGCGACAGTTCCATGCTTTTTTATGATATCGTCGCTACATCATATTTATTCACGATAAAATACTTTTGAATATATTATGACAAGGCTAGACGTAAAAGAACAAATTCCCGATCAGGAGGTGACATCCTCCAAAGACAGTATATATATTAATGTACAAAGCCTGAAAGAGTATTCACGGCATATTATCGCCATGGCTAATGAATTTGACCGCCAAAAAGCCGTTATAACCAAGACCGAACTACAAATGACCTCTCTTTTACGAACCTGTCGCCAACAAGAGTTAGAGCTTAGATCCCTGAAACTAGAGAACCTACGGTTATTGAGAACGATAAAAGACTTATCGGGAAAAGAAATCTCACCTAATATCTATCTTCCCCATGAATTACCCCTAATCATTACGGACGATATCATGAATGTACTCTCCTTATCTCTCGTGAGCGATTTTGACCTAGACACCCGAACGATAAACATGTTACGAAAAATGGAAATCTATACATTGGAAGATCTGCTGCGATACACGAAAGATAAAGGACTACAAGTCCTACTAAAATACAGGGGATTCGGCGCTCATTCCTTAGCCCTCTTGAAGGAGAGCCTGATAAAAAAAGGCGTATTCGAACGCAGTGGCACTTCCGGACTCTATAAATACGTGACCTAGGAAAGCGCTAGATAAACCAGATAAGTAACATGATATTTTTCTTCAAGAACTTCAAGGCTTCGCTGATCTGGTTCTCAACGGTCTTCTCCGAAATATTGAGTTGGAAGGCTATCTCTTTATAGCTTTTATGCTCCTTCCGGCTTAGATTAAAGATAACCCGGCGTCTTTCCGGCAATTCCTCTATCAAATGATCGATATACTCCCCCAAGTTATAGGCGGTGATCTCTTCCTCTAAGTCGTAGGAGGTCTCCATAGCGGACAAGACCGTCATTTTATAAAAGTCCTCGTTCACGTTCTTCCGGTGCTGATTAAAGATCAAGTTACGGCTGATGACAAACAGAAGCCCCTTGAAGTTATCATCCTCCCGGATGAATTCCCTCGACTCCCAGACCTTGATAAACACCTCTTGTACCACATCCTCGGCCACATCCCGATTATTCAAATAAAGCCCGCAGAAATGATAAACCTTTTCCCAATATTGTTTATACAACATCGAAAAAGCCTCCCTATCTCCTTCTTTCAACGACTTTATAATTTGTCTCTCTTTCATTTAGCATCACATATCGTTTCGCGAAGATAATAAAATCATATACTAATAAAAGTTAATGATATCCCAGTTCTCCCGGACTTCTTTGTACTATTAATATAGCACGAGAAATAATGGAAGAAGAAAACAAACATATAAGCGATTTATTAATCCGATACGTAAATGGACTCTATACACGGAACGATATAGAGACCTTGCGGAAGTTAGCCTCATCCATAACGGAGCGAGCAGAATTAGAAAGCGAAATGGACCGGGTCTGGAGCGAAGCGCAGGACTTACCTCAATCCGATTCCCATAATCATCTGCTTTATAAGAAGGAGGCGCAAGACCTGTTGGATAAGACACGTAAAAGAGAAAGAAGAATCTCCCTATCCACTTTCATCAAGTATGCGGCGAGCATAGCGATTATCGTTTCCATCGGATTCGGAGCGAAACTATACCTAAATCATTCAGCGAAGCAGCATACATCTGCCAGCGACCATCTCCTAACGGAAATAAGCGTCAATCATGGCGAACATAAGCAAGTCACCCTTCCCGATGGCACGGTCGTTCATCTAAACGCCGGTACCGTCATGCGATACCCAACGGAATTTACCTCTGACATCCGTTTGGTAGAAATGGAAGGAGAAGCTTTTTTCAATGTCATGAGAGACGAGGGCAAGCCCTTCATCGTCCGTACCCGACAAGCCGACGTAAAAGTACTCGGAACCTCTTTCAACGTAAAAGCCTATCAAGAGGATGAGTTGATGGCCGTCAGCGTTCGGACCGGAAAAGTTGAGGTGGATATGCCCGAAAGCGTAATGCGCCTATTACCGAACGAGCAAGTAATCGTGAATAACGCGAATGGAGAGATCCTTAAAAAGAACGAGGACGTCCAAAAAGTAACGGCATGGTTGCAAGGTGGCCTTTATTTTAACCGGACACCTATTAGTAGCGTTGTACATGATCTGGAACGGATGTATAATCAAGCGATCGTACTCGATCCGAATAGCGTATTCGACGATTACATCTATGGCGAGCACGACAATAAAAGTCTGGAAGCCGTACTGAACGCGATTCAATATTCAACCGGCATCCGATACCGGACGGAAGGAAACCGGATCGTGTTATACAATACGAGTTATTAACCTTAAAATCGATTTGTCATGAAAGATACGACCTAAGCATAGCCACATAAAAAAGGGAAACCGACCTCTGACCTTCGATCTCCCTTTATCTTTCCCGATATGTACACCCTTGGATTGGACCCCCTTGGAGATTACAGAAATCGGACTGTTTTTAAAAGTGTATAAAAACAACCTTTAAACATACAAAATTATGAACTTTCCAACTATTACTAGGTATAATTGGATGTGTTGTTCTATTATTTTAGTTTTTTTAGCGTTAAGCTCCCCTAAGCCTCTGCAAGCCCAAGAAAATCAAAAAGAAAGAATAACGATTCAAGTAAAAAACCAACCCATACAAAAAGTCTTCGATGATTTGTCGAAGCAGACAGGATTAAAGTTTTTCTATGGAGAAGCCATCGCGAACCGGAACGTACAAGTTAACCTAAAGTTCAAGAACGCTCCCATCAACAGCGTATTGAACGAGATCACCCGGCAAGCCAATCTTTATTTTAAGCGAGAGAATAACACGATAGCCGTCAGTCTCGGAAATGCGGGCAACGCCTCCGTTCCAGTGACACAAGACCGGAAAGTGACCGGTATCATTACAGATGAACGGGGCGAACCGATCATCGGGGCGAACGTCGTGGTAAAAGGTACGTCCAAAGGGACAGTTACCGACCTGAACGGTGAGTATAGCATCGAGGCGAACGGTAAATCGATCCTGCTCATATCTTACATCGGCTATTTATCGGAAGAAGTGGCCGTAGGCAACAACAAGACCCTTAATATCCAGCTAAAGGAAGACGCCCAGAAGCTTGACGAGGTAGTCGTGATTGGTTACGGAACACAGAAACGAAGCAATCTTTCCGGAGCGATCTCGAAAGTCACCTCTGAGGTTATCGAATCTAAGCCCGTGACCAACGTGCTATCCGCCTTGCAGGGAGAAATACCGGGGATGGTTATCCAACGAAGCTCCGGCCAGCCGGGTAACGAGGACTTTAAGATGAACATACGTGGAGTCTCATCCGCTAACGGAGACAGTGCCCCGCTGGTTTTAGTAGATGGTATTCCCGGTGATATCAATATGATCAATCCGCAGGATATCGATGCCATCTCCGTCTTAAAAGATGCCTCCGCCTCTATTTACGGAGCACGGGCCGCAGGCGGCGTTGTCTTGATTACGACCAAGAAGGGAGCGACCGGCGCACCTAAGATCACTTACAATGGAAACTTGTCGATCTCCAAGATGACCGGTATGATGAAAGCGCCAACCAATTATGAGATGGCGATCATGGACAACGAGGCCAATATCCATAACGGCTCCGCCCCTATGTATACGCAAGAGCTTCTGGATAGGATCTTGTCCAACGACCCGAATCCGATCGATCACCCGTTGTATGGAGGATGGAAATTGTTCTTTACGAACACGGACTGGATGGACGAGCTGTTGAACAACGGCGTTCAGCATAAGCACAATCTCACTATCTCCGGTGGCGGCGAGAAATCCAATTATTATTTATCCGCCGGTTATAGCAAGCAATTCGGAGTCGTAAAATATGCCGACGACAATAACACCAAGTATAATCTACGTATGAACTACGATTATAGGATCACGGATTGGTTAAAGCTGGAAACCAAAGTAGCCTTGGACAATAATAAACGTACCGATGTAGGCAGCAACGGAGCGTGGGTAATCGGTGAGGCGATTCTGGATATGCCTAACCACCCGGTCTATAATGCCGATGGTAACTTCTTCACCCAAGGAGGCTGGAGCAATGCCGTAGCGTTGGCCAAAGAGAGCGAGACCGCCACGTTCAAGACCCGGGAGATGAATGGTAATTTCAGGTTAATCGCCAACATTATCGACGGGCTGACCTTAACCGCCCAAGCCGGTGTTAATTATAAGAACAAGAACAATGAGGACATAGCGAAAGCGATCCCTCTTTATACATGGGACAATAATATCACCTACTACACCGGAGCGGGAAGTCCGGAGCAGTCTGCCGTGGATCGCACGACAGAAGAGACCGTTTACCAAAATTACACGGCCTACTTGAATTACGATAAGAACTTCGGCCCGGACCACCATCTGGACGCCATGTTAGGTATGGCCTACGAGACGGAGGAAGTCCGCATGTTCATGGCACGCCGTGATAACTTCATCTCGGATGAGCTGTGGGAGCTTAACCTCGGAGGCACGGGAAATATGAAGAACGACGCCAAAGCCGAGCATTGGGCTACCGGCTCTACCTTCGCCCGCCTAGGCTACAGCTTTAAGAACAAGTACATTCTGGAGACAAACTTCCGTTATGACGGTAGTTCCCGTTTCGCCCCCGGCAACCGGTGGAGGATGTTTCCCGGAGTCTCCGCCAGCTGGCGTATCTCGCAAGAAAACTTCTTGAAAAACTCCAAGGTATTCAATGAGCTGAAGTTAAGAGCATCATACGGACAGACCGGAAACCAAGAAGGTATCCGCCTGTATGACTATATCCAGTTGCTAAAGTTTAGGGACGATGGCTGGGGAACTAAATTAATCTATCCGTTCGGAAACGGTTCCCAAAGCCAAGCCATGGGCTTAGACGTATTGGCCGGGGTAGACCGGACATGGGAAATTCTGGAGAATGTCAACGTGGGTGTCGATGCCGCTTTCCTTGATTCCCGCCTCGGCTTCTCGTTTGATTATTTCGTAAAAATGAATAATAATATGTTAATTCCGGTAACTTATCCCAGCATGTTAGGCGCGGAGGCACCCTACTCGAACTCGGGTAAATTACGCACGAACGGCTTCGAGTTGACATTGAACTGGACCGACAAGATCGGCAACGTTGAATACTCTGCCCAATTCCAGTTGACCGACGCCGTGAACAAATTAGTTGAATACGGAGGTGCCGATACCTATAAACTAGGATTGAACGAGACCCGGGAAGGTTATCCCATGAATTCCTATTTCGCTTACGTATACGATGGCGTGATCAAGGACCAAGCGGATCTCGACGCTTATAAGAAACTAGAGGGCGTACCTTCCAATATCGGCATCGGAGACGCGAAGTTCAAGGATTTGAACGGCGACGGTAAGATCTCCACCTACGGTGATAAAGATGGGGATGACGGCGACGCCGAATACGTTGGCTCCACCACTCCCCGCTATTCCTTCGGATTGAATCTGGGCGCTAAATGGAACAACTTCGATATCAGCGTATTCTTCCAAGGAGTTGCCAAGCGCACCTTGTTCCGTGAAGGAGACTTCGCCATGCCTTGGAGCGACTGGTGGAGATACCCGCCCCAGTTCTACTACGGCCAGACATGGAACGAGGATCGCCCGGACGCCTATTATCCCCGCTTGACGCATGGAGAAATCCGGCATTGGAATTATCAGGCATCCACCCTGCAAAAGATCAACGCCGCCTACATTCGCCTAAAGAATATCCAGATAGGCTACACGCTCCCCAAAGGTGCGTTACAGAAACTAGGCATCGAACGGACACGCTTTTACGTAAGCGGACAGGATCTATTCGAGATACATAACGTAAAAGGAGGATGGGACCCCGAGTCGGACAAAGCCGGATTCAATTATCCGTTCCAACGTTATTATTCTTTCGGTATTGACTTAACTTTCTAAGGTTCCACGAAAAAACAAATTAGCAGTATGAGACGATTTAATATAATTATAGCGCTATCGGCCACACTCGGGCTATCTAGTTGCGACTTGGATATGACACCTATGGATCAAGTGTCCGACGCCGTATTTTGGCAAAAGCCTTCCGATTTCGAGTTGGCCGCCAATGATTTCTACTTCAGCCTGATGGAGGCCTCCCAATATATAGATAAGAACTCGGATATCGCTTTCGGTTCGGGGGCGGACGACGTAAGCGATGGTTCTTATTTAGCACCGGTCAATTCGGATGATTGGGATGAGCCTTGGAAATTCATCCAATCCACTTCCTATCTGCTCAAGAAAGCGGAGGAGTCTGGATTGACCGACGACGAGATCGGACGCTGGAAAGCCGAGGCCCATTTCTTCCGGGCCTACAACTACTGGAAACTGGTCAAGTTCTACGGAGGGGTTCCCAAGATAGAGATTCCCTTGAATACCTCCTCGGAACAGCTTTACACGCCTCGCTCCTCCCAGCAGGAGATCATTGATTTTATCATCGACGATCTCGATAAGGCGATTCCTTTGCTTCCCAAGCAAAGCCAGTTGACTACCGAGGAATTGGGCCGTACCACGCAAGGGGCCGCCTTAGCGTTAAAAGCCCGCGTATCCTTGTACGAGGGAACTTGGGAGAAATACCATCAAGGCTCCAATGCCGATATGTATATCCAATCGGCTATCGATGCCGCCCAAGCCCTAGTGGATTCCAAGGAATACGCCTTGTTCCGGGATAAAGGGAAGGAAAGCTATAAATATCTACATATCTTAGAGGGGGATGATAGCAAGGAGGTCTTATTGGCAAGGCGTTATTATAAATTGAGAGTGACCCATAACTGGACACGGGAACTTTGGTTCGGTGCCATGGTTCCTACAAAAAACCTTGCGGATATGTATTTATGTAACGATGGTCTGCCCATCGACAAATCCCCTTTATTTAAGGGATTCCAATACCAGACGAGTGAATTCGAGAACCGGGACTCCCGTATGGAGCAGACGTTTATCGTTCCCGGTAGCGAGGTCTTTTTCGAGGGAGGTCTCTGGACACCTACCTATCCTGGATTTGTAGGGAATAGCGCTACACGCACAGGCTATATGATCCGTAAGTTCTTGGATGAGACATTGGATGCCGCTCAATTCATCGGCGAATACGACTTCAAGGAGTTTCGTTACGCCGAAGTCCTGCTGATCCTCGCCGAGGCTTTATACGAGAAGAACGGACAAATCACGGACGATCAGTTAGACATCACCATCAATGATCTGAGAAACCGGGCGAATATGCCTCACCTAACCAACGCTTTCGTCTCCGTCAACGGCCTGAATATGCTGGAAGAGATCCGGCGTGAGAGAACCGTGGAACTGGCATTCGAAGGATACCGCCGGGACGACCTACGTCGTTGGGGCACGGCGGAAACGGTTCTTCCCCTTGCGATCCGTGGCGTGAAATTCGTGGGTACGGAGTATCAACAGAAATTCCCGGAGTTGGTGATCGGGCAGGATATACAGGTGGATAGCGATGGCTTTATCATCGCCCAACCCGCATCCGCCCGCAAGTTCCAGACACCGAAGCATTGGCTATCCCCGATCCCTTTGCAACAGGTACAATTGTCGAAAGGAACCTTGGAACAGAATCCGGGCTGGTAAGGGTTTTTCCAAGAATAAGCGACTATATATATGAGGGTAGGCCCTACCTATACGAGAAGGGAGGGCCTACCTATCTGGGAGGGGAATCCCATTTAAATATGAATTATCTTAAATTTTTATAGCATGAAGAAATACTTTTTAGCGGTAGCTAGTTTTTTTATTTATTCTCATATCAGTCTAGGCCAAGTGTATCCGGGGCAGATGGATTCCACGTTTGTCCCTGTACGGAGTCACCACTATGACCCGGAGTTAACATTTGATTTTTGCGTGAATGAACCCGCTTGGAGCAATCAGGCGGGTATCCATTCCGCCTTCGGATCGACCGACCGGCTTTATTTCCGGAAGGAAGTACCCGTAAACCATGACAACGATTTATCATCTTCCTACTCTACGACCGTTTGGAGGGGGGAAAGAGCGAATGCCCAGATATTGGTATGGTCGTCAGAAGCGTTGGAACAAGTACGTGTCTCTACACAAGACTTGAGGAGCGCCGAGGGAAACATCATCCCGAAAGATCGGATTACCTTCGAGTTGGTGCGTTACGTATTGTCCAATTATCCATATGCCGAGAAAAAAGCCATCTGCGGGGAATCTCCCTACAAATCCGGCTTCTTGATGCCAGACCGTTTCGAGACGCTGGACCGCTTCGATCTCCCTTCCCAAACCACCCGTCCGGTATGGATGATGGTGGATGTGCCGAGAGGAACCGCTCCCGGTACGTATAAAGGCAAAGTGGAGGTGCGGGCGAAAGGCAAGGCTCCTCAACTATTGAATCTGGAGATCGTGGTGCAAAACCAGTTGCTCCCCTATCCGAAAGACTGGAAATACCGTCTGGACCTATGGCAGAACCCGTGGGCCGTGGCATGGTACAATCACGTGGAACCGTGGTCACCAGAACATAAAATGCTTCTCAAGCAGCATTTGAAGCATTATGCCGATGCGGGTGGTACCTACATCACGACTTATGGAGTACATTCTCCTTGGTCCGATAACTCCTATATGATCGAGGGGGGTATGATCGAGTGGATCAAGAAAGCGGACGGCACATGGGCCTTCGACTACAAGATCTTCGACGAGTACGTAGAATTAGCGATGGAATGTGGCATCGACGAGGCAATCACCCTCTACACCCCGATTCCTTGGGGATTCCGTCACCGCTATAAGGACGAGGCTACGGGCGATTATTCTTATATCAACTGGGCGCCAAGCTCAGAGGAATTCAAGAAGATGTGGAATATCTTCCTCACGGATTTCAAGTTCCATCTAGAAGCTAAAAGCTGGTTGGACATCACCTATATCGGAATCAACGAGAATCCGATGGAAGAGACCTTAGCGGCTATCAATGTCGTGCGCAACCATGATAAATGCTGGAAGATCACTTACGCCGGCAATTGGCATAAGGAATTGGACGGACTGCTGGACGATTATTCTTTCCTTTACGGAGAGGAACCTACCATCGCCGAGCAAAAGGTACGGGCCGCCACCGGACGCACGTCCACCGTATACGTATGCTGTAACCCGCCGATCCCGAACAACTTCGTGTTCTCTCCTCCTATCGAGGGACGTTGGATCAGTTGGTATGTAATGGCGTATGGGTACGACGGCTTCTTGCGATGGGCTTACGACGCTTGGCCGGAAGATGCCGATCGCGACGCACGTCATGGCTCTTGGGCAGCAGGCGATTGCTACATGGTATATCCGGGAGGCAAAAGTTGCATCCGCTTCGAGAAAATGAGAGAAGGTATCGTGGATTTCGAGAAGGTCCGTATCTTACGGGAACTGACCGCCCAATCGGGTAACGCTCAAGCCCAAGGCTTATTGAAGCAGCTAGACCAACATTTGTCTATCTTCCCGAAAGAGAAAGAGTTCGATGAGAACAAGATCTCGGCGGATGTACGTAAGGGTAACCTCATCATCCGTCAACTGTCCGATCTTTTGGCGAAATAATGGGCTTATATAGCAGGAAAGACATGAAAGCATATCGTTTAATCCTATCACTCATGGCAAGCGTAGCCGCAGGGCCAGCCTTCTCGCAAACAACAGGTGTTGTTTGCGAGGAGTTCGACCAGATACAACTGACGCACGTATTGACGCCCACCGGCCCGCTACCGACCGCCTTGGACCCGAATGGCGTATACCCCTATATGAGTTATAGCGAGACCTCAAATCGTCCGGTACCTAAAAGGTACCGGATGATCTCGCTAGAGAATGAGAAAGTCAAGGCTATCATCTGCCCCGATCTTTGCGGGAAAGTAATATCCCTCACTCACAAGGAGAGCGGCAAGGAGGTCTTGTACAGGCCGGACGTAATCAAATACACACGGATATTACCCCGTTTCTATTTCGTGGCCGGGGGGATCGAGGTCAGTTTCCCGATCTCCCACTCTCCCACGCAAAATGAGCCGGTGCTTTATCAGATCGATCATACGGGAGACCGCACATATGTAACATGCGGAGAACGGGAATCTCATTACGGTATGCAATGGTCTGTAGAATATTCCTTAGGAGATAAGGACGAATGCCTTACCCAAAGGGTTGTTTACTACAACCCGGGAAAGCAAGCCTATCCATGGATGTCATGGTCCAACGCCGCCCTTCCTTGCGCACCGGATACCCAATACGATTTCCCGAACGGGACCGTATTATCCCATGCCTCCACGTTGGACACGATCGACTGGAAAACCGAAGGAACCCATCATGAACGGGATATCAAAGAGATGACCGGCTACTTCTGGAAAACGAAAGACGTGAATGCTTTCGGGGCCTACACTCCCTCCTTGGGCAGCGGGCTCTATCATATCGCCGACGAATCCAGTACGCCCGGTATCAAGCTATGGAGTTATGGCGTAGCCGGCGACAAGGAATGGTCCATGCTCAGTACCCCCGACCGGCAGCCTTACGTAGAAATCCAAGGTGGCCCAATCAGCGACCAGTCCATCAAGCTCGAATTGCGTCCCGGCGAGAAAAAGAATCACGTAGAATATTGGATACCGACAGATCAGCCTTTGGATATCTATTCCTTAAAGGTTCCGGCATTAAGGCTTCGCCCGATCGATCGCATCCCGCTATTTGACTGGGCCCGGAAGAATGAATCTTCCATCTGGATCGCCTTAGCCGATGCCTATAAGAATAAGTCCATGCTTCCCGCCGCTCCCTATCCGGAAGATGGGCAGTGGGCTCCATCCGGCATGGAAGATCTGGACGATGCTTTTCGTTGGGCGATCCAAATATCTCCCCGGCCGGAACGGGATTATTGGCAATTCCACTATGGGACTTGGTTGGCTGGAAGAGAACGTGTAGAGGAGGCGATCGAACAACTATCCATCCCGGATATCGATCTGGCGAAAGCTTTATTGGCAAGGCTATATGTTCGTCGGCAGGCGTGGGAAAAGGCGAGAGATACTTACGCCGCTATCCCCGAGACCTCGTGGTTGAACCTACATCCCCAGTTGGTTATCGAGCGGGATAAAGTATTAAAGAAGTTTGGAACAGAGGCTTTATCGGAACGGGAAAAATGGCTGGATAAGATAAACGCGTCCTCTGATGAATGGGTGGTCGAGCGAAAGGTACAGCTACTGATTGATAAGAAGCAATATCAAGAAGCCAAGGATTTATTACTATCCACCCGTTTCCAGAAAGTGCATCAAACTTACACCCGTACGGGACTTTGGGAACAGATCAACGAAGGCTTGGGCCTCTCCCCTCAACCTGTACCGGAACAACTCGGCGAGGATCGCTTAGCCCGGTTCGGTGCCTATCGGGAATATGAATAAAGGGAGGTGTGTGTTTAGAGCAGTAGCGTCATATAAGTCTCCGCATATTTAGCCAGAAACGCCCGGATCACTTTCAAGGCCGTAGAGATATGTTGTTGTACCGTATATACCGAGATACCCAAACTGTCGGCTATCTCCTTATGGGATTTCATATCTTTACGGCTCATATCAAAAACCCTTTTTTGTTGTGGGGTCAACGTTTCAAGCGCCTTATCCAACAATGCGTTTAAATCCGTATCCAATACCGAGTCCTCCGTCTCGTTCGTGCTATCCAATGAGGCGGACCGTATCTTATCCCTCAGCTCCAACTCACGATCCAGTCCCGCCAACAGGTTTAAGATCCGATTTTTCACGATCGTATACACATACGGGCCAAAAGGTACATTCGGGTTCAAGAAACGGCGATTCTGCCAAATAGAGGCGAAAGCATCCTGAAAAACATCTTCCGCCATATCCCGGGATTTAAGGAATTTCAAGGAAAACCACATCAAGCGGTCCTTATACAGGGCATATAATTCACAAAAGGCCGACTCGTCCCCTTCTAGCAAGTCTGCCACAAGTCTTCTTTCTTTCTCTGAATCAATGTCTGCCATTCGACTTAATCTCCCACTTCGATTACATAGGTTCAAATATATGCAAAATACCCAAAAGTAAAAACAAATTGAACCAAAATCAGCGACTCCATCATACAGCTTTATAAACTCGCGATAACAAACATCTTTGCTCATTCGGAAATAATCATGTATTTTTGTCTGTTCATTTAAGAAAGGATGATGTATTGATGAAAGTTTGTATCGCCGAAAAGCCGAGTGTGGCCCGGGAAATCGCGGAAGTATTAGGGGCAACCCAACGAATGAATGGGTATATCGAAGGAAACGGATATCAGGTAACTTGGACATTCGGGCATTTGTGTACCCTGAAAGAACCGCATGAATACGCGGAGAACTGGAAACGCTGGAGTCTGGGGTCGCTACCTATGATCCCTCCCCGGTTCGGTATCAAACTAATCGAGAATCCTACGTATGAGCAACAATTCAAGGTAATCGAGAGCCTGATGCAAAATGCCGAGATGGTCATTAACTGCGGTGATGCCGGCCAAGAGGGAGAGCTGATCCAACGCTGGGTCATGCAAAAGGCAGGTTGTAAATGCCCGGTCTACCGCCTTTGGATCTCCTCGCTTACGGAGGAGGCGATCCGGGAAGGTTTCCAAAAACTCAAAGAACAGACGGAATTCAATAAGTTATATGAGGCCGGGCTATCCCGTGCCATCGGCGACTGGTTGCTGGGGATGAACGCCACCCGCCTTTATACCTTGCGCTACGGGCAGAACCGGCAGGTATTATCGATCGGCCGTGTGCAAACCCCGACGCTCGCCTTGATCGTAAACCGGCAAGCCGAGATCGACAATTTCAAGCCGGAACCCTATTGGGAATTAAAGACCATTTACAGGAATACGACTTTCTCCGCCACGAAAGGTAAGTTCACGAAGAAAGAGGAAGGCGAGGCTTTTCTGGAGAAGGTAAAGGAACAGGATTTTACTGTTACCAGTATCACCGAGAAGAAAGGGAAGGAATTCGCCCCCCGCCTATTCGACTTGACCTCGTTGCAGGTGGAATGTAATAAGAAATTCGCGTTTACGGCGGACGATACGCTAAAGTTGATCCAATCGCTCTACGAGAAGAAGGTGACAACCTACCCACGTGTAGACACGACTTTCCTTAGTGATGATATCTATCCGAAAGTTCCCAATACCTTGAAAGGGTTGGTGGATTATACGGAGCTTACCGCTCCTTTGATGAATCAGAAATTGCCGAAAAGCAAGAAAGTGTTTGATAACTCGAAGGTTACCGATCACCATGCGATCATCCCTACCGGAGTCCCCGCCCGCAATCTTACGGATACGGAACGGAAGGTGTACGATTTGGTAGCCCGTCGTTTTATTGCCGCCTTTTATCCGGATTGCGAGATATCGACCACTACGGTCTTGGGTCAAGTGGATAAGGTAGAATTCAAGGTGACTGGAAAGCAAATCCTCAAACCGGGTTGGCGTGTCGTATTCGGAGCCGAGCAGAAAGATCCGGAGGCTGAACCTACCGAGGAAGAAGGCGTATTGCCCGATTTCGTGAAAGGAGAAAGCGGCCCGCATAAACCGATCTTGAAAGAGACTTGGACCCAGCCTCCGAAACCTTATACAGAAGCTACTTTATTGCGGGCGATGGAAACCGCCGGTAAATTAGTGGATAATGACGAGCTGCGGGATGCCTTAAAGGAAAACGGTATCGGCCGTCCTTCTACCCGTGCGGCGATCATCGAGACTTTATTTAAGCGTAATTATATACGAAAGGAACGTAAGAATCTTTATCCCACCGCTACCGGCGCGGAATTGATCGGCACGATCCATGAGGAACTGCTGAAAAGCGCAGAGTTGACGGGGCTTTGGGAAAAGAAACTACGCCAGATTGAACGAGGGACTTATGAGGCCCGTACTTTTCTGGATGAGTTGAAGCAGATGGTAAACGAGGTCGTCATAAACGTCCTTTCCGACCAAACCCGGCGAACGATTACGATTGAGGATACGTCTAAAGCAGCTAAAGAAACTCCCAAAGACGAACCCAAGGAGAAAAAGGAAAAGAAACCTCGTAAGCCTCGTGCCAAGAAAGAGAAAGCAGAGGCTACTCCTGAATTGGAGCTTCCATCAACGGATAAGCCCGTTTGCCCCATCTGTCACAAAGGCTCTATCCTCCGGGGCAAAACCGCTTATGGTTGCTCCGAATACAAGAACGGATGTACGTTCCGCTTGGATTACGCTACGTATGGAAATAATTTAACGGATGAGGAGTTAGGTACGGTTATCAGTAAATTAAAGTCTATTTAAAATATGAGAACAGAATGGTTTCCTCTGGTAAACGAGGAAGGTGAGACGATCGGAAAGGCTACTCGCAAGGAATGTCATAGCGGAAGGAAGTTGCTACATCCCGTAATCCATTTACATATCTTTAATAAGGATGGAGATCTATATCTCCAAAAACGTTCCATGAACAAGGATATACAACCGGGAAAATGGGACACGGCCGTAGGTGGGCATATTGATTATGGAGAAAGCGTGGAAGAGGCCCTGCGCCGTGAGGTTCGTGAGGAATTGGGCATTACCGATTTCACGCCTGTCTTCATCAAACGTTATATATTCGAGTCTTCCATAGAGAAGGAATTGGTAAACAGCTTCCGGACCACTTACGATGGCCCCATCACCCCCGATCCCGAGGAACTGGACGGAGGACGTTTCTGGCCGATCGAGGAGATCAAAGAGAATCTGGGGAAAGGCGCATTCACCCCGAATTTCGAAAAGGAATTCACCGCTATTTTCCTATAGGATAAAAACGCTACACTTCAGCTAGAATAGTTATTCAAGAGCCTGTTCATTCTTCGTAAGATACTGTTACATTCCACAAACCACGACGTGAACTGTACAGACCACGACGTGAATTATACAAACCATGCTGTGGTCTGTACAGTTCACGTCGTGGTTTGTGGAATGTAACTATATATGATTATCTTTATATATAGTAAATAAGATGTTTTGTCCTATAGTAATCGACCTATTATATTATAACTGTAACTCCATATGTATCTTACCTCGAAACCTAACAATCTTTGCCTAAAGCACTAATACCTCTACCTTAAATCTAATGTTTGTTCAGACCTTAAAACTAATCTTATATATTAATGTGTGGTTTATACATATCTTGCGCCGTCAAACCGCATTCCTTTTTCATACGGATACAATAATCGAGCGTTCCTACCTCCGGCGTGATATTGTTGGAACCGAACGTGAACTTTACACCCGCGGCTTTCGCTTTCTGAATGATCGCTTTATTCGGAATATGATAAAGCTCGTTTATCTCCAAAGCCTTTCCACTTTTTGCCAAGGCATTCACGAAACGGTCGATACGCTCTTCTGTCCAAAACATATCATATCGGTCACTCATCGCATCGGGAAGGAAACAGGAATTCACGTACATATCGACCGGCTCTTCCAAGACAGAACAGATACGGTCCAACATCATATCCATATATGCCTGCTCATCGTCGATAATCACTTCCTTGTTTACCCATAGGTGCGTACGCCGCCCCTTATGATCCAGAAACGTCATGGCATCGGTAAACACATAGTCAAAGCTGTTGCGGGCCGCCTCCGAAAAGGTTGTTACCCACTCACGTCCGTCTGCTCATCCACGGCATTCCCCCATTGAGCGGGAATGTCTATTCCTTTCGCGCTGAACGCCTCTAAAGAGATATTCTTAAACTGAAGATTTCCACGTCCCGTACCCACCAGCGAGATAGTACCTTGGGATAACAATGCTTTAGCGTTCTCCTTCAAACGGAAAGGTTTGGAAGGCTCTATATATTCTACGACAGTCTCACCATTAATCCGCACCCGGACAAGCCGTCCTTCTACCCGGATATTCATCTTGAACCATTCGTTCTCTTTCACGAAACTCTTCGTCAGGTTCCGGACCGACACCAAGCTACCCGTCATCCGCCACCAAACCGGATCTTCCCGATCGTTGTTCAAGGCGATACGGTATCCTTTACGATCCGTAGCGTCCGTATGGATACCAATATAACCTTTGCCACCGGTCGTGGTACGTACATCCATATCTAACTCGAAGTTCGTATAGCCTTTGCCATCGTTCAACAAAGCACGGGCGTTGGAACCGGCCAACGTAAGAACATCATTTTGTATGACCACGACGCCGGATGTCTTCCATGCGTTGTGATCGACCGTATCGGATACGTTCTCTTTCGTAAATCCCGTGAACACCAAACAGGCGATCACGACGGCAATCATTAATTTAATCTTCATGGCATCTCTTTTTAAAAGTTATGCCGCAAATGTATCCGGGAATAAGAAGCAAAAAGAAGATTGATATAAAAATGTAGACAGTACGATCCTCTATCCCATTAAATACAAATCAGTTAATAAAGATCACTATCCTAAAAAATGTAGATTGATTATAACGGATTCCGGTTAACCCCGATCCTCATCACCCAACCTTCAAACTCATCACGAGGCACTAACGCCTTATTACGTACCTTGGTCCGGTAGTTATAGATCGTACTCAACGAACAACGGAGAAAAGCGGCTATCCTTACGCTGTCCGTAACTCCCAACCGCATCAAGGCGAATATACGAAGTTCCTTATTCAACAGATCCTCCGATTTCAAGACGATACGTTCCTCGGGCTGCAACAAAGCGTTGAAGTCCCTGACAAACGTAGGATATAATCCAAGAAAGATTCGATCGAAGTTAACATAAAGCGCTTCCACCTCATTCTCCACCATACGGGTCGAACGGAGCATCTTGAATAACTCGTCCAACTGTTTATTCATCGCCTTTTTCTGTAGCGATTTCTGGTAATCCTCCAGTTTATTAATATAGGTGGAGCAGAGATCGAGGAAATGAGCGATGTATTCCTCCTTGATATGATTTGACTCCGATAGCTGTATATTTCGCTCTTGCAATAAATTATTCGTCTCGCTTATCTCTCCATTCAACTTTACCAAACAGGCATTGGTATTAACCAACTCTTCTCGTATCGCTGAGATCTTCCGCATCTGCCTATACACATAGGCAAGAGAAAGGATCAGAAAGAGCGTCAATAGGCTGATCAACAAGAAATAAGTCATCAATTGCCTTTTGCCTTGAGCTTCCCGTGTCTGATAGGAAGCATTAATGATAGGATAGAATTTAGAGATCTCATTCATGCGGAACTGTATATTGCAAGTAACGGCACCTTCTCCGCAGACCTCGCCTGTCCGTGAGCCAGATATTTCTGCGCCAGATTTATCTTATACCGATAAGAGGCCGTATCTAAGACAGACAATAACGAATCCTTGTATAAATCAAGTTGTTTCCTATATTCAAAAGAATCCAGATTCGTACTGTAATAAGAGAAAAACGAATAATAAGCCTCATAGAAATCCTGTTTCTGCTCTTTAGACAGCAATTCACGGTCTATGCTTCGCAACAGACTTTCCGACTCACGGTACATCCCGGAGAAAGCATAAAGCGTAGCCAGTCGTAAGCGGGAAGTATAGATGCGTGCCGTATCCTTCATAAATGACGCTATCTCCATATTCCGCTTTATGTAATAGATGGCCGAGTCTTGTTGTATTTTCTTGAATTCCTCGTATAATTGGTGGTTGATCTCATATTCCTGCCACAACGATATCTTGCTCAAGAGAAACATGTCCTTTAGCTGCGTGATCCGTTGCTCCCGTTGCTGCAGATAAAAAGATCTATTCAAGACAGCTTCATCCAGCTCCTTGGCCAACGTGTCCCCTCTCAGCCCTCCCCATGCGAAGGCTTGAACCATCCCGACAATTAGAAATAAGATTACCTTTATTAGTTTATTCATTACACGAACTGAGAATTATCCAAAAGAAAAGGGTTCAGTCAAATCAACAGAGCATAAATAGCTTACCTCGGCTGAAGACTGAACCCAATATTTTAAAACGCCCCGAAAGGGTGTTATTTACACATCTCGTTGATGATCTGTATTAATTGACCGCCTAATTCCTCGGCTTCCTCCATCGTATGGGCCTCAGAGTAGATACGGATGATCGGTTCCGTATTGCTCTTACGCAAATGAACCCATTTATCCGGGAAATCGATCTTCACTCCGTCGATATCCGTAATATCGTATTGAGAGAACTTCTCTTTTACTTTCGCCAAGATAGCGTCCACGTCGATCTCCGGCGTTAACTGGACTTTTTGCTTGGAGATGAAATACGGAGGATAAGAAGCCTTCAACTCGCTCGTCTTCATCTTCTTCTTTGCCAGATGAGTCAGGAACAAGGCGATACCTACCAAAGCGTCGCGTCCGTAATGGCTGGCCGGATAGATCACTCCACCGTTGCCCTCACCACCGATCACGGCATTCGTAGCCTTCATCTTGGCAACCACGTTCACCTCGCCTACAGCGGCGGCATTATATTCGCAACCATGAGCACGGGTAACGTCGCGAAGCGCACGGCTTGAGCTCAGGTTACTTACCGTATTACCCGGTGTATGACTTAATACGTAGTCACTGACAGCGACCAAGGTGTATTCCTCGTTGAACATCTCGCCATTCTCGCAGATAATCGCCAAACGGTCTACGTCCGGATCTACTACGAAACCGACATCCGCTTTCGCATGTCCCATCAAATCGGAGATCTCTGTCAAGTTTTCCGGAATGGGTTCCGGATTATGAGAGAAGTTTCCATGAGGGGCGCAATGCAGCTTGAAGATTTCCTTCACGCCCAACGCGTATAATAAATCAGGGATCACGATACCTCCCACGGAGTTCACGCAATCGATAGCTACACGGAAGTTAGCGGCCTTGATAGCCTCCACGTCCACGAGATCCAGATTCAAGACGCTCTCGATATGTTTTTGCTTATAAGTCGCATTCGGGATTACCTTGCCCAAATGATCCACGTCGGCGAACTCGAAGTCCTCGGCGGCAGCTATGCGTAATACCTCAGCCCCCTCAGCGGCATTCAAGAACTCACCTTTCTCATTCAAAAGCTTCAAGGCATTCCATTGCTTCGGATTATGACTGGCGGTAAGGATAATACCTCCGCAAGCCCCTTCCATAGCTACGGCCAATTCGGTAGTAGGAGTCGTGGCCAGATCGATATCCACCACATCAAATCCCATACCGGTAAGCGTTCCTAGGACGACTTGTTTAACCATCAGACCGGAGATACGTGCGTCACGCCCTACAACGATCTTATTGGTCTCCACTTTTGTGTTTTTTCGGATGAATGTAGCATAAGCGGCTACAAACTTAACAATAGCTAACGGATTCAATCCGTCTTCCGGGCTACCGCCTATTGTACCGCGAATACCGGAAATAGATTTAATTAGTGTCATAAGTTTTCTTCAAATATATATTCTAGAATTTCATAATATACAGGCAAGCCTTTCGACTGGTCATAATAGGTGCCCCGCTTAAAAGGAACGATAAGTTTTACTCTAGCCCGGTCTCCCACATATTGCAAAGGAGTCTGCAAACCTTCGCTTACCCATTGATAGGAAGGATCGTATGGATTACTGTTCGAATAATCGCCGTATGTGAACGGAATGGGATAAGTCCCATTGCTATGTGGGCCATAATTCTCGTACACCAAGGTATCCACCTCCAGTATGTAGTGCAATTTACAACGGTACAACATTTTCGTTTTATACTGCACCGCACGCTCACTAGAACCCTTATCTATGATATTCAAATAAACACCATTTTCTAATTTAACGAATTGATTCTCCTTGAAGATGCTATCTTTAGGAAAATCGTCTAAAATCTCAAAATCATTAGCATCGATCAAACGCTCGATTGCCTTTTTCTCATCTTTCAACATATCCGTGTACGACTTTGTCTTGCTACAAGAGATAGCGACTAATGCGGCACACAGAATCAACAGGATATTAAAACCTTTCTTCATTTGTTAGTCTTTAATTGAATGAATCGCAAATGTAAATAATCTTCGTCAAACCTTACGCATGTTTGCCTAAATCTTCTGATTTATTAGGATTAAATTCCTGTAAACCTTTCTCAAACACGGCTACGGCCTCAGATAAAGAGCCATAGAACTCACCTCCGGACGCATTTTTATGTCCACCTCCGTTGAAATAAGTAGAAGCAAACTGATTGCAAGGAAAATCGCCCACGGAGCGAAGCGATACCTTTATGTAATCGCTGTCCTCACGAATAAAGACACTAAAGCTTACGTTCTCTATGCTTAACGGCAAGTTCACGAAACCTTCCGTATCTCCAGTCTGGTACTGAAAACGATCCAGTTCCTCTTTCGATAATGTGATAAGAGCCGCCTGTTGTTCCGGATAGACCCTCATCTTCTCATACAACACATATCCCATCATACGTAAACGGCACTCGGAATAGACCTGATTCACCTTACGATAGATCAAATCCTTATCAATCCCCTTCTTGATCAATTCGCTGACGATCGTATAAATCTCCGGTTTATTCGAATTATAGGTGAACGATCCCGTATCCGTCATCATACCCGTATAGATACAAGCGGCGGCATCCCGATTCAATAAATCGAACATCCCCATACGACAAATAAAACGGAAGATCATCTCACTGGTAGAAGACATCTCCGGATACGACATCGTCACACGACAAAAATCTGCGGGGTTCAAATGATGATCAATCATCACCTTGCGGCCTTCTGAGGCGATCACCGCCGGAGCCAGTTTCTCGATACGTTTGGGTTCATTGAAATCGAGGCAGAAAATAACATCCGCTTCCTTGATCAATTTCTCGGCGAAATCCGGATATTTCTCATGTATCACGACATCCTTAGCGCCCGGCATCCATCTATAAAAAGAGGGAAATGCGTTCGGTACTACTACCGCTACATTATCCTTACCGTAAGCGGATAGGAAATGATATAAACCAAGGGATGAACCTAATGCGTCGCCGTCTGGTGAGACATGCGTCACGATAACAAAACTCTCGCCTTTCTCTACGTATTTTTTGGCTTTCTGAATCTTCTCTTCTTGAATGATTTTAGTGATCATATAATCTTTTTGTTTTCACCCCAAAGGTACGACTTTTTTAGTTTCCGGCTATCAAAAAAAGTTCAATAAGGATCTTTACTGATATTATTAACAAAAGGGTTAAGGCGGCCAACAAAACTTTTGGTTCCCGTATCTTCATATATATCAAGCATAAAACAAGAAAACCATAACCTCCTAGCATCTCAAAGAAACTAAAACGACCCGTAATCGTCGCATAAGGCAGGGCGCTGAACACGTCCACTACCCTTACCATGCCATGAACCAGCCCTTCTACGATCTTCTGTATCCAGTCATATCCACAGAAATCCACCGGATAGCCTAACCACAAAAAGGCAAAAGGAATCAAAAACATAGCCAAGAGAGTGACCGGTAGATTCGTAAACAAGAAAACTGTCGAAAATTGTCCAAAATAATAAAAACAGAGCAAAGCAGTCCCTATCTGCGCAGCTATAGACACCGTAATCCATTCCCAAGGCATGGCCAACAAAGGATTTCTCACCACTATCCATTCCTTGAAACGAGGCACTAGGAATAAAATAAAAAACACAGCCAAATAGCTTAACTGAAAACCGACATCAAACAGATAATACGGATTATAGGCCAGCATACAGAAAGCGGCAGCGGCCAATGTATTATATCCATCCGTAACACGCCTAAGCGCCCTTCCTGTTAAATATAAAGACAGCATCAAGGCGGCCCGTACCGCCGAGGGCGCTAATCCTGTGATAAAGACAAACCCCCAAAGACTTCCCACCAGAATGATATAACGAACCCAACGTCCTATCCCCCATTTTGGCATAAACGAGCAAAAGAAAGATAAGAATCCACAAATCACGGCAACATGAAAACCGCTCACCGCTAATATATGAGACACGCCCGCCAAAGAGAAGCGCCTTTTCGTTTCCCGACTCATCGCTTTCTTATATCCCAATGTCAATGTAGCCAAAATAGATTTCTCCTCATCAGACAAACGCAAACGATCAAATGTATTTACCAAAGAATATTGAGCCTTGGTAGCCAATAAATCTAAAGAAGAAGCAGGCTCATTTACAAGCGCTATACGCCGGTCACTATACCAACAGACCTCAACCGCCAAACATACAATCAAAACAGAGACTATAGCTCCCCATATCCAACGGGAATCGTATCGCAACTCCGCATGCCCTCGCCCCCACGAGAACCCCAGAAAAAGAAAAACCAGAGCAGATAAAACCCCTAAAACATATAAAAGCAAAGAGGTAGGTAAAAACGCATAGCATAAAATTCCGGTTATCCATAAAAAAAGCGGCCGTACAAAAGGCCGCTTTTGTATTTCCTCAATCATGATAGTTAGGTTTTGTGATATATTAATGTGTTCTACAAAGCTTTCAAGTCTTTAATTGTTTGTATCGGATCTGGAGATTTGAATACGAAGTTACCGGCGACTAATACATCGGCACCTGCGTCAACCAAACGCTTTCCCGTCTCTAAATTCACCCCGCCATCTACCTCGATCATAGTACTCAATCCCTTCCGGTCTATCATTTCCCGTAGACGGGCCACCTTATCTACGGAATGCTCAATGAAGCGTTGACCACCAAATCCCGGATTCACGGACATCAATAAAACCATGTCCACATCTTGGATAATATCTTCTAATAAGCAGATGGGCGTATGCGGATTCAAGGTAACACCCGCTTTCATGCCCGTTTCCTTAATAGCCGCTACCGTCCGATGCAAATGGGTACATGCCTCATAATGCACGTTCATCATATAGGCTCCCGTAGCCGCGACCTCAGGGATAAACTTCTGGGGCTCCACGATCATCAAGTGCACATCCATCGGCTTCTGGCATATAGGCTTTAATGCGTTAAGTACCGGGAAACCAAACGAGATATTCGGCACGAATACCCCATCCATAATATCCAGATGCAACCAATCGGCGTCACTTTTATTTATCATCTCCACCTCCTTCCGCAAATCCAGAAAATTAGCGGAAAGCAGGGAAGGCGCTATCAAATGCTTCATAATCTTGTCTTTTGTTTTTACAAAAGTACACAAAAAAAGAAAGAGAACCTAATAATATAGATTCTCTTTCCGTAATTCTTAGTTCAACACATACCCGCAGAGCTCCGGACGTACAGCCGGTTCCGCTTGATAAGCCCTCGCAAACTGTTTCAAGAAATCCATCGTTTGCTTCCGAGGCGAACTTTTCGCCTCCGGGGCACTTTTCACTTTTTTCTCCAAATCATCCATGCATTGCGTAGAATGCTTCCTCATAGGCACCTTTATTTTTATCTTGTTTGCTAATAAAACGTAGGGACCTAAGACTTATTGCATGGAAAGAAAATTATTTTACACCATAGATAGCTCGATACGGTTCTCATCGGCCATACGGCGCATATTCAATATAGCGTAACGCATACGCCCTAAGGCCGTATTGATGCTAACCCCCGTGATATCGGCGATTTCCTTAAAACTAAGATCTTGATAGTAACGCATCTCCAACACCTCACGCTGGTTATCCGGCAAATGCTTTACCAATTTCTTCACGTCAGACAATACTTGATGGCGCACGATATTATCCTCTATCGTACCATCGCAAAGCTTGATGTTATTAAATAAGTCGATTTCTACCTCATCATTCGAGATCGTGTTCTCGCTACGTTCCTGACGGAAATTATCTATAATCAAGTTATGGGCAATACGAGTAATCCATGCCTTAAACTTGCCGTTCTCGGTATAGCGACCTTGTTTTATAGTCATGATAACCTTCACGAAGGTCTCTTGAAAGATATCCTCCGTAAGCTCTTTGTTACGTACTATGAAATAAATGTAAGAATGAATGCTACTTTTGTATCGATTTAATAAAATATCGAAAGCGGCATTATTACCTTCTGCATAAAGGACAACCAATTCCTCGTCGGTCATCATTTTTAAAGTCTTCATTACTTTCACATTTTTAGTTTATTCGAGTAATGTTTATGCTATAGGCGATGGGGTTTAACTGTTATACAATGTTATTTATGAAAGCAAAAGAACGAAAAATATTTTAAACCAACAAACATTTTATTTCAAATTATAAAAAGAATGTCCCCTGCCCGCACCTTTAACGTACGAACAGGGGACTTTACTGATCTAAAATATATGTATATTAGAACTTGTATCCCAATGTCAAAGCTACACGAGTCGTGTTTGTTTTCATCGTGGCGGGTTGGGCTTCGAGGAATGGCTTCGGATCATCTCCCGCAAACATATTAGAGAACGCATAAACATCTTCCTTATGCGTACGGAATACACAAGCCAAGTCCGTATAGAAGTTCGGGGTGAAGCGATAACCGATACCTACCGTATAATTCATGACCCCTTTATCGATCGTATAATTAGGAATCGTACCAACCGTAAAGACCTCTTTCTCTCCATTCTTCAGTTTATCCTTGATCGGACTATCGCTGTAGGCGACACCTGCTCTTACGGCAAATTGAGGAGTAACCTTTACCTCCGCACCTACACGGATCGTATTCATTGACTTGAAATTATCCGTTATATCTTGGTTAGTATACACGTTACTGCTACCATCCGTTTGATACATACGCATATTCTTATAATTCATCAACTCGTAATCAACGCTTATCAAAGCGGTCGTACCCAAGATTGCGGCGGCACTAAATATCCATTTATCCGGAGAACGGAATTCATAGTCATAATAAGCATTATTAGGAGTAGCCGCATCCAGTTTACGCTCCTTCATCTCCCCTTTATCCATAAAGGTCAGATAAGAACCGGCCTCACCATAATAACGATCTGTCATCTTATACCACGTAGGTGAATTATAAGCTACACCTAAACGAAGAAAATCAGTAGGACGAACAATGGCACCCACATTAAATGAATACCCGGTACCATCCGTATCCAAGTAATTATCTAAGTATAAATTATTGCCGTTCGTAAATTCCTCATCATACGATGACTGATATCTATAGTTCAGATCCGTAATCGCAACCGTAGCGCCAAGCATCACAAGTTCCGATATATTTATACCGAAAGCCAAGTCATATTGATCCACGGAACCTCGCTCTGAAACTTTTAATTGACCTCCTTGCAATAAATACGGACTCCATTGCCCATCCGCATCTTTATCCCCGAACGCACTATAATACTCTTTATCATTATCGTTATATGAATCCATATAACCGGCATTGTATCCTAGAATAGATAGCCAATCACCTAAGTCTTGGTTATTATAAGGGTTATAGTCTTTACCCTCCCCCAACAGTCCGCTAGGCATTCCTGCCGCACGCATGGCCACATAATCAGAAAGAGAAGTATTCAAATCACCTCCTGTAGCCATCGTATAGTTCCGGTTATAATTCTTCAAGCGATTATAAGAGAAACCAACGTTCCAGCTCACGATACCCTCATCATTCGCTGTCGGGAAATATCCTACGTAAGCGATATTATCGAAACTCACCTTCGTACGGCTGTTGTCCACCTTCGAACCAAGCCAATCGGTCTTCGCGGAGGCCGAAGACAAACTCAATGTCGTAACCACCTCCGAGCTTTTATAAATCGCCAAGCCTGCCGGGTTCGTATTCATAGCGGAAATATCACCACCTAACGCACCAAAAGCACCACCCATTCCTAAATAACGAGCCGTACCATTCAACTCCGTCTGGGAATACTTAAAGGCATCCAACTGTGACTGCGAAAAAGCGGTGCCGCCACACAGGGCAAGCACCGACATTATAATTCCTATCCTTTTCATCGTATCTCTAATTTTATCAACCTAACACTTTTACCTGCGACCACCACCGGCACGGCCACCTCCGCCACCAACAGAGCCTCCACTAGAACGACCTCCACCGAAGCTACCGGAAGAAGAACCTACCGAACTACTACGAGAAGGAGAGGAACTTCTAAATTGACTGGAAGAAGAGCGACTATTTGAGAAATCGCTACTGCTTCTGGAAGAAGAACGTGTTACCGGAGCTGAATATTGACGTCCGGAAGAAGATGCGGCTCCAGAACTACTTCTGGAAATCCTTGTTCTCGCCGAGCTATTACTTATGCCCGAGCTACTTCTTGTCGTTGCCGAATTTCTAACAGAAGAAGAGGAACGACGTCCCGCACCAGAGGAAATAGCAGATTCCCTACGGGTAGATCCCGCACGTCCATTGCTCAAGGAACTTGAAGACGAAGGTCTTGTAGTCGATCCGGAATTTCTCAAGGAAGAAGAGCCACTGCTCCGCCCACCTGTATAACCGGAACCTCTGCCACTCGCATAAGAGCGATTATCTCGATAAGAGGAACGTCCGTTTGAATAATGTCTACTTGGAGTCGAGTAGTAACCGGGATAGTAATGATGGTGATGTCCCCAATGGCCACCCCAATAGCCTCCACCCCAGCCCCAAGACGGGCCATACCATGGATCGTACCACGGACTATAATAGCCGGCATAAAAGCCTCCCCAGCCCCAGCCGAATCCCCAAGACGGGCCGTAGAAGCGAGATGAATAAGTCCACCAAGGGCTATAACTATAGAACCAAGGATCGTACCAACCTGTATACCAAGGCGAGCCCCAACCGTTGCCGACATTGATATTAAAATTCACGTTCGCGCTACCGTTCGAATAATCCGTATCATAGCCGTAACCATAATATCCGTCACTCAGATACAAATCGACTTGATCCGCTCCGGCGATCGTAATCTTACTCGGCGAATGATAACGAATGATACGTTCCGTATATTCAGTATCCGAACGACGCTCGGAAGAAGACTCATTCTCATCGCTATCCTCATAGATAACGGAATCATCCTCACGATAAGGCTCCTCCACCTCGACTGATGTATAACGACGGTTATATTCATCCACATCCCGGCTGTCTGAAGAAGCTTGGCTCTTGGCTGTAGCGACCAGGGTCCTAGACTCCTGTTTCGGCTGAACAACCTTTTTCTCTTCAACCTGTTCTTTCTTTTTCTTGTTTTTGGAAGAGAAATACACATCATCAAAGAACTCCTCCTGAGCCGCGGCACTAAATGCGATCAGAAGCATCATCACTAAAGATGTTAATTTCATGGGTTTCATATTTGTTTCTCCTCTACATTAAATAAATATTTTTCTCTTTTCATGTTTGACGCCCTTTTATGCAAAGGGTTTAAACGCTTTTTAGTTTTATAACAATAAACTCAATGTAATGTATGTACAAATATAATCGGTTCACGTTAATGTCCCAAGATTTACATATACTTTAACTTATAAAACTCACACATTTATTGTTATCTATAAAAGAAGATGCAAAGTTGGCGTAAACGCTGCAATCTCCGCAAATTCTTATTATTTTTGTTTCAAATTATAACGAAAAAATTACGCATATGGTATTAGCCTCGACAATAGATTTCACATTGCCCTTAGCGGACCCGGTATTAAAATTTCTCTTGATTCTTTTAATTATCCTGGCCGCTCCCCTTTTATTAAACAAGCTGAGAATCCCTCACCTGCTTGGACTGATCATTGCCGGCGCAATTATCGGACCGCATGGCTTTAATCTCGTATTACGGGATAGCAGCATTATCTTGTCCGGGACGGCGGGATTGCTTTATATCATGTTTCTCGCCGGATTGGAAATCGATATGGCGGATTTTAAGAGAAATAGTACGAAAAGCCTAGCTTTCGGCATGTACACATTCCTCATTCCGATGATCCTAGGAACGGTTGTCGGGATATGGGTCCTGCAATTCAACGTATTGACCTCCGTTTTACTCGCCAGTATGTTCGCCTCCCATACATTGATCGCCTATCCGATTATCAGTAAACTGGGTATCAGCAAAAACAAAGCTGTCAGTATCACCGTAGGAGGAACGATGATCACTGATACCTTGGCATTGCTCGTCCTAACGATCATTGTCGGCATGGCCACCGGACAGGTCAACGATATGTTTTGGATTCGTCTGGGGGTTTCCATCTTGATATTCGCGTTAATCGTATTATTCGGTTTCCCTTTCATTGGGCGTTGGTTCTTTAAGCATGTACACGATAATATATCACAGTATATATTCGTGCTGGTGATGGTATTTCTGGGATCTTTCCTAGCTCAGGTAGCGGGCATGGAGGCGATCATCGGGGCGTTCTTATCCGGACTAGCCCTAAATCGCCTTATCCCGCAAAGCTCACCTTTGATGAATCGTGTCGAGTTCGTAGGAAATGCCATATTCATCCCATTCTTCTTGTTGGGCGTAGGTATGTTAATAGATTATCGTACGTTCTTTACCAGTTTCGAGACCATTAAAGTAGGACTTATCATGATTATCGTAGCTACGGCCGCCAAATACATAGCCGCTTGGATGACCCAAAAGACTTTCCATCTGTCCACGGATCAGCGAAGCGTTATTTTCGGCCTAAGTAACGCACAAGCCGCCGCTACATTGGCCGCCGTGATGGTCGGATATAACGTAATCACCGGAACAGACGCTAATGGGGAACCAATCCGGTTATTAAATGAGAGCGTGTTGAACGGTACGATCCTGATGATACTTGTCACTTGCACCATCGCCTCTTTCGCCGCCCAAAAAGGCGCTCATAACATAGCGGCCCAAGATATATCCGATAAGGAGGAAAACAAAAAAGAATCAGAGCATATCTTGATACCGGTCAGCAATGAAGAGACCGTGGAAGAGCTGGTCAACCTCAGCTTGGCGATCAAATCTCCCCAAAACAAGAACGGCTTGTTTGCCCTAAAAGTGATAGATAACCATCATTCAGACGAGAAAGCGTTAAAACAATCCCGCAGGGTTCTACAGACCGCAGTCAATACGGCTGCCGCCACGGATACCCGGATGAAGGATTTATTAAGATATGACTTAAGCATATCGAATGCTATCGCCAGCGTGGTAAAAGAGCGGGAGATCACAGATCTGGTAGTGGGATTGCACAAGGAAAAAGATATACCGGCGGCCTTCCTTGGCCATATCGTGGAAAGCGTATTGGCGGAAAGTAGTGTAAGCACATTCATATACAAGCCCGCACAACCCATCTCTACTGTTAGACGGCATCTGATCATCATCCCGGAATTGGCCGAAAAAGAAATCGGTTTCAACCAAATCATCTTCCGGCTACGAAACGTGACCCAGAACACAGGTGCAGCGACAGTCTTTTACGGTTCGGAAGCGACCTTGAATGCCTTAAAGAAATTATTAGCCAAGAAAAGCGGAGAAGCCAGTTATATCGAATTCAACGACTGGGATGACTTCCTGATCGTTTTCCGGGATATAAAACCGGACGACACGATGTGGATTATCCTTAGCCGCAAGGAAGGACTTTCCTACGCTCCCGCCATGGCCCGTATCCCCAAGTACCTCAACAAATACTTTCAGGCAAACAGTTTCGTCTTGGCATATCCCGTGCAAGCTGGCATGAACGAGGGCACTCGCTATCTGACTTAACCATTACGGAACCAGCCTCTCACGCCAAGACTTTCGAGGTGAGTACGGCATTTTCCGCTTAGCGTATCCCAGACGGAGGATCAAAGCAGGAATCTCGTTGGTGAAAGACAAGTCTTTCGCCAGCAAACCGGAAAGATCACGCACCTCACAAGGCTGGTTCAAAAAGGCGAAAGCGATATTCTTTTCCGTAGCTCTCAAAAGAAAACGTTGCAAACTCCGGCCTAGCGCAAACCATTCCGGTAGCGTATTTGTCCGTAAGGCAAACAAGGCTAAATGAGAAGAAGAGTCCAGCTTCTTCTTGTCTCCCCTATTTTGTATGCCGGCTTTCAAGACACTTCCCATGATTGTCTCTGAGATAAGACGGGGAAGATTCGGCGCCCCGAACACCGCATAACTCAGGCCGTCCGATGTAGCTCGTACATGATTCTTATTAAAACGCATCCATGATTTCAGCTCTCGTTTAAACAGATGATCGTTCATTTGCCGGTTATTCCCCGCAAATATATAAGAAGAAAGCGTATCGAACTCCCACTCTCCTTTCGACCACAAATGCAGACTGATATTTTCCTCCAAAGGCGTATTCCTCAAATAGCTCAATTGATCCGATGGAATCATTTCCCCGGAATATATGCCTCGATTCGTCTGTCTGACCGAAATTTCCTCGATAAGCCCACTCGTCTCCTTAATCATCGATGCCTCCGACAAGAGTACGGTGATCTCCCCCGATCCTGAAAAAACCGGTAGCGGAGCATATCCTTTTGCCTCAGCCGCAATGCAAAGATTCTCGGTGGCACATCCTAAGCTAATAAATAACTCACGGTTATCCGGATCTACGACCGGAAGGGACTTACTCATATCCGGAAGAATCTGTATCCTATCCTTTTGCACACGAAACAACCAAGGTTGGGTATTATGCCCCGATGGGGCTTTCACGGCTTGTTCCATCATATAGATAAAATCCGGCCGTATATCACTTATCCGCAATGATCCTGTTTCCATATTATTATACACTTTCTCATTCTAGCGATGCCCACTACCTCTTTCCGTTCGTGCCCGGACAAACGCCTCAAAAACAAAAAATCCCGTAAAGCTTTCGCCTTACAGGACTC
>NZ_QTMG01000038.1:0-8791 GCF_003635435.1 Parabacteroides sp. AF21-43 | reverse complement strand
AACAAAAAATCCCGTAAAGCTTTCGCCTTACAGGACTCTCTGCGGAAAGACAGGGATTCGAACCCCGGGAACCTCTCAGTTCAACGGTTTTCAAGACCGCCGCAATCGACCACTCTGCCATCTTTCCAATAAGTAAATCGTGTGACCTGGGAGGGGCTCGAACCCTCGACCCAATGATTAAGAGTCATTTGCTCTACCAGCTGAGCTACCAAGTCAACATGTTATTTGTTTGAGTGACCTGGGAGGGGCTCGAACCCTCGACCCAATGATTAAGAGTCATTTGCTCTACCAACTGAGCTACCAAGTCATTCCATTTTGCTATCGTTACTTTTTCAAACCACCGTTTGTTTCTCGATTGCGGGTGCAAAGATAGAGGTTTTATTTTTCCCCGCAAACTTTTCGACTACTTTTTTTCATAAAATTTTAATCAAACTCGTAAATATCCGAGGGTGTAGTCCGCTTCAACGCAACCAATGAGACATCTTTCCCTACCCTTATGCCCTCTTGGAAAAGACGTATATCCACTGTCTTATAGGCCAGTTCGGGATGGTTATTGTCCCGGCTGAGATGGCAAAGCCAGATATTCTTCAAACCGGTATTATAATGGGTCGCCAAGAACTCTGCGGCCTCCCTGTTACTCAAATGCCCGGTGGGGCTCGCCACCCGCTCTTTCAAGAAAGCGGGATATGTACCGAAACGAAGCATCTCCTCGTCATAGTTCGCTTCCAATATTAAATGGTTCGCCATGCAGATATATTTCCCCACCGTGTCCGTGATATGGCCTACGTCGGTAGCGAAAGTGAATTTATGATTACCATACTCGATATGGTACCCCACATTATCAGTACTATCGTGAGGCACCTCGAAAGCCGTGATACGGAAATCACGGATAAGGAATGGAACTTCTTTTTCTATAACCTTGCGGGAGACACATAAGGTCTCCTCCACATACCGGCTCTTATCAATCCCCCGGTGCACGTCGGCTGTCGCATAGACAGGAATGCAAAGCTTCTCGCCCAAATACCCGACCGTCTTGATATGATCCGCATGATCGTGGGTAATCAACACGGCCACGATCTTGGTAAAATCGATCGACCGGTCCTTCAATACTTTCTTTATGGTCCGGATTCCGATACCTGCGTCAATCAGCATACCGAATTCCGAAGTCCCCAAATAATAGCAGTTCCCACTGCTCCCACTCGCTAAACTCAGAAATGATAGTTTCATACTCTCCTATTCCGCAACACTGCTTTTTTTCTGTTTTACATAGTATACACTAGGGGCGGAACGTCTCAGGGATCGATACCTCCCCGATCAACGAGCAGTTCATATGCTCCTTCACCTCGTCGGGTGTCAGCCCATGGCCGAAGAGGAACATTAGCTTCGTCACGGCGCTCTCCGTCGTACTATCGAAGCCGCTCGTCACGCCTGCCTCCAACAATTTGTGCCCCGTCTCATAACGGTGCATCTCCACACTTCCGGCCCTACACTGAGTAACATTCACGATGACGATACCACGGTCTACAGCCTCCTTCAACATATTCAAGAACCATTCCTCGCACGGAGCGTTTCCGCTTCCGAATGTTTCCATCACCACGCCTTTCAGACCCGGGATATTCAGGATACTTTCCACTACTTGCGGAGAAATTCCGGGGAATAGTTTTAGTATAGCGATATTTCGGTCCAACAAATAATGCGGCTTCAGCGGCTTACGCGATACCGGATGATATACCTGCGGCAGATCATACTTAATATAGATACCCGCATGAGCCAAAGCCGGGTAATTGTACGAACGGAACGCATTAAAATTATCTGCGTTTATCTTACTCGTACGATTCCCCCTCAATAAATCATTCTCAAAAAAGATACAGACCTCCGGGACCAACGGTAAGCCGTTCTCCTTTGCGGCCGCTATCTCGATCGCCGTAATCAAGTTCTCCTTCCCATCGGTACGCAACATCCCGATCGGTAATTGCGATCCCGTAAGGATCACCGGCTTACTCAGGTTCTCGAGCATAAAACTCAATGCCGATGCCGTATACGACATTGTATCCGTGCCATGCAGTACCACGAAGCCGTCGTATTTCTGATAATTATCGGCGATGATTTTCACGATCTTCATCCACGAGTCCGGCCCCATCTCCGAGGAGTCCATCGGAGGATCGAACTGTATCGTGGCCACCGAATACCCCAGTTTCTTCAACTCCGGCATATTGTCCTTCAAATGCTGGAAATTAAACGACTCTAACACTCCAGTCTCCGGATTCTCGATCATACCTATCGTCCCACCCGTATATATCAACAGGATGGAAGCCTTTTCTTGTTGAGTATGCATGTCCATATAATTATGCAAAGTTAATAAATTATTCTTCTCCTTTCAACACCGGAACACTTATATGATATTTTACGGCGATTATACGTGCGAGGAACACGCTCAACGCCGATACGAACTGTATCATCGCCGCCGACATAGAAGTTTGCATACATATATAATATATCAAACCGCCAAAGACACAAGCCAACGCATAAATATCTTTCCGGAATATCAAAGGCTCCTCATTAATCAATATATCCCTCATCATACCGCCAAACGAGCCGGTTATAGTTCCCATCACGATCGCCACCCACATGGGAAACCCGAAATCCAAGGTCTTGGCGATACCTACCACCACAAACAACCCCAATCCGATAGCATCGAATATAAAAAATGTATTGTTCAAACGGATCACGTATTTTCGGAAAGCGATAACGAACAACAAAGCCAAGGCCGAGACAATCAAATAAGAGGCTTGTTCCATCCAAAAAGGCACCGCATTCAATAAAATATCACGAATCGTACCTCCTCCTACAGCGGTCACGACACCCACCACATAGGCGCCAAACCAATCAAATTGTTTCGCAGAAGCCAATCTTATGCCACTTATGGCAAACGCAAAGGTCCCTGTATAGTCACAAAAGGTGATAAAATCTATCATTTTGTTTTTTTCGCAAAAATACGGAATAGTTCGCAAATAACAGCATTTATAGAAAGAATACCTAACAATAATTTAAACCAAACGAATCCCTTAATGTTTATTATATATAAGTTTGCGGAGTGGTTATAACCGTAACCTATTGATTTTTATTCACAAAAGAGAATTGAGTTAGATGAGGATGAAAAAATGCATGTTGATCGGGTTGATCTGTCTGCTATCCAGCCAATGGATGTGGGGGCAACACTTCCCTCAGATGGATGCCCGCAATTACGTGAGCGACACGGCCCTTTTCATTCCACGCCGCCCTTGGTTGGCAGCAAGCGAGGTATTCGGAATGAACATGGCCGTCTGGACTTTCGACCGTTTCTTAATGAACGAGGATTTCGCGAAGATAAACGGACATACGATTAAGCAAAACTTCAAGACGGGGCCTGTTTGGGACACGGATAAGTTCTCTACCAATCTGGTGGCCCATCCCTATCACGGATCATTATATTTCAACGCGGCCCGTAGCAACGGACTGAATTTCTGGCAATCCATTCCATTCGCGGCGGGAGGCAGCCTAATGTGGGAATTCTTTATGGAAACGGAACCGCCCTCCATCAATGACATGCTTGCCACCTCTTTCGGCGGTATAGAATTAGGTGAGATTACCTACCGGCTCTCCGACTTATTCATCGACAACCGCTCCCACGGGGCGGAACGTGTGGGACGGGAGATCTTATCCGGTTTGATATCTCCGATGCGGGCGATCAATCGTATCATCACGGGAGAAGCTTGGAGACACAGCAGCTCCAAGGGGCGTGTCTACACCTCGGTTCCCGTAAACTTCATCGTGGGTGTCGGCCCTCGCTTCCTTGCCGAGCAGGAAGGCTCCAAGCATGGCACTACGAGCATGCACGTATCCTTCAGGTTGGATTATGGAGATCCTTTCAATGATGACTTCTATTCGCCCTATGAATGGTTTCAGTTGAAGGCCGGGTTCGATTTCTTTTCGAGCCAGCCGCTCATCAGCCAAGTCAATGCCGTTGGGGCTATCTGGGGGAAACAGGTCTGGAGTAAAGGCCCTCGTAGTCTGGCCGCTGGAATCTTTCAGCATTTCGACTACTATGATTCCGAGTTAAAATCCAATAGTTCCCAAACGGTAGCTCCCTACCGCATATCGGAAGCGGCGGCGGTCGGTGGTGGATTGATCTATTACAAAAGAGGCACGCCGGACAATAAAGTAGATGTTTACGCCGAATTATACGGAACAGGAGTCGCCTTGGGCGCAAGCATCTCCGATTACCTCCGGCTGGAAGAGAGAGATTATAATCTGGGAAGCGGTTATAGCGTGAAAGCGTTTACCGGATTGGCCTACGATAAACGCTGGGCGTTCTTGATCGATTTGGAGAACTACCATATCTTCACATGGAAAGGATACGAGCCGGATATAGACTGGAATGCGGTGGACCCTACAAAGTTAAACGTACAAGGCGATGCCGGCAACGCACGTTTAACGGTATTTTCCACCACCTTAGCCTATATGTCCAAGCATAAATGGAATATTGCGTTGCGAAATCGTTATTTCTCCCGCCGTACCCATTATAAGTATCATAAAGATATAGATAGCTCCACGTATGATATTATGCTGACGCTTGGGTGGAGGATTTAATTCTTCCGCTCAAGCTCACGCAGATTCTCCATCTTCTTGCGCTGCATAAACTCATAGATGCCTTCCAAATGCTCCGTCACTTTTTGGTTTCCGAACTCATAGACCTTAGAGACCAGCCCATCCAAGAAATCACGGTCGTGGGATACGACGATCAACGTCCCGTCAAAGTCAAGCAACGCCTGCTTCAAGATATCCTTCGTCTTCATATCCAGATGGTTTGTCGGCTCATCCAGAATCAGCAAGTTCACAGGCTCCAACAATAGCTTAATCATGGCCAGACGTGTACGCTCGCCACCGGAAAGCACCTTCACCTTCTTCGCCGAGTTCTCGCCGCCAAACATGAACGCACCCAGCAGATCCTTGATCTTATTACGGATATCGCCTTGTGCCACATCGTCTATCGTCTGGAAAACCGTAAGATTCTCATCCAGCAGGGAGGCTTGGTTCTGGGCGAAATAACCGATCATCACGTTATGCCCCAGCGTCAACGTCCCCTCATGCTCGATCTCTTTCATGATACACTTCACCAAGGTAGACTTACCCTCGCCATTCTTCCCGACGAAAGCGATCTTATCCCCTCGCTCGATCATCAGATTAGCGTTTCGGAAAACCGTATGATCGCCATACGCTTTCGAGACATTCTCAATCGTCACCGGATAAGAGCCCGAACGGGGCGAAGGCGGAAACTTCAAGCGCAAAGCCGAGGTATCTTCCTCATCCACCTCCAAGATCTCCAGTTTCTCCAGCATCTTCACACGGCTCTGCACCTGCAAGGTCTTGGAGTACGTGCCCTTGAAACGCTCGATGAACTCTCTCGTCTCGGCGATCATCTTCTGTTGCTCGTCATAAGCCTTCTGTTGTTGCTCACGACGTTCCTTCCGTAATTGCAAGTATTGGCTATAGTTTACCTTATAATCATAAATCCGGCCCATCGTCACCTCGATCGTACGAGTCGTGATATGATCCACGAACGCACGGTCGTGGCTGATCACCACTACGGCCTGACCGTTATCGATCAAGAAATCCTCCAACCACTGGATAGACTCGATATCCAAGTGATTCGTCGGCTCGTCCAGCAAAAGGACATCCGGTTTCTTCAACAGTAGTTTCGCCAGTTCGATACGCATACGCCAGCCACCGCTGAATTCACTGGTTTGCCGGTCGAAATCCTCCCGTTTGAAACCCAGTCCCAACAAGGTTTTCTCTATATCGGCGTCGTAATTGATCTCCTCTATGGAATAGAATTTCTCGCTCAAGGTAGAGACCCGCTCGATCAGCTCCATATAACCATCCGACTCATAGTCCGTACGAGTCTCCAGTTGCTTATTCAATTCGGCGATCTCCGCCTCCATCTCGTGCAGATGGGCGAAAGCCTGCGCCGTCTCCTCGAAAACGGTACGGCCATCCTCCGTCATCAAATGCTGCGGCAAATAAGCGATCACGGTATCTTTAGGGGCGGACACTTTTCCACGGCTTGGCTCCCGCACGCCGGCCAATATCTTCAACAAGGTAGATTTACCGGCACCGTTCTTACCCATCAAGGCGATACGATCTTTCTCGTTAATCACAAAAGAAACATCCGAGAAAAGGGCGCTTCCACCAAACTCTACTGTTAGTCCGTCAACTGAAATCATATGTTTATTTTAATACATTAATATAATGAAGCCGCAAAGATAAGAAAAATCCCTTTCATTAGGGATGTACAGGAGATTTCATACGATCTTTCCGGGGCAAGACTAGGAAGAAATTGGTTGCCGATGCCGTCGGCAATATTTTCGACGGCGTCAGCAATATTTCCGACAGCGTCAGCATTATTGCCGACGGTGTCGGCAACCAATTGCATAAGGGACTAATCCCTTAAACTACCTTTAAAAAAAGCAGAAGCATCCACATATTTTCCAACAAAACGCTTGTTTTATAAACAGAAACTCCTATCTTTGCACCCGCTAATACAAACAGCTTAAATTAATTATTCAAACATGGCAACAAAAATTAGATTGCAAAGACACGGTCGTAAAGGTTACGCCTTCTACCAAATCGTGATCGCAGACAGCAGGGCTCCACGTGATGGAAGATTTATTGAAAGGATAGGTTCTTATAATCCGAACACTAATCCTGCTACAGTAGATTTGAACTTCGAAAGAGCTTTGTATTGGTTACAAGTAGGTGCTCAACCTACAGACACAACTCGTAACATCCTTTCTCGCGAAGGCGTTTGCTTGAAAAAGCATTTATTGGAAGGTGTTAAGAAGGGTGCGTTCGACGAAGCCGCAGCTGAGGAGAAATTCCAAGCTTGGTTGAAGAACAAACAAGCTTCCGTACAAGCTATCAAAGAAAAAGACAGCGAAGCAGCTAGAGCAGAAGCTAAAGCACGTCTTGAGGCTGAGAAGGAAGCTAATAAGGCAAAAGCAGAAATCGTAGCTAAAAAGAAAGCAGAATTGGCAGCAGCTGAAGCTGCTAAGCAAGCTGAGGAAGCAGCCGCAGCGGCTCCCGCTGAAGAAGCTCCGGCAACTGAAAGCGCTGAATAATTCGTGCGATGCCAAAATAAAAAAGAGGACATTTTTCAATGCCCTCTTTTTTTATGCCTTTTCCACCAGCTACCGGATCTTCCTAATGCGTATAATCGATCAGCCGGATGCCATCGCCTAAATCGTTCTGGATAACATCCTTCATCCTTTTGGCGAAAGGACAGGCATAACCTATCGGCGTCCCTTTTTGGATACAGGAAGCAAAAGCGATACTATCCGCCCCTCTATTCACCAACTCCCTCGCCCTTAATACGGCCTTTTTTCCGGGACAACCTCCGCAATTGATAAACCCAATGATCTCAATATCTTCCTCTACACCCTCAAAGGCTCCCTTTTTCTCACGGATCATCCTAAAATCAGTAGTACCGGGGCAAAAATCCTCTGTTTGCATACATCTGATAATTCCTACTTTCATAAAGCATCCCTCCCAATTAAAAAAGCCGTAAAATCTAAAATTCTACGGCTTTCCGATCTATAAATGATGATTAACTAAGTCGTGTTACTTCTTCTTCAACAAGAAAGTATCGATCTGTTTCACAAACTCCTCACGGGGAAGAGCTCCCATCGATATCTGAGGCTGTCCTTCCTTAGGGATAAACAAGAACGTAGGAATACTTTGTATGCCGAAAGCGGCAGCCAACTCCTTTTCCTTATCCACATTTACCTTATAAACTACGATATCATTCTTATACAGGATAGCCAAATCCCTTAAAATAGGAGCCACTTGCTTGCAGGGACCACACCAGTCCGCATAAAAATCGATGATACAAGGCTTATCACCTTCATATACCCATTTCGTAGCGTTCTTCTCGTAATTGAATACCTTTTGCAGGAACTCTGCCTTGTTCAAAGTAACGACCTCTCCCTTGGAGGCGGTACCAGCCTCACTTGATTTATCTGATTTAGCGGACATCGAGCAGCTTACTAATAGCAGCACAACCGAAACCAGCCATAAACTTTTCAACTTTCTCATATAGAAACCTTTTACTTGATTGATAAATTATTTGCTACAAAAATAGCAATAAAAAGGGGATTCCCACACATTCTATTCTTAAAAGAAAAGAATAAACAAAAAGAAAAAAAGCGCATAAGACTCTTGTATATTCCAAAAGAATGACTACCTTTGCAAAGCAATTAAATGAAACGTTTGATCGCAAAACATATTGGAAAGATGGCAGAGTGGTCGATTGCGGCGGTCTTGAAAACCGTTGAACCGAGAGGTTCCCGGGGTTCGAATCCCTGTCTTTCCGCAGAATCTACTGAACAAAACAAGAGAGTAAGTGGACAAAAACCTACAAATCTGCGATTTGTAGGTTTTTTTATTATTGCCTATAAGTCTTGTCTCCAATGCCTTATCAGAAGAAAATTCGGCTCACCCGATAATCAGTGGGGGTATCTTCAGGCTCATATATATTTCATTTCAGCCGGCAACCTAAGACAAGTCGACCTACAGAAATATAGAAGTCGGCCAACAGATGAGATCATGGGATAACCATTGCCATATAAATCGCTGTCTTATATCCTGTTAATCAACAGACCAACTCACTTGAGAAAGGCTTCCCAAGTGAATAACTAACCACTTCCAGACTCGTAAGCTTACGGCTACCCCCAGCCGTAAGTTATTCACTTGACAA